>NZ_JBYEXN010000032.1:0-36593 GCF_057621855.1 Parazoarcus sp. PS-13 R2A
GGCTGCATTGGCCGCTTCGATGGCGCGACGGGTTTCGGCCTGGCCCATCTTGGGCACGGTGCCGACGGTCTCGGCGGTGGCGGGGTTGGTGACGGTAATGGTGGCGCCGGCGTCGGCGGCGACCCATTCGCCATCGATGTAGCAGCTGGAACGGAGCAGACTCGGGTCTTTGAGGGTAAGGGGCATGGTGTGTTTCCGGTTGGGGAAGTCGGGATCAGGCGAGCTTGCCGCGGATGCGTTCATTGCGGCGGCGCAGCCATTCGAGGGTGACCAGCATCAGGGTGGACAGCAGGATCAGGATGGTGGCGACGGCAGCAATCGCGGGGCTGATGTTCTCGCGGATGCCGGAGAACATCTGCCGTGGCAGCGTGGTCTGTTCGGGACTGGCAAGGAAGAGCGTGACCACGACTTCGTCGAAGGAGGTGGCAAACGCAAACAGGCCGCCGGAGATGATGCCGGGCGCGACCAGCGGCAGCGTGACCTTGAAGAAGGCGACGACCGGGTTGGCGCCGAGGCTGGAGGCGGCGCGCACCAGGTTGAAGTCGAAGCCCTGCAGCGTGGCGGTGACCGTGGTCACGACGAAGGGCACGCCGAGCACTGCATGGGCGATGACCAGGCCGGTGTAGCTGCCGGTGAGGCCGAGCGGGGCGAAGAAGATGTACATCGCCACGCCGACGATCACCACCGGCACCACCATAGGAGAGATCAGGATTGCGGTCAGCAGCGCCTTGCCGGGAAAGTCGGCGCGGACCAGGCCGATCGCCGCCAGCGTGCCGAGCACCATGGCGAGCAGGGTCGACAGTGGCGACACGATCAGGCTGTTCATCATTGCCTGCTGCCACTGGCCGGAGCTGAAGATCTCCTCGTACCAGCGCATCGAGAAACCGGCCATCGGGTACATCAGGAAGGTGTCGGCGTTGAAGGACAGCGGCACGATGACCAGGATCGGCAGGATCAGGAACAGCAGCACGATGCCGACCAGACCACGCAGGCCGTAATGCCAGACACGTTCCAGCGGGGATGCATAGGGTTGCAGCATCTGTATCTCCTTAGCGCGGCTTGACCAGCTTGACCCGGGTGGGGCCAAGGTAGCGGGCATAGATCATGTAGAGCACCAGCGTGGCGGCGAGCAGGACGGCGGAGAGCGCGGCAGCCATGCCCCAGTTGATGGTCTGGTTGGTGTAGAAGGCGATGAAGTAGCTCACCATCTGTTCCTGCGGGCTGCCGAGCAGTGCGGGGGTGATGTAGTAGCCCATGCACATGATGAAGACGAGCAGTGCGCCGGCGCCGATGCCGGGCAGGGTCTGGGGGAAATACACTTTCCAGAAGCTCTTGAACGGCGGGCAACCGAGCGAGATCGCGGCACGGACATACACCGGCGAGATGCCCTTCATCACTGAGTACAGCGGCAGGACCATGAAGGGCAGCAGGATGTGCACCATGGATACATAGACGCCGATACGGTTGAACAGCAGCTGCATCGGCGCATCGGTGATGCCCAGTCCGATCAGCGCCTTGTTGATCAGGCCCTCGTTCTGCAGCAGGATGATCCACGCGGCGACACGCACCAGCACCGAGGTCCAGAACGGCAGCAGCACGAAGAACATCAGCATGTTGCTCTGCTTCGTCGCCAGCTTGGCCATCAGGTAGGCGACCGGGAAGCCGAGCACGAGGCACAGCCCGGTCACGATCAGGCTCATCCAGAAGGTGCGCATCAGCACGTTCACATAGACGGCCTCTTCGGGCGGCGCGGTGACGATGTCGCCGTCGGCATTGATGCTGCGGTCGATGGCCGCGAGCAGGTAGAACGGTGTGGTGGCGCTGCCCGAGCGGCGGATGGCCTGCCAGATTTCGGCCTCGCCCCAACGTGCGTCGATGTCGATCAGCGCGCTCTGCGAGCTTGCCTCCGCAGGCAAGGGGAGCTTGCGCGCGGTTTTCATGATCAGGCTGCGGTAACCGGTTTCCTCACGGTTGAGGCGCTTGGCGATCTCGGCAATCGCCGGGCTGCCCTTGGCGGACTCCAGTTCCTCTGCCAGCGCGGAGAAGGCCGCTGCAGAGGGGAGGTCCTTGCCATCCCACGCCTTCAGTTCGCGCAGCGTGAGTGGCAGGTTTTCATGAACTTCCGGGTTGTCCACGCTGCGCGTCAGCAGCGATGCGATCGGCCACACGAAGGCCACCAGCAGGAAGACGGCGAGGGGCAGGATCAGGGCGCCGTACAGGAGCTTCTTGCGCATCTCGGCACGGCGCAGGCGCTTTTTCAGCGACGGCGCGGATGCGGCAGGGGCGACCAGCGCATCAGCAGTGTTGGAGGCAGCAGTCATGGCAGTTTCCGGTCTGTTCAGGGGCATGCAGGGGTGGCAGTTCCGCACCGGCCAGGGAGAGGAGCCGGTGCGGCGCTGTCACTGGGTGCTTAGCGTGCAGCCCAGGCGTTGAAGCGCTGCTCGAGGTCTTCACCGTGCTCGACCCAGAATTCGGTGTCGGTGGCGAAGGCGCCCTTCAGGTTCTCGGGTGCGGTCGGCAGGTCGGCTGCGACCTTCGGATCCATGCCGCTCACAGCCTTGGCGTTGGTCGGACCGTAAGGAATCTCGGCGGAGAAGACGCGCTGGGTCTCAGCCTGGCTGGCGAACTTGATGAAGCGATAGGCCTCGTCACGCTTCGGCGAACCCTTCGGGATGGCCCACGAATCGACGTCGTAGATGCTGCCGTTCCACACGATCTTCAGGTTCTTGCCTTCCTTCTGCGCGGCGGCGATACGGCCGTTGTAGACCGAGCTCATCACCACGTCGCCCGACGCGAGCAGCTGCGGTGGCTGTGCACCGGCTTCCCACCACTGGATGTCGCCCTTGATCTGGTCGAGCTTCTTGAACGCACGCTCGACGCCCGCCTTGGTGCCCAGCACCTTGTATACGTCGTCGGCCTTGACGCCGTCGGCCAGCAGTGCGAATTCGAGGGTGTACTTGGCGCCCTTGCGCAGACCGCGCTTGCCGGGGAATTTCTTCACGTCCCAGAAATCGGCCCAGGAGGTCGGTGCCGTCTTGAGCCTGTCGGCGTTGTAGGCCAGCGCGGTCGACCACACGAAGATGCCGACGCCACATTCCGAGACCGTCTTCGGCAGGAATTCCGACTTTGCGCCGACCTTGCTGTAGTCGATCTTCTCGTACAGGCCTTCTTCACAGCCGCGCAGCAGTTCGGGCGATTCGACTTCCACCACGTCCCAGGTCACGTTGCCGGCTTCGACCATGGCCTTGATCTTGGCCTGTTCGCCGTTGTACTCGCCCGGGGTCACGTTGCCACCCTTGGATGCGGCGAAGGGGCCGTAGAAAGCCTTCTCCTGGGCCTTCTGATTGGCACCACCGAACGAGATCACGGTGACATCGGCGGCCGCGCTACCGGCCATGACCAGTGCTGCGGTGGCGATAGCGCCTTGAATCAGGGTCCTGCTGAGCTTCATTGTCATGCTGACTCCTTGTAATGCAGTGGGTGTGGTGTTTCTCAGGCTGCCGGCAGGGGCTCGAGCGCACGCATGTGTGCCGCGTCCATGCCGATGCGAATCCGGTCTCCGCTCCTGAGCGAATGATCGAGATTGGAGATCGGGGTCTTGATGGTGAAATCGTGATTGCCACACAGGTCGACGCGAATGCGGACCTGATCGCCGAGGTAGATGAACTCCTTCACCACGGCGTCGAGGAAATTGGCGCAGCTGTTGGCCGATTCGTCGAGCACGACGCGCTCGGGGCGCACCGATACCAGGGTGCGGTCGCCGGTCGACACATTGCCGGTGCGGGCGCGGATCAGGGTGCCGCAATCCAGGCGCACATCGCAGTGGTGACCCTCGATGCGCTCGACCTTGCCGACCAGCGCATTGTTTTCGCCGATGAAGTTGGCGACGAAGGCGTTGGTCGGCTCCTCGTACAGGCGCTCCGCGGAGTCGATCTGCTGGATGATGCCCTTGTCGAATACCGCGATGCGGTCCGACATGGTCAGCGCTTCGCTCTGGTCGTGGGTGACGAAGACCACGGTGACGCCGAGGTTCTGCTGGATGTGCTTGATCTCGAGCTGCATCTGTTCGCGCAGGTTCTTGTCGAGCGCGCCCAGCGGTTCGTCCATCAGCACCAGTTGCGGCTCGAACACCAGTGCGCGGGCCAGGGCGATGCGCTGCTGCTGGCCGCCGGAGAGCTGCTGCGGGTAGCGGCTGCCGAAGCTGCCCAGTTGCACCATGTCGAGTGCGCGTTTGGCCTTGGCATCCACTTCTGCTGCCGGCAGCTTGCGCACCTTGAGCGGGAAGCGCAGATTGTCCAGTACGCTCATGTGCGGAAACAGCGCGTAGTTCTGGAACACCATGCCGATGTTGCGCTTGTGAGGGGGCAGCTTGTTGATGATCTGCTCTTCAAGGCGGATCTCGCCGCTGGTCGGGGTCTCGAAGCCGGCCAGCATCATCAGGCAGGTGGTCTTGCCCGATCCGGAAGGGCCGAGCAAAGTGAGAAATTCGCCGCGCCGGATGTCGAGGTTCAGATCGCGGACAATCAGCGTCTCACCGTCATACGACTTCTGCACGTTGCGGAAGCTGACGTGGGGCGCGGAAGCATTTTGGTTCGTCATCCTGTCCTCATTTGTTGGCAAGCAGCTATTGTCCCTGCTGCTGGATGGGTCGAATTCGTGTTGGCGCTATCCTAGGGGATAGAATCGGATCACAGGCGAACCAATTCAATCTATATTGCTGGGTCCAATTCCTGGTGCAGTGCAATGGATAACCGACTGAGCTGTGAAGTGATCGTGCAGGCTTTTGGCAAACAGACGGCGACGACGAGCAGTCGTGCACGGCTGTACCTGAGCATTCGGGAGGCGATTCTGACGCGCAGCCTTGATGCCGGAACCGTCGTTCCGCCGACCCGCGTGCTGGCCGAAGAGCTCGGTCTGGGCCGCAATACCGTGGTGCGGGCGTACGACCAGCTGCTGGTCGAGGGCTACCTCGAGAGCCGGGTCGGATCGGGGACCTTCGTGTCCGACGCAGTCAGTCAGATTGCCTCGCCACAGCCGCCGCGACGCCTGGTGGGTACGCGCCAGGAAGGCATGTCGCGGCGCGGCAATGCGATCGCCGGCAAGGCGTTGAGCAGTCGCGTGCAGTCGGGGGCCTTCATGCCCGGCCTGCCGGACGTGGGACATTTCCCCTTCCCCACCTGGCGCAGGTTGCTGGCAAAGCAGATGCGGCGCGAGCAGCGCCATCTGGCGCAGTATGGCTACGGCGGCTACGGCCCGCTGAAGATGGTGCTCGCCGATTACCTCAAGGTGACACGGATGATGTCGTGCTCGCCGCGGCAGATCCTCATCCTCAACGGCTCGCATCAGGCGCTCGACCTGTGCGCGCGCATGCTCGCCGACGTGGGCGATTCGGTGTGGATGGAGGACCCCGGCTACTGGGGCGCGCGCAACGTGCTGTCCGCGGCCGATCTGCGCATTCACCCGGTGCCGGTCGACGACAACGGCATCAACCCGCGCGAGGAAGACTGGCTTAAGCCGCCGCGCATGATCTTCGTCTCGCCCTCGAGCCAGTATCCCACCGGTGCGGTGCTGTCGCTGGAGCGACGCCTGCGCCTGCTCGAGTTCGCCGAGCGCAACCGGACCTGGGTGATCGAGGACGATTACGACAACGAGGTGCGCTACCATTCGCACCCGGTGGCTTCGCTGTTCGGCCTGTCCACTGCGCAGCGGGTGATCTATGTCGGGACCTTCAGCAAGGTCATGTATCCGGGCCTGCGACTTGCCTATCTGGTCGTTCCCGAGGACCTGATCGAGCCATTTACGGTGGGCAATGCCGAGCTCTACCGTGAGGGTCGAATGCTCGAGCAGGCGGCATTGGCCGAGTTCATCGAGGGCGGCCATTTCACTGCACACATCCGTCGCATGCGCGGTATCTACGAGGAGCGGCGCGATTGCCTGCGTGACCTGCTCGAAGCGAAACTTGGCGATTCGATCACCTCGCTGGGCGGCCTGGCCGGGCTGCACCTGCCGGTGCGCTTCAACTTTCCGATCGACGATGTGCAGCTGGCCTCGGATGCCCTGCGCGATGGGGTGGTGCTGCGTGCGCTGTCGCTGTACTCGATCGCCGCCGAAAACCGGCTGCAGGGGATGAATCTCGGCTTTGCGGCCATTCCGGTCGAGCAGATCGAAGCACCTGCACTCAAGCTGGTGCGCCTGATCGAAGCCGAGCGTAAGCGTCGCGGCTGCGGCTGACCGCAGCGGCGCGCGCGATCACCGCGACGGTCGGGCACTGCATGCTTGCGGATTGAACGTATTGTGCAGGTGCACACGAAACGGCGAAGATGGCTGACAATCAGGAGATTCACGCAGCCACGCGGCTCAGCCCGCCAAACGCACCGGGATCAGGACATTGCGACTCAAACCTCAACATCTTCAGCCTGTGATCATGGCGGGCATCATGGCCTTCCTGATGACCGCGATCATCACCTGGCTCAATCTCGGTTTTCCGCCGGACTTTTTTCTGCGCTGGGTCAAGGCCTTCATCGTGGCCTGGCCGCTGGCTGCGATTGCCGCCTTTTTGGCGATTCCGGTTGCGCAGCGCGCGACAGTGAAGATTCTTGCCTGGCTGGCGCGGTGAGGCGGGATTCATGACTGAGTTTCTGGCGGTACTGAGTTTTTCCTTCTCGGTCACCGGGCCGATCTTCATCATTCTCGCGCTCGGCATCTGGCTGCGCCGCACGGGCATGCTCAACGACGGCTTCATCGAGGGTGGTTCGCGAATTGTCTTCTCCATCGGCCTGCCGGCGGTGCTGTTTCTCAGCATCGCCAAGACCGAGTTCGGCGAGGCGACCAATCTGGGACTGATCGCCTTCGGACTGATCGGTACGTTTCTGGTCTTTCTGCTGCTGGAGTGGGTTGCGGCACGGTGGGTTGAGCCAGCGGAAGACCGGGGCGTGGTGGTTCAGGGCGGGTTCCGCTCGAACATGGGGATCATTGGCCTCGCCTACTGTGTCAACGCCTATGGCGACGCCGGGCTGGTCGCGGCGGCGCTCTATCTTGGGCTGGTCACCATCCTCTTCAACGTTCTGGCCGTCGTTACCCTGAGTCGGTCGCTGCACCGGCGCCAGGGCACAGGACGGATGGTGAAGGGAATCGCCACCAACCCGCTGATTATCGGCATCGTGCTTGCCCTGCCCGTATCCTGGCTGCAGATTCCCCTGCCCAAGGTCGTGGTGCAGTCGGCCCAGTATTTTGCCGACCTCACCCTGCCGTTGGCCCTGTTATGCACCGGTGCGACGCTCAATTTCCGCAGCCTGCGTCTTGAAATGAGCAACACCTTGCTGGCGGCGTCGAGCAAGCTGGTGCTGGTGCCGCTGCTCTTTGCGCTGGGCGGCGTTGTTGCGGGCTTCCGCGGCGTAGACCTGGGCGTGCTGTTGCTGATGTCGTCGGCACCAACGGCCGCCGCGAGCTATGTGATGGTGCGTGCGATGGGCGGCAATTCGGTGCTTGCCGCCAACATCATCGCCCTGACCACGCTGGGCTCCATCCTTTGTACCAGCATCGGGATCGTGGTGCTGAAAGGCCTGCAACTGATGTAAGGCGGGCGAGGTACCGAGGCTTGCGAAGCGGGCATGAAGTCCGAGTTGTGACCCTGCGTGCAGGTGCTGGAGGCAGTGTAAGATGACTGTTCATGGCGCGCTGATTCTGCCGAATCCGGTGAATCAGCGCGGTGACGCCATACTTGGCACGTTCTCCCTGGAGATGTCGTTTCGTGGCGCGATTTCCGCTGAGTGTTCTTGCTGCGTGCACGCGACGACCGCTGCGTTCGATACGGATCGTGTTCGGTCTTGCCTGCGTGGTCGTGCTTGCGCTGCTCTGGCGTGACCTGATCGCGACACAGGCGTCGACGGAGGCCGCGGAGCGTGAGCGCATCCGTGTTGAGGCAATGGTGCATGCGCGTGCTGCTGCGGGCTCGATTCAGGCCACGATCGATAGTTTCAATTTTGTTTTGCGCTCTGCACGTGAGGCGATTCTTACCGGACCAAAGTCGCTCGATGTGCTGGGGCGGATCGTCACTGCATCGATGACGCAGGACATCGTCATTCAGCTGTTTCATGTGAGTGAAGATGGCTTTCTTTCCTATTCATCGTTGGGGCGGGCACCGATGACTTTTCTTGGCGACCGGGCCTATTTCAGGTTGCTTGCCGGGGCCACTGAAGACAAGCTCGTGATCAGCGATGTGGTGCTTGGGCGCCTGTCCAACAAGTGGAGCATCCAGTTTGCTCGCGGTGTGCGGAGCGCGGATGGCGCGTTCAAGGGCGTGGTGGCGCTCGCCGTGTCTCCCGACGCCTGGGTGGCAAAGCTGAAGTCATTCGAGGTCGGCAGCAGCGACCTGTTCGCGGTGCTCGGTGCCGATGGTGCCTATCTGATGCGAACGCTCTATGGTGGTGGGCATTACGGCAAATACGTGCCGCCTGACAGGCCCTTCCTTCAGCACCCTGAGCAGAGGGAAGGTGATTACGTCACATCGGGAGCGCTCGACGGCGTAAACCGGCAGTTTTCCTGGGTTCGCCTGCCTTCCGGGCTGATTGTTGTCATGGGTATCGGGCTGGAGGAAGCATTGGCGCCGGTCAAGGCGCTCAACCAGCGGTCCCTGTTGCGCGCCCTTCTGTTGAGCAGTCTGCTGGTGCTGGCCAGTGCGGCCCTGGTGATTGCGCTCGGGCGTTACGAAAAGGTGGTGGAGGCCTCACAGGAGCGGGAGGCACACTATCGCAGCGTGTTCGATAACATGGCGGAAGGCATCATGATCGTCGATGATCATGAGAAAATTTCCGGTATCAATCGTGCATTTACTGCGATTACCGGTTATGGGCTGGATGAAGTCGTGGGGCGCAGTCCGGCCCTGCTGTCGCCGAGCGTTCCGGGGGCGCGCAACCTGGGTGCGATCATCGGTCGTCACCCCGCCGGCAGTTGGGAAGACGATTTCGACGGGCTGCGCTGGAACGGCGAAACCTATACCGGCCACGCAACGCTTTCCGTGGTGCGGGGCACGGACGGCAGGATGGCGAATCGAATCGTGCTGCTTGCCGATGTCACCGAGCGGCGGCGCAAGGACGAGGAAATCTGGCGTCAGGCCAACTTCGACATTCTCACCGGCTTGCCCAACCGGGCCTTGATGATGGACCGCCTCGAACGCATGATCAGCCATGCGCGGCGTCATCCGTCGATGGTGGTGGTGCTGTTCGTCGATCTCGATCGCTTCAAGCCGGTCAACGACAACTTCGGGCACGACACCGGGGATCTGCTGCTGTGCGAGGTGGCGCGCAGGCTCGAAGCCCTGTTCCGGGACGAGGATACGGTGGCGCGCATGGGGGGCGACGAGTTCGTGGTGCTGATGCCGCGTAATGCCGACAAGGCGGCGGTTGAGGCAACGGCGGTCAAGATCGTCGAGAGCCTGTCGCGGCCGTTCCAGATTGGCGATCAGGCGCTCGAAATTTCCTGCAGTGTCGGGATCGCGCGTTTCCCTGATGACGGCGACACGGCGGCGGTGTTGCTGCACAAGGCGGACGTTGCCATGTATCGTGCCAAGGAGATGGGGCGCGCGACCTGGAGTACCTGAGTCTTTGCGGCGGTGTGTGTGCGTCGAGAGCGGGCGACTGCGGCGGCAGTCTTGCCCCTGTGCGCGATGTGCGGCATGGTTGCGGGCTTGAGCCCTGCCTCGCCTGTGCGGATTCGATGGCTGCTATTCCTGTCCCGGAGAACATCGATGGCTGGAGAGACCCGGTACGAAGCACATGTGTCCGCCCCGGATGCAGGGGCGAAGGCGGATGTGAGCGCGGGCGAGGGCTGCGCCCGGGCGCAGATGGCCTCGTATGCACGTCGCCCATTGCCGCTGCCGGCTGTTGGGGGCGGGCGTCTGTACCGGCTGTTGCAGATCTGCCGGCAATGGTTCGGTGCCGGGCGCTGACGCAGCGATCCTCCTCCTGTTTTCCAGCTTGAGCAGGGGGAGGGGAATCTTTACCGTCGCTTTCAATCTGACTGTTGAACCTATCATTGACCGGCAGCCCTTGCTGCCCGAGGAACTCCATGTATACCGACAAGAGCCGGGCGAATTTCTTCCAGCAGTTCTCGCGTTCGCCTGCCCAACCCCGCACCCTGTTGCAGAAGGCGGTGGCGCTCGTTGCCACCGTTGGCCTGTTTGCCGTTGCCCTGATGTTTTCGGTGTTTCTGTTCGCCGTCGTACTGACCGTCGGCGTGGCCGCCTGGGGCTATCTATGGTGGAAGTCGCGCGATCTGCGCAAGCAGATGCGCGAGCAGCAGGGCCGCGATTCGGCCGCAGAGGGCCTGGTGATCGAGGGCGAGGTGATTCGCGAAGTGGACCCGCGTGAGGGCGACCGGCCTTGAGCGCCGGGTTGCGGGTGGCCGGGCGATCCCTGCGCCAGCACCTTTCGGGCGCAGGCCTGAAGCGTGCCGCCCTGCTCCTGCTCAGCGTTGCGGCGCTGGGTGCATGCACGTCGGTACCGGATGGGGTGACGCCGGTGTCGCCCTTCGAGCTCGATCGCTATCTCGGGCGCTGGTATGAAATCGCGCGCCTCGACCATTCCTTCGAGCGCGGGCTCAGCGACGTGACCGCCGATTACCGCCTGCAGGCGGATGGCAGCGTCGAGGTGGTCAACCGTGGTTACGACGGCAAGAAGGCCGAGTGGCGTGAGGCGGTGGGCCGGGCCGTCTTTCTCGGCGAGCGCGACGTCGGCTCGCTGAAGGTGTCTTTTTTCGGGCCCTTCTATGGTGGCTATCACATTGCCGATCTCGATCAGCCGGGCTATCGCTGGGCGCTCGTCACCGGGCCCGACCGCGACTACCTGTGGATTCTGGCGCGCACCCCCGAACTCCCTGCCGAGGTGCGGGAGCGTCTGGTGAGCAAGGCGAGTGCGCTCGGCTTTGATACGAGCAAACTGATCTGGGTCGAGCACAAGCCGCTCGATGTGTCGGCGCCGGCGCGCGCATCGGCACACTGAACGCATTCAGTGTCCGGTTCGCGTCACAGACCGAATTCAACCCACAGCGGGTAGTGGTCGGAGACGCGATACGACACCGCACTCTTGCTCAGATCGAGCTCCCGATAAACGAACGGCAGAAAATCAACGTAGCCACCGCGGCGGTAAGTCATGTTGAGCTGGGCCTTGCCGTCGTCGCCGGTGAACCACGCGACCTGATCGTAATGCTTGTTCGTTGAGGGATTTTCCGCGCGGGTGAAGATCGAGCGCGGCACTGCGTCGAGATCTGGCGGCGTCGTCAGTCCAGTCGAGGTGAAGGCCTGCCACAGCGGGTCGCCACGGCGGTCAATGTTGAAGTCGCCAAGTGCGATCAGGCTTTGCGACCAGGCGTTGGTGTTGTCTGCCCACTTGCGCATCCAGCGCGCAATGCCGCGCAGTTCCGGAATACGGCCGGCGGCGCTCGCGCCGTAGGTGACGTGCAGGGTGGCGAGGATGAAGGTGGCGGGCCCGGAGCGAAAGCTGACTGCATAGGGTGTGCGGGCAAACTGGCGTTGCAGTGCGTCGGGCCGGATCTCATCCAGCCACTCCTGAGGCACCACCAGCTCACAGGCGAGGCCCGACAGCTCCACCCTGCGCCGGTCGAACAGATAAGCCATGCGCTCGCCATTGCCCTGCGGACCCGCAGTCACATCGGTCATCAGGAAGGCCCAGTTCGGGCCCAGCCATTTCATCAGATCGCGCAGCGCCCTGAGATCGCCTTTGAGCTCCTGCAGCGCGACCACGTCAAAGCGCCGGACGATCTCGCCAATCGCCAGCAATCCGCGCAGATCGCGCTTGGGGGAGTCGTGTTCGCCCGCGGTCCATTCCCGGGTGAGCGAGGCGAAGCCGCGGATGTTCCAGGTCGCGATCAGCAGGTTTTCATCCAGACGCTTTGATGGAATCACGTCGTCAAGATGCGCGTGCAGGGCGGCGATATCGGACTGGACGGCAAGTGGCGGCAGATCGTCGAGTTGCGGCATGACTGCTTCTCCAGGCGCAAAGCGCGCGGTGCGGGACGGCGCCGGGCATGTATCGGATGCTGCACCGCGCGTAGCGCCTGCCGGCGTGCTTCGCGGGCGCCGACGGGTCTGTCCGGGCTGATGCGTTAAAGCTAGTCCACAGGGTGCGGGATTCAAGCGCCCGCTTTCGGCCTGCTCAGGATTGCGTCATGGACGCCAGTGCCCGGGTAAGGCTGGCAGCGTCCAGATCCGCGTAGCGCGGTGGGTGCTGGCCGCACCACAGCGGCGAAAACGCGCCACTGCCGAGCGCCTCGGCCGCAGCACGCAGTGGCGCGATGGCAGTCGATGCCAGCGGAAACGCTGGTGCAGCGCGGCACAGGGGCCCCAGCTCGGCGATGAAGCGATTGACGATGCTGCGTGCTGGCCGGCCGCTGAACAGGTTGGTGAGCGCAGTGTGCGCGGCATCGGGGCTTTGCAGTGCGGCGCGATGAACGGCGCTTGTGCTGGCTTCCGGGCACAGCAGGTAGGCGGTGCCGATCTGTACCCCTGCCGCCCCGAGCGTCATCGCCGCGGCCACACCTTCGGCGTCGGCGATACCGCCCGCTGCAATCACCGGGATATCGACTGCCCGCACAATGCGTCGCACCAGGGCGAAGGTGCCGGTTTGAGTCGTGATGTCGTCGCTCAGGAACATGCCACGGTGGCCGCCGGCCTCCAGCCCCTGCGCGATCACCGCATCGACCCCCGCAGCCTCAAGCCATTGCGCCTCCTCGACCGTGGTTGCCGAGGACAGGATCTGTGTTCCCCAGGCCTTGATCCGTGCGAGCAGCGTCGGGTCCGGCAGGCCGAAGTGGAAACTGATGACGGGGGGCTTGAAGGGTTCGATCAGATCGGCTGTCGCAGTGGTGAAGGGTGCCCTGCCGGCGGCGCTCGGAATCGTCTCCGGGTCGATGCCGAATTCGGAGTAATAGGGGGCGAGCGTGGCCCGCCATGCCTGTTCACGCTCGCTGCTCTGTTCGGGTTGCGTGTGGCAGAAGAAATTGAGGTTGTAGGGCCTGTCCGTGCCCGCCTTTATCGCCTGCAGTTCCTTGAGCAGCGCATCCGGGGTGAGCATTGCGCAGGCCAGTGATCCCAGTCCGCCCGCGTTTGACACGGCAATGGTGAGCGCGCTGCCCTGCACCCCCGCCATCGGCGCCTGAATGATTGGCAAGGTCGTACCAAGGTGTGTCTGCTCTGTCATGCCGTTCTCCGCAAAAAATGTGGCGAGCGTTGGCCTGAGGCGCAGCGCGCTGCCATCTTCCTGACGCTGCGCTCAGTCGTAGGCTGTGCCGTCCTTGTGCGCAAACTCCCAGCGGCCGTCACGCCGTGTGGCCTGGATGTCATCGTCCGGATAGACGACGCTGTCGCCCGCTGTACGGTCGCCGATTTCCAGATAGACCACATCGGCGTCGCCCGGATTGGCGAGCTGGTGTGCGTCGCCGCTTCCAGCCCTGAAGCCGGCGCACATGCCAGGTGCGAGGCGGGTTTCGCCGGCGTTGGTGTGCAGCACGGGATGGCCTTCGAGAATGTAGATGAACTCATCCTGCTTCGAGTGCGAATGACGCAGCGCCGACACCGCAGCGGGCGGCAGACGGGTGAGGTTGACGCCGAAGTTCGACAGTCCGAAGGCATCGCCGAGCGCACGCTTCTCCCGTCCTGCCATGCGTGCTGCAAATTCCTTCGGGTAGTTCGACAGGATCGCACGCAGCGGCACGTCCGCTGCAGGCAGGGCAACAGGGCTTGTGGGCTTCATGGTCGGCTCCGGCTTGAAGTCAGTTCAGTGCCGCGAGAAAGCGCACACGGGCAGCAGCCAGTTCTGCGCGCGCGGTCTCGTCGGCGAGGCGCAATGCCATTGAATGATAGGTTTCGAACGCGGCGAGCACCTTGTCCGCATCGAGCGTGCGCGATTCGGCCGCAGGCAGTGGCGAGGGCTCGCCTGCCACCGGCTTGAGCACGGCAAACTTGGGGATGAAGTGCTGGCCGCCCTTCTCCGTGGCTGCGGTCATCGGGCCGGTCTTGGTGAGGACCATGCCCTTGTACTCGAAGCGGGCACCCATCGGGATCTGGTTGAGCTTCATTCCTGTACCCCGCGGAAAAGCCGTCATTCTAGAGCAGCCGCAGACTGCTAAGATCGGTCCGATACTTGACTGTTCGAACGGGGCGTTTTCGCATGACTGCATTCATCATCGGGCTTCTGCTGTTCTTCTCCACCCATTCGAGCCGGATCTTCGCCGAAGACAACCGTAATCGCTACATCGAACACTACGGCATGATGAAATGGAAGCTTGCCTATTCCATCGTGTCGCTCATCGGCTTCGCGCTCATCGTGTGGGGCTACGGGCAGATGCGCATGGACCCCGTCGTGCTGTGGGTGCCGCCGATGTGGACACGCCACCTTGCCGCCCTGCTCACCCTGCCCGCTTTCGTGCTCCTTGCAGCCGCCTACGTGCCCGGAACGCTGATCAAGGCCAGGGTCGGCCATCCCATGGTCGCCGGGGTCAAGCTGTGGGCGCTGTCGCACCTGATCGCCAACGGCACTCTGGGCGACGTGCTGCTGTTCGGCAGCTTCCTGGCATGGGCGATCATGGATTTCGTCAGTTCGCGCAAACGCGACCGCGCACAGGGCGTGGTTCGTGAAGGCAGGATCGCGCGCGACGCGGTGGCGCTGATCGTGGGCCTGGTGGGCTGGTTCGTGTTCGTGCGCTATCTGCACCTGTCGCTGATCGGTGTGGTGCCGTTCGCCTGAAACCGGACCCCGGGTCTGGCGCGCCTGCGGCCGGCCCGCTCATGGGGGCGACAGCTCCGTGGAATGATCGGCGGGGTGTGTCGCCCGGTACATCTCCGCCTGCGCAAGCAGCCAGTCTGAAAAGCGCTGCACGGCGGCGCGGTCCTGACGACTCTCCGGGCACGCCAGATAGTAGGCGAGTTTCTCGGTCAGGATGATGTCGAAGGGGGCGACCAGATCGCCCGAGGTCAGTTCGTCCAGCACCAGAAAGCGCGGTACCAGCGCAACGCCAAGGCCCGCGCGGGCCGCTTCGGCCAGCAGCGAGAACAGTTCGAAGCGCGGCCCGCCAATGGCTTCGACCGCCGTGACCCCGGCCGTCTCGAACCAGCGCCGCCACGCATTGTGGCGCGCGGACTGATGGAGCAGGGGGAAACACGCCAGCGCGGCGGGCTCTTCGCACGGCTGCTGCCGCAACAGTGCGGGCGACATCACCGGAATCATTTCTTCGCCGAACAGCCAGGTGCTCGTTGCCCCGGGCCACACCGACTCGCCGAAGTGAATCGCTGCATCGAACACGGTGTCGTTGAACAGGAACTGATCGGACCGTGTCGTGAGGTTGAGGGTGATGCCCGGGTTGCTGCGCTGGAAGTCGGGCAGGCGCGGGATCAGCCAGCGCGCAGCAAAGGTCGGAATCACTGCCAGTTCGAGCACGTCGCCGGCGCCGCGGTGGGTCATGATCGACACCGTGTCGCGCTCGAGCCGGTCGAGCCCGTCGACGACCTGCCTGAAATAGAGCTGCCCCGCCTCGGTCAGCGAGATGCGCTTCTTGATGCGGTTGAACAGGCGCACGCCGAGATCATCCTCGAGGACTGCCACCTGCTTGGACACTGCACTCTGCGTCAGCGACAGCGCGTCCGCGGCCCGCGTAAAACTGAGATGGCGGGCGGAGGCTTCGAAGGCCGTCAGCGATTCGATGCTCGGGATGCGACGACGCATGATTCATTCCTTTAACTCATGATCTTCGTATTCTATTTCGTTTGAAAAGGCTTGGCACTGGGACAAGAATGGCGCCCCTTGAGTGCTGCAAGTTATTGTTTAACAGAAACATTTGTGTAAATACTATTACTGTGGAAGTGTTTGCCGGCAGCGCTCGCGATTACATTTGATTTCACATTCAGGAGCAAAACTATGCAAGTTGCTGCCAACGCCCTTAACGCCGACATGTCCCAGATCAATGCCATTCGCTCGTTTGCGCTGGCGACTGCACAGACCGCGCCGTGCACGTCGATGACGCCGGACTGCGCCGAGCGCCCCGAGCTGATCGATGTGGTCCAACTGGGTTACAACTGAACGACTGCAGACCCACGATGCGCAACCCGGTATCCGGGCTTCCCGCGTCGGGACTCAATCATTCCCGTGCGCTGGCGCTTGCCGCGGAGCGAGGTGGTGCTGAGGCGTGCGGCCGTGCTCTGGGTCCGTCACGCAGCCGCGCCGGATTCGGAGAGGGTGATCGCGTTGCGTCCGCTTTGCTTGGCGTGGTACATCGCCGTATCTGCATTGCGTGCAAGGCTGATTGAATCCTTGCCGTGATCGGGATAGATCGCGATTCCGAGGCTGGCTGAAATCGAGAAGGTATTGTTTTCGATCGAAAACGGCTCGCCGAGTCGGGTCCGGATTTTCTCTGCAACCCGCAGGGCATCGCCGGCGTGGTGCACGTGTTGCAGCAGCACCACGAACTCATCCCCGCCGAGACGCGCGGGAATGTCGGATTCGCGCACGGCCTGGCGCAGGCGCTGGCTGACCTCGAGCAGCAACAGGTCGCCGATGCGATGGCCCATCGTATCGTTCACATTCTTGAAGTGGTCGAGGTCGATGAACATGAGGCCGAACCGGCTTCCGTCGCGGCGCGCGGTGGCGAGTGCGACGCCGACATGTTCGTCGAACAGGACGCGATTGGGCAGATCCGTGAGCGGATCGTGCTGCGCCATGTGGCGCAGGCGCTGCTCGGCCTGCTTGCGTTCGGTGATGTCGGTGAAGGATACCAGCATCATGTCCTCGAGCCGGTCGGCATTGATCAGGACATCGCGCATCGACCCGTTCTTGCACAGGATGCGTGATTCCATGCCCTCGGCGCTTTCGCCGGGGATCGTGCCCACGGCCATTTTCCACGGCAGCGCCAGGTTGCGCCGGGATTGCTCGTCGGGACAGGACAGCTGCTCCCAGGTGCCGAGGTCGGGGATCTCGTCGAGGCTGTAGCCGAAAATGCGCACGAACTGCCGGTTCAGGAACACGATCTCGGCCTTGCTTCCGAGCGTGCAGCACGCAATCGCGGTGGGGATGTTGTCGAGCATCTTGCGCATCCGCTGCTCGCTGAGCTTCAGCTGCTCTTCGGCGTACTTGCGTGCGGTGATATTGCGACTGACGCCGTGGACCTCCTGCCTGCCCGTTCTCTGATTGCGCGCCTGGGTCATGACAACCTCGGTCCAGACCGTCGAGCCATCCTTGCGCGTCTTTCTGACTTCCTCGGTAACCGTATTGCCGAGCGCGGTGTCGCCCACGGCCAGACTGCGCACCTGCGCTGCGATGGTCGGGGTCAGGGCGCTCTCGATGGGTAATGCCATGATCTCGGCGGGCGCGAACCCGAGCTGCCTTACGATCGATGGGCTGACGTAACGCA
The DNA here is from genome assembly GCF_057621855.1 of Parazoarcus sp. PS-13 R2A. NCBI lineage: Bacteria > Pseudomonadati > Pseudomonadota > Betaproteobacteria > Rhodocyclales > Zoogloeaceae > Parazoarcus > Parazoarcus sp. PS-13 R2A. Next base: position 17,416 of record NZ_JBYEXN010000032.1, read on the forward strand.
GGCGCTGGGTTTCCGCGTCGAGTACCCAGACCACGTCGTCGATGTTTTCGGTGGTGTTCTGGTAGCGCTCGGTGCGAAGTTGAAAGCGGTGGTGCGCATAGATGATCAGACTCCCGATCAGGGAGAATGCGACGATTCTCGCGATATGGGCCGGGTTGTCGACGCGCAGCGATTGCAGGGGCTCCATGAAGAACCAGTCGGCAAGCACGATGGACAGGATCAGGGCGATGGTGCCGCCCGAACGCCCCCCGATCCAGCTGCTGACGACCAGCGCGGGATAGAAGAGCACGAAGGCAAGCGGCTCAATCGAGGGCCACAGGCGGAGCTGCAATGCGAGCGCCAGAAATGGCATGAGAATGGCGAATGCCAGTGCGAGGTGACGACGCGAGAATGCTTCGGAAGCAGGCATTGGTTAGGTGTCGTCTGTGGGGCGTTCCCCGGATGGTACACGGACTTTCCGGCAGCAATGTAGCTGTCTTGTATGTCCTTGGTAAGACACTGCTGCGCGGGCGCGCATGCAGGCATCCGGGGTGAGCCGTCAGCCGGGTGCGCTGGCGGAACGGACGATGCGGTTGCGGTCGATGAATATTGTTTGCACTATGTCGGCGTCAACGAAATGAGTGCTGTGATGAAGTGTTCTGCCTGTGGAAATGAGGTCCGGACCGATGCCCGTTTCTGCAGCCGTTGTGGCGCGCGTACGAAGGTGGCCGCGAACACGGGCGTTTCGCCTTATGAGCTGCCGTGGGATGCGGGGCGAACCGGCGTCGACACGCCCGATTTTCATGCCGAAGACACGATCATTCCCGACTTCATGCCGCCGACCCTGGCGCCCTCCGACACGGTGGACGATGTGTTTGTGGGCGTCGCGCAGACCGCGGCCCCGGCCGCCGGCGCAGTGACGGGAAATGCAGCGGCCCCCACCGGGCGCAAACGGGTTCTGGCGGCCGCACTCCTCGTGCTGCTGCTGGCGGCAGGGAGTCTCTATCTCTTTAGCGGTGCTGACGAAGCCCCTGTGCTGGCGCCGGAGACCGCGGTGGCCGTGCAGCCAGACGGTGTTACTGCGGCGCCTGAAGTTCACGCTGAAGCCGAGGCTGAAGCGCCTGCAAAGGCGGAGGAGACCGTTGCGTTGGCGCCGCCTGCATCGACGGACGAGGCTGTGGCGCAGTCCGAGTTGACACCAGTGTCGCCGCCAGATCCCGTTGTCGAGCCCGAAAAACCCGCGCCCAGGGCGAAATCCACCGAAACCGTGCAGCGCAAGACCGCGCCCGCGCAGCCGGCGCCTGCGCCCAGACCGGCACCACCGGCGCGCTCATGGCTGGCTGCGCTCAAGGCCGATCTGGCCGCGTGCGACGCCGAGTCGTTCTTTCCGCGCATCGCCTGTCGCGAGAAGGCGCGCTGGAAATACTGCGCGCCGGAGCGCTGGAATACCGTGCCCGAATGCGAGGTCGACAGCAGCAAGCGCTAGTGCTGGGGCGGCCCGCTCCGCCCTGACCCTGTCAGGGCTTGAGGCGGTAGCCGGTGCGGAAGATCCAGCCGACGGTCACGATGCAGGCGACGAGAAAGAACAGGGTCATCGCCAGGCTCAGCATCGGACTGACGTCTGCAATGCCGTAGAAGCTCCAGCGAAAGCCGCTGACCAGATACACCACCGGATTGAACAGCGTCACTGTCTGCCAGAACGGCGGCAGCATGTTGATCGAGTAGAAACTGCCGCCGAGGAAGGTGAGCGGGGTGACGATCAGCATCGGCACCAGCTGCAGCTTCTCGAAGCCGTCAGCCCAGATGCCGATGATGAAGCCGAGCAGGCTGAAGGTGACGGCGGTCAGTACCAGGAACATCAGCATCCACAGCGGGTGCTGGATGGTCAGCGGCACGAACAGCGCGGCCGTGGCGAGGATGATCAGCCCGAGGATGATCGACTTCGTGGCGGCCGCCCCCACGTAGGCAATGACGATCTCCAGATAGGACACCGGTGCCGACAGGACTTCGTAGATGGTGCCGGTGAAGCGCGGAAAGTAGATGCCGAACGAGGCGTTGGCGATGCTCTGCGTGAGCAGCGCCAGCATGATCAGGCCGGGCACGATGAAGCTGCCGTAGCTCACCCCGTCAACCTGCGGAATGCGCGAGCCGATGGCGGCGCCGAACACCACGAAGTACAGCGAGGTGGAGATCACCGGCGAGATGATGCTCTGGGTCAGCGTGCGTCGCGCACGCGCCATCTCGAAGCGGTAGATGGCATTGATTGCGTGCAGGTTCATCGCTCTTCCTTCACCAGATCCACAAAAATATCCTCCAGCGAACTCTGGGTCGTGTTCACGTCCTTGAAGAGGATGCCCGCCGCAGCGAGATCGCGCAGCAACGCGGCGACCCCGTGCTGCGCACGCTCGGCGTCGTAGGTGAACACCAGCGCATTCCCCTCGGCGCTGCGTTCGAGCCCATAGGCCGCAAGCGATTCGGGGATGGTGTCGATGGCCTCCTGCAGTTGCACGGTGAGTTGCTTGCGGCCCAGCTTGTGCATCAGCGTGGCCTTGTCTTCCACCAGGATGATCTCGCCACGGGTGATCACGCCGATGCGGTCGGCCATCTCCTCGGCTTCCTCGATGTAGTGCGTGGTCAGGATCACGGTGACACCCTGCTTGCGCAGTTCGCTGACCAGCGCCCACATGTCGCGCCGCAATTCGACGTCCACGCCCGCGGTCGGTTCGTCCAGAAACAGCACCCGGGGTTCGTGTGACAAGGCCTTGGCAATCAGCACGCGCCGCTTCATGCCGCCCGACAGCGTCATGATCTTGTTGTTGCGCTTGTCCCACAGCGACAGCGAGCGCAGCACCTTTTCGATGTAGGCCGGATTGGCCGGCTTGCCGAACAGGCCACGGCTGAAGCTCACGGCCGAGAACACGGTCTCGAAGGCTTCGGTGGTGAGCTCCTGCGGCACCAGCCCGATCAGTTCGCGCGCCGCGCGGTAGTCGGCCACGATGTCATGGCCGCCGACCTTCACCGTGCCGGTCGATGCATTGACCAGCCCGCACACAATGCTGATCAGCGTTGTCTTGCCCGCGCCGTTGGGCCCCAGCAGCGCGAAAATCTCGCCCTGCCGGATGTCGAGGTCGACGGTCTTGAGTGCCTGAAAACCGCCTTCGTAGGTCTTGGATAAGCTGGAGATGGAAATCATTGTCGTCATGACCGTGAACATACCAGACGTTGCAACGGTGTCTGGTATCCGCCAGAGAACGACATGGCGCACGGCGATCAACAACCCGGGAACACCGCGGCGAACGCCGTCAGCCCCAGTTGCTCGAATCACGTGTCCTGCAGCAGATGTGTGTTCTGTGCGGCACGGATCAACACGCTAGCGACGGGATCGTGCAGGCGGCATCCTGCTTCTGATCCGGGGGCTCGATGGCCTGGTAGCATGGGCTTTTCATCATGCTGGCGGCGCTGATGATGGCGTCAACGACCTCGGTGCGGGTGAAGCCGTCACGCCAGGCGATAGCAACCCGGCGTGAGGGCGCGGGTGCTTCGAAGGGGATGGCTGTCACCATGTCGTTGCGATATACGCCGCCCAGCGATGAAGCGGGCAGGACGGAAATGCCATAGTTTGATGCCACCATGCAGCGTACGGTCTCGATCGAATGCCCTTCAAGCGCCGAGCCGTCTGCGTGGCTCATCTCGGGGCAGGCGTCGAGCACCTGTTCGCGAAAGCAGTTGCCTGCCTTGAGCACCAGCACGTCTTCGTCGCCCACTTCGTGACGCGCGATCTTCTTGCGCTTTGACCAACGGTGCCCCTTGGGTACCACGACCTGAAACTCTTCGTCATACAGCGGGTGCACCCTGATGCCCGGCATGTCGAACGGCAGCGCAATGATTGCCGCATCGATGGTGCCGTACTTGAGGCTGTCCGCGAGCAGCGCGGTCATGCTTTCCTCGATGTAGAGGCGTGTGTCGGGGGCGACCTTCTTCATGGCCGAGATGAGTTCGGGCAAGAGGTAGGGGCCGATGGTATGGATCACGCCAAGGCGAAAGTCGCCAGCCAGCGGATTCTTGCCGGTACGGGCCACAAGTTCGATGCGTTTGACATCGTCGAGCGCCTTGCGCGCCTGAGTGACGACCTGCCTGCCGAGGTCGGTGAGGGCGACACGTCCTTTGCTGCGCTCGATGAGGGACACACCGAGTTCACTCTCCAGCTGCTGAAGCGCAACACTGAGTGTGGGCTGGCTGACCTGGCAGCGCTCTGCGGCCCGACTGAAGGAGCCTTCGTCGGCGAAGGCCACGAGATATCTCAAGGCAGTAAGTTTCATGGCTCTATCTATAGGACTTGTCTATGCAATGTATAGCAAAAAACTACAATAAAAACATTGAGTTATGTCAATACCTGGAAAGTTGTGGAGCGTATCTTGCACGCAATCGCGTTTGCAACAGCTTTTCATCAGTTAGAGGTGTTCAGCATGAGACTCCAAATCCTCGTCGCTTCCATTGTTGCCATTGGCATCTCTGCCAGCGCTGCAGCGGCACCGGCGGACGAACCCATTCAGGTTATCAAGCCGGCAGCCAACATCAATCTCGGTCTGGTTGACCTGGGCAAGAAGCTCTACTTCGATCCCCGCCTTTCCAAGTCCGGTTTCATTTCATGCAACTCCTGTCATAACCTCTCGATGGGTGGCACGGACAACATTCCCACCTCGATCGGCGACAAGTGGCAGCAAGGTCCGATCAATTCACCGACGGTGTTGAACTCGAGCCTGAACCTCGCACAGTTCTGGGATGGCCGTGCGGCCGACCTCAAGGAACAGGCCGGTGGCCCGATCGCCAACCCTGGCGAAATGGGCTTCTCGCATACCCTGGCCGTGCAGGTGCTGGAGACCATTCCGGGCTACGTCCGCGAATTCAGGCAGGTCTTCGGCAAGGACAAGATCGATATCGATCAGGTCACGCTCGCCATCGCCGAGTTCGAGAAAACCCTGGTGACGCCGAACTCGCGCTTCGACCAGTGGCTGCTGGGCAAGACCGATGCGCTGTCCCAAAATGAACTGGCGGGCTACACCTTGTTCAAGGAGAGCGGCTGCGTTGCCTGCCACAATGGTGAGGCCGTGGGCGGCAACTCCTTCCAGAAGATGGGTATCGTCGAGCCCTACAAAACCAAGGCCACTGCCGGTGGCCGTGCGGATGTGACCGGCAAGGACGCGGACCGCTTCAACTTCAAGGTGCCGACCCTGCGTAACGTGGAACTGACCTATCCGTACTTCCACGATGGTGCGGCCAACACGCTCGCCGAGGCCGTCGACATCATGGGGCGCCTGCAGCTGGGCAAGAAGTTCACCGATGCGGAGAATGCCAAGATCGTGGCCTTCCTGAAGACCTTGACCGGCGATCAGCCAAGTTTTGCACTGCCGATCCTGCCACCTTCGTCGGATACGACACCGCGGCCACAGCCGTTCTCGAAGTAGGCTTCAAGGGGTTTGAAATGCAGGGGGCTTCGGCCCCCTTTCTGCATTGTTTCGCTTCAGCCTTCGCCGGCCAGCGCGCGCAGCTTCTCCAGTTCGCTGGTATCGATCGCAATGCCGACGCGTGCGGATTCGGCGCGCTGGCGATAGCGGCGATCGCCGGGCTGGCGGGTCTGGCCTGCGTCCTGCATTTCCCTGACGAGGATCTCCGTGCGCTGGGCGAAATTGCTGCCGGCACCCTTTGACGGATCGATCACGATCAGCAGTTCGCCGGTCCACGGTGTTTTTGCACCCGGATGCTGCGACCAGTCGAAATCGAAGGAGAAATTGCCGCCCGTCAGTGCTGCCGCGAGCAGTTCGACCATCATCGACAGCGCCGAGCCCTTGTAGCCGCCGAATGGCAGCAGTGCGCCACCGTCGAGAATCGCGGCGGGGTCCCGGGTCGGCTCGCCGTTGCGGTCCACGCCATAGCCTTCGGGCAGGGTGTGACCTTCGCGGGCGGCAATCTGCACGTCGCCGTGGGCAATGGCGCTGGTGGCGAGGTCGAACACCAGCGGATCGGCACCCGCGCGAGGCGCGGCGAAGGCGATCGGATTGGTGCCGAACAGCGGCTTGTGGCCGCCATGCGGCACGACGCAGGCCATGCTGTTGACGAAGGCCAGGGCGACCAGCCCGTCCTGTGCGAAGGGTTCGACGTCCGGCCACAGGGCCGCGAAATGGTGGGAGTTGCGGATCGCGAGCAGCGCGATGCCGTTGTGCCGGACCTTCTCCAGCAGCAGCGGGCGGGCGGCCTCCAGTGCGGGCTGGGCGAAGCCATTGCCGGCATCCACGGCCACATAGCCGGGTGCGACATCTTCCACCCGTGGAACCGCCTTGCCATCGACCCAGCCACTGGCCAGCGTGGAGAGGTAGCCCGGAATCCGGAAGACGCCGTGGCTGTCAGATCCGTCGCGTTGCGCACTGGCGCAGTTTGCCGCCAGCACCTTTGCCACGTCGTCCGAGGTGCCGTGACGCACGAAGATCCGTGCAAGGAGGGCTTCGAGCTCGGAGAAAGGGAGAAGGGTCTTGCTGGTCGATGTGCTCATGTCCTGTTCGCCTGGGCCTCAATATCAGTGATCAATATTCTACGCATAAAGCAGATGCGGCCCGGCAGGCGGCCGGATTCGCTTCACGGGCCGGCATGCGCAAGGCGGTTTTCCCCCGCGCCCTGCGCCCCGCAGCATCCCCACGCGTAAAAACATCGCACAATCCTTTAAACTACCGGGTTTCGCTCGATCCTTCGCTCGGTACGGGGATTACGTCATTCAAAGCTCGGGGGCACCCATGATCTCGGTTGAAAAAATCGGTGGCACGTCAATGTCGGCATTCGGAGATGTGCTGCGGCACATCATGTTGTACGACAAGGCGCGCATTTATGGCCGTATCTATGTGGTGTCGGCCTATTCGGGTGTGACCAACCAGTTGCTCGAGCACAAGAAGACGGGCGAGCCCGGCATTTATGCGCTGTTTGCAGAGCGCAAGGACTACCACGGTGCGCTGAGCAACCTGGCCCAGAGCCTGAAGAAGCTCAACGCAGGCTTTGCCGACCTCGGCCTGCCCCTGGATGTGGCCGATGCCTTCGTTGATACGCGCATTGGCGAAGCCAGGAAATACCTCGACGCCATGCATCACGTGCTGGCCAGTGGTTACCTGAGCCGCGAGAACGTGCTGCTGGCGGCACGCGAGGTGCTGGCATCGATCGGCGAATCGCACAGCGCATTCAATGCGGTCGAGATGCTCAAGGCTGCCGGGGTGAATGCGATCCTGCTCGATCTCGCAGGTTTCCATGATGACGAAGCCCTGACCATCGATCAGCGCATCAGCAACAGCTTCAAGGACCTTGATCTGGCGAACAACGTGGTGGTGGCCACCGGCTACACCAAGGGGATCGAGGGCATCATGCGCGAGTTTGACCGCGGATACTCCGAGGTCACGTTCAGCAAGATCGCGGTGGAAGTGAGACCGGCCGAGGCCGTGATCCACAAGGAGTTTCACCTGTCCTCCGCCGACCCCAACATCGTCGGCCTGGAAAACGCAGTGATCGTGGGCGCCACCAACTACGACGTGGCCGATCAGCTGGCCGATGTCGGCATGGAGGCCATACATCCCAAGGCGTCCAAGCCAATGGAACGGGCCGGCATTCCGATCCGCCTGAAGAACACCTTCGAACCCGAGCACCCCGGTACCCTGATCACCAAGGACTACGTCGGTGAGCGCGCCCGCGTGGAGATCGTGACCGGCAGCGACAAGGTGACGCTGGTCGAGATCCATGACCCGAGCATGGTTGGCACGGTAGGTTTCGACCTCGGCATCATGGAGATCTTCCGTCGTCACGACGTGTCCTACATCCTCAAGGCCACCAACGCCAATTCGATCGCCCACCTGCTGTGGGAGAATTCGGTCACGCCGGCGCTGATCGACGAGCTGGAGACCACGTACCAGGTGGTCACCATCAAGCCGAGCGCCATCGTGTGCACCATCGGTTCGAACATCAGCATCCCCGGCGTTCTCGCCCGCGCGGCACAGGCGCTGGCCGAAGCCGAGGTGAACGTGAACTGCGTGTCGCAGACCCTGCGTCAGGTGAACATGCAGTTCATCGTCGAGCGCGAGGACTACAAGAAGTCGATCATCGCGCTGAACCACTCGCTGTGCGTCAATTCCGGCACACCGGTGCCGGTGGCGTAATCCATCGAGGGGCAGCCGGACTGTCAGGTCTGCCCCTCGCGCAAGCAGAACCGCACGCCTGCGCCAGCAGGTTTCAAGTGCGGCGCGCGCTTTTGTTGCCAGTGTTCAGCGTCCCTGCGAACTGGCTGGCTGAGAGGCGACTTCCGGTTGGCGTGGCACGCTGCGGTATGCAATCGCAAGCGCGGCTGCGAGAAGGAGCGCTGCGACTGCGAAGGTGAGCCGCATGCCGAGCGCAACGGATGCGGGAGATGCGGTCGTGATGTCGGCGCTTCCGGACGCCAGCGCGAACACCGCACCCATTACCGACGCGCCAGTGACGAGGCCGAGATTCCGCGCCAGATTGAGCACGGCGGACACCACGCCGCGCTGGTTCGGGCCGGCATCCTTCATCACCGAGGTGTTGTTGGCCGTCTGGAACAAGGCATAACTTGCGGTGATCACCACAAGAGGCGCGATGTAGCCAACGATGCCGAGTGTGAAGGGGACGATGGATAGCGCAAGCGATCCGCTTGCCATGCCGATCAGTCCGAGGCTGGAAACACCTTGCGCGCCAAAGCGGTCGGCGATGCGCCCGGCAGGCGCGGCGGTCAGTGCGGCAACGAGCGGGCCAACCGACATGACCAGTCCAACGGATGCCGCCCCGAGTCCGAGTGCGCGTGCCAGATAGAACGGCCCGACAACCAGTGTCGACATCATGACCGTCGATACGATTGCGCTCGTGGCGAGGCTGCTGCTGAGGGTCCGGCTGCGGAAGAGCTCAAGCTGAAGCAGCGGGAATGCGGTCCTTGATTCGACACGCACGAACAAGCAGATCCCGGTCGCTGCGATCAGCAACAGACCCAGTGTCTGCAGGCCGAAACCGCCGCGGCCTGTTGTCATTGCCAGCGCGTAGGCCGCGAGTGCCAGCGCGAGCAGCAGCGTGCCGATCACGTCGAAAGTGGGGCGCCCGGCACCGGTGCGTGCGAGTTCCCGTGGCAGGTAGCGATCGGTGAGTACGAGCGCCACAATGCCCAGCGGCAGGTTGATGAGAAAGATTGCCGGCCAGCCGTAGCCGTTGATCAACAGGCCACCGAGCGATGGCCCGAGTGCGGTGCCGATTGCCGACATTGTTCCGAGCAGGCCAATCACGCTGCCGGTCCTGGCCTTCGGCGCGATCTCTCCGACGATGGCCATGGCAAGGGCCATCATGATGGCGGCGCCAAGGCCCTGAAGCCCGCGGGCAGCGGTCAGCATCGGCAGCGAGGACGCCATGCCGCACAGGCCTGAGGCGACGGTAAACAGCGCGATTCCGACCAGTAGCAGGCGTTTGCGGCCAATGAGGTCGCCGAGCCTGCCGACGCTCACGATCAGGGTCGTGATGGCGAGGAGGTAGGAGAGGACGATCCATTGCACCGCCTGAAATGACGCATTGAAGGCTTCCGCGAGGTTCGGCAAGGCAACGTTGGCGATGCTGGTGCCAAGTGAGGACAGCAATACCGATAGCGACAGACTGACGAGCGCGCCACGGACCGGGATTGCCCCTTTCGTCGGGTCCGCAATGGAAGAAACACGTTCAGCTTCGATTGTTTTCATGATGAGCCCCTGTTGTCGGCAATGCCCGCTATTGGCATGTCGAAATCGTAGAACGCTCAGTTGCATGGCGGAAGACGCAGCATTTGCACTTTAGTGTTGCGTTTGACGCCATATATTGGCGGCCGCTGCTATGCTTGACTGATGTCGAAACCCGATCTGAATCTGCTTGTCACCCTCGACGTCCTGCTGGCCGAGGGCAGCGTCGCGGGGGCTGCAAGGCGACTGAGGCTGAGCCCGTCCGCGATGAGCAGGGCGTTGGCGCGGTTGCGCACGGTGACGGGCGATCCACTGCTGGTCAGAGCGGGGCGGGGTCTCGTCCCTACGCCGCGGGCGGTCGAACTGCGCGAACGCGCCCGACAACTCGTGCAGGATGCCGAGGCTGTGCTGCGCCCGGTCGAAAAGCTCGATCTCGGGCGCCTGGTCAGAACCTTCACGCTGCGAACCAGTGAAGGCTTTGCAGAGACGTTCGGCCCGGCGCTTATCGCGCGCGTCCGCGACGAGGCGCCCGGAGTGTGCCTGCGCTTTGTGCACAAGCCCGACAAGGATGGCAGGGCCCTTCGCGACGGATTCGTCGATCTTGAAACGGGCGTGGTGGGAAAATCGGCGGCACCGGAGCTGCGTGTGCAGGCCCTGTTCAGGGACCGTTTCATCGGCGTGGTGCGTGCGGGACACACGCTGAGCCAGGGTGAGCTCACACCGCTGCGCTATGCGAGCGCCGCGCATATTCATGTTTCGAGGCAGGGGCTCGACAAGGGGCCGATCGATGAGGCGCTGACGGAACTTGGCCTCGAACGAGAGATTGTCACGATTGTCAGCGGCTTTTCCACTGCGCTGGCCCTGGCACGGGCTTCGGATCTGGTTGCCAGTGTCCCCGAACGCCATACCGGTGGCCTGCGCAGCGGTATGTTCAGTTTTCCCTTGCCCGTTTCGCTGCCGGAACTTTCGGTTTCAATGCTGTGGCACCCACGGCTGGATGCCGAGCCGGCACATCGGTGGTTACGTTCCTGTGTCAGGGATGTCTGCGCGGCGCTGCGCTGAATGCTTGAGTGACTGCGGACTGGTATCAAACGGCATCGAAGGCGGCCGCTGTTCTGTCGGCCGCCGGCTCGGCGCGGATCTGCGGCAGGAACTGCGGATACTCGCGCTGAATGAAGTCGAGCATCCCTTCGCGGATGCGGCAGCGCAGATCCCATGCCTTGGCCGCATCCGGCGCGCTTACCAGGGCACGCAACTGCACCGCGCGGTCGCTCGCGTCCACCACCTGCAGGACCTGTATCCGGCTGTCCCACTCCGGGGCGAGCTTGCACAGGCGTTCGAGTTCGGTGCGCAGGGGCGCGAGCGGCATGCGGTAGTCCACCCACCAATGGACTGAGCCGATCAGTTGCGAGCTGTCACGGGTCCAGTTCTGAAAAGGGTTCTCGATGAAGTAGTTGAGCGGCACCACCAGGCGGCGCTCGTCCCACACCCGCACCACCACGTAGGTACTGAAGATCTGCTCGATCCAGCCCCACTCCTTTTCCACGATTACCACGTCGCCGATGCGGATCGGCTGGGTCAGGGCGATCTGCAGGCCAGCCAGCAGGTTGGCCAGCACCGGGCGCGCGGCAAAACCCACCACCAGTCCGGCCACACCGGCCGAGGCCAGCATGCTGGCACCGATCTGGCGCACAGCAGGAAAGGTCATCAGCATGGCCGCGGCGCCAACCGTGACCACCAGAAACCCGGTGATGCGGGTCAGCACCCGGGTCTGGGTTCGTACCCGGCGCGCCTGGTACTCATCCTCGATCTTGCTGCCGCGATAGTCGTCGAGCACACCAGCTCCGACGCCATGCACCGCACGCAGCGCGGTCCACGTGAGTGCGCCGATGGCAAGCAGCACCAGAAGTTGGTGCGCCGGGCCCACGCCGGGGAGTTCGGCCGGCAGGCCTTCAAGCCCGAGCAGGGCGCCGAGCGCGAGCATGGCCCAGCGCATCGGCATGCGTGTCCCCCGCACGAAGGCCTCGCCCACCGTACTGCCACGGACGAATCGGGCCAGCGCAACGTAGATCAGGCTGTGGGTCGCCAGCGCGAGAGTCAGCGCCAGGGCCGCCGCGACCAGGCTACCCATCCAGGGACCGATGCGTCCGTCGAGCCAGGCTTCGAGTGATTGAGGGTCGGGAATGTGGAGTTCGTTCATAAGCGCCTCATGTCCTGTGGCGACAGTTTGCCGCAATGCACAAGGTAAGGGGGCGATGCGGTCAAATGGTTCCGCTGCACGCCGGGTAATCCTGGCTGTGATCCGCCACGCCGACGAATATCAGAAATCGACCGGCGCCCCCTTCCATGTACCGGGTTTCGGCCGTGCGCGACGAAGGGCAACGCCAGCCTCGCACCAGCCCTCGCAGGCGTTGCGCCCGGGTTGCCGACGGAAGAAGTTCAGCAGTCCCTTGCACTTCGCGTAGCGGTGAAAGAAACGCAGGATGAAGTCGCGTGCCGATGCGCTTGGAGGCTGTACGCTGCAGACGAGCTTGTCATCCTGCATCCCCCTGTCGGTCAGGGTCACTGCGCCCCAGGCCTTGACCCGCACGCGTGTGCCTTGCGCAAGCCTCGGCCCCAGCACCAGCGCATCGAGCAGATCGCCCTCAAGGCCCAGCAGGTTCGGCACCGAACCGTAGTTGAAGGGACATGGCAGCGGAGAGATGAAGTCGAGTTGCCCCGACGATCCGCGCTTGATGAAGCTGCCACGGGGAATCTCGATCACCACTTCGAGCTCGGGCGGTGCGGACGCCGCCTGCTGAGGGGCTGGGTCACTGCGGCCTGGAGGGTTCATACCGCAAGTGTAGATGCGAAAACCTGACGCGCCCTCCTGCCGGGCGAGGATACGGGTCTGCGTGGCGGCCGGACGTGCTGATTCCGCGTCGTGTATGACCTGGCGTGCTGAGGTGAAAAAAGGGCGGGGAACCGCTTGCCGGATCCCCGCCCCTCGTGACGCTCTGCCAGCAATTGCCTGGCAACTTGCCAGTTTATGGTCGCCGCTACAACACCTGTAGCGGTGGGCATAAATTGGCAGAGCCCTCCTCGCTTTGCGCGGCTTTTCAGGAGGTTGCTAAGCAAAATTTGGCAGAGATGCAGGCATAAATTGACAGACGCGAAAAGGACGCCTGACTGCGTAAAAAACGTATAAAAAATAGATACTTAGAAGTATACTTTTTGTGGAAGAAATTTCAAGTTTAACCTTAGACTGTTGCGGCATCCCGATGCCTAGTTGCTGCCTCGCTCGTTGAGTTCCCTGACGAGCTTTTCTCGCGCAATCGGGTCTCGCGGAACCAACCCCCACCATGGATCGAAAACGAGTAGTGAGTTACCGCTTTGCATGGGTGACTCCGACGACGCTTGCAACACTGGCGGGACGCGCGGCTTCACTCGCGGAGGCGCTGGGCTTTGGGGTGCTGTATCCGTGGCTTCGTGGATGTGTGTTGGTTCATAGGGCTCATCTTTGACCGCGATATCCAAGTGTAACCATCGTCGGATGCCGGGGTCGAGGACAGCTAGTCCCCTGAGTGTTGCAGTGGTCCAACCTGCACGTTGGCGACGGTAGGCGCTAGACAGGTCGATCTCAACGGTGGGTATCCCTGTCCGAGTGATTTCTGCGCATTTGTCATCGCCGCATCGGTGCGTCACTGTGATTTCAACGTGTAGGACGGTAGATTCCGAGCGCAGTACGACGTCTGGGCGTTGTCCGTGCCATCGTTGTTCGTCGGGTAAGAGCGCCTCCTCGTACAGCGTAGGCTCGAACTCAAGCGGGAGAAGTAGTTGACGCTCGTCGGCGAGGATTTGTTTGGCCATCCGGTGAAGCGCAGTCTCTTGCCCCGTTCCACAGCTTCGGCCGCGATGAGCAAAATGGTGAACGCGGTGAGGGCCTTTTTTGGCGATCAATGGGGCTTTACACGCTGGGCAGAAGCAGCCACAGGGGAGCCCGCGATCGACTTCCCTGATGGAGCGCATCCGCCCCTCCGAGTCCATGCCGAAATCTAGTGTGCGGTCGATCGATCTAGCCATGATCGGCCTCTGCACGAAGTTCGTCTGAAACGATGGCGCGAAACTGATGAAACACAATCCAGTTTTGGTACTGGCCTTCCCATCGTCCTCTGTTCCGACAGATGGGCTCGACGATGGCTCGGATAGGGTCGTTGCACGGATGCCAGACAGCCATGTCACCCGATGGGAGCGGGCGTAGATGGATCGGAACACCATGAATATGCAGAATGACGACGTTCGACATGACCTTTCTCCTTGCTTGATGGGAGAGGTCAGGTTAGGTGCCCAAACCCTTGTAAATGCTGGACGCGGCCGGTATTGGAACGGTCTCCGGACGGTTCGCTGCTAGACTATTGGCATTATTTACGGGGTGTGAGAATGAGTGATCTCTCGGATGGAGCTGTTGAGACGGCTAAGCCCAGTCCTGCCGAACTTGTTCGCTACGCTGGCTGGTTTCAACGCTTCATCGATCCGGACCGGAACGCGGACTACAGGGGCGTTCCGTGGGATGTCTTCAGGGGCCTCTTGATTCAGCATTCGGCTGACTGGAAAGACGGAACCCCTGCTAACCCAGTAGCGACGAAGGAGCTCTGGTCGAGCGTCGTTGAGGGGAGGGGCGAAAGCGCAGCGGCCGTGGACGGAAGCAAGGCGCGCAAGAGACTGAATGATCACTGGTCGGAACTCGAAACGATGTTTCGCGAGCTCGTCGGGCGGTTTTCGGCGGGCGCAGTAAAAGAAGGTTTTGACGGGCTCCTGTGGCCTGTCAAAGATCGCTCGCCAGGTGGTCGCAGTGCGACGTATCGGCTGGAATGGCGTCCGGTCGGTGCGACTGTCGAACAGCCAACGCTACCAGCGACTTACAGCGAGCTTCCCTTCGTGCTGCGTTATCACGAAGACAAGTCCAGTCTTAGATTCTCGTGGCTGGGGCGGTTATTCTTTCTTCCGCTCTTTTTCAGGCGGCAAAGCGAACGGGCTGTGCGGGTGGACGGACGCAGACGGTACGTTCCTGCACTGGCCCTCGGGATGCTTGCGCTCATGACTGGGCTTTTGCTGCTACTTGCGCTTGCGACGACTACGTCTTCAGGGCTGAACTGGACGCTGATGCTGATGCCCGCTGTGTTCTACTGGGTTCTGCTTCATCCGTTGGCCCGCCTCTATGACCGAAGAATCATTATGGCGTCGCCGCTCTTCTACCCATTCAAGGAACGTGACTGTCAGGTTGAACTTACATGGGACGACGACGCGGCCGAGAACAATCGTACGTATGGATATAACCTGAGGCTTGTCAGATACGCGGCAGAATGCCCCCTGTGCGGCGCTAAGGTTTGGGTGAATGATGGCAAGCTCGAATTTTTTGATCGTCTTGTTGGCCGGTGTACTGATGAGCCTGGGGAGCATGTGTTCAGTTTCGACCACCAGCTCCTGTCGGGCTATTGGCTACGAGCGCCGCGCCGCTAGGAGCGTTCGTAAGTGATTTGGTGCGGGCCTTGTGCGCATAGTTTCCTCCATGCGCCTTTGCCAGGCTGGTTCGTCCAAGCAAGTTGCCTTGTTTAGCATCCCCTTATCGTTCTTGGTTAGCGAGTGCCGATGGAGTTCAGTGTCCAAGGATCGCTTCGTTGCGGGAGCAAGGTTCTGAACTGACAGGGTACTGCGATGCCAGGGACGTTCCTTGGGCAGAAAAGAGATCGGAGTACCGCTCATGTTTCATATGGCGGACTCTTCACTTCCTGTTCTTCTGAGCTGCCGGACTGACATGTCGCGCGACTCGTTCGCTGCATCACGTCCGTGCCCTGGTCCGGCTCATCCGCAGTTGCTTTCAGGAAGTGATATTCCACGCGCACTCTGACACGCGGGTCTTCATCGTGGCGTGTCAGGGAAGCAAATCGCTCAGGCAGTTTGGACAGGCAGCGACCTGTCGGGGGAAGATCAGGTCTTGGCTGCGCCATATGGCGCAAACTAATAAAGAAGTTGACGGGGGCAAATGGCGCGCGTAGTCTTCGTTACATCCGATGCACTTCAAAAGGAGTGGGTTATGAACGAAACAGCGCCCCCGACCAAGATCTCCGTTCAGATCTGGAAGCCGATAATTCAGAAGCTGAACGTGAAGCTGGAGAACGCATGTTTGCGGCGAGATGCGTATCTGAAGAAGATCCTAGATTTCGAGCTAAGCCGCTTGGATGAGGAGGTTTCCATCCCAAACTCGAAGGAGAGCTTCGACTATGTGTCGAAGGAACTGGATGCGTTGGATACAAAGCTCGTCAGCTTGAGTTTGTCCGACGATCTTGTAGAGAAGATGAATGACATCTTTAAGCGCAAGATGATCGTGCGGGACGCTTTCTTTAATCGGCTGTTCCTTTTGCTTGCAGCATCTCCGCGTGTGATCGACCAACTGCTTTTCCCTGCTGTCGAGTCGGAGTGGCGTGCTGATCTCTGGGCTGAGGCTGATCACTATCGAGATGCTATCCAGTCCGGCTTCTACCCGCTTGAACCGCAATCAAACCCATTTTGGGCAATCCGGGCAGGGTTTGAGTGCTATCGCGAGGAGCAGGATCTCTTCGACTACGTTGAGCCAACTAGTGGAAAAACGATCCAGGTTCAGCGGACGGTGTTTGATGAAGTAGCTCCCGCAGCAAGCCTCTATACAACGGTTTTCGGAATGAAAATCGGTGGGTACGGTCTTTTGGGACTTTCATGTTATTTGCCAGACTCGGCGATTCCGGGATCATCGGCATCCAAGAAGCTCAATGAGTTGCTTGATCTACTGTGAGGGACGCGATGATGACGAAACATGCAGCCGTTCGTGCCCAGCAACGGGCGATACCACAAATCGTGATCGACTTGCTGAGGGAGTTCGGTAGGGCCGAGCCGGCAGGTAAAGGTGCATCCAAGCTATTTTTCGACAAACGAGCCAGGCGTAAAGTAGAAACATACGCTGGACCACTCGCTGCTGCTATCGACGAGCATCTTGGTGTCTTTGCCGTCGTTGGTCCTGACGATAAGGTGATCACTGTCGGTCACCTGACAAAGCGCATTAATCGGCATTGATGCAAAGTCGCCTATCCACGATTGACCAAAAAAGGCGCCCGAGCCTCACGACTCGGGCGAAAGCTACTACAGGAGTAAATCGATTGCGGCTCGATGGTCAGTTAGTCATCGGCACCTGTAGGTTCTTCAGGAGTTTAAGTAAGGCGTTCGGCCCTCCTCGTTTCCAGTCAATCTGATATCGCATCCCTGGAGGCTCTCGGCCATCACTGGGTTCCGCGAACACGCGGTAACCGCTGTGCCGAAAGAGGTTCTCTTGAGTTCTAGCATTACGACCCGCTCTGATTCCAGAGGATTCGCATACGAGTTCGTGGCGATACATCGATGGATCAACTGCGACACTCAATGTGACGAGCGTTCCGTCGTTTGCGAGTCCGACATCTTTGTGGAGCACGATTGGCAATAGCAGTCGATCTGACTTCAACTCAATGATTCGAACTCTCATCTCAGTGCTTGTGTGCTTGCCATAAGGCGTAAGCTTTGCAGTCGTTGCAATTGAGCTCAGTTGGGCCTCATCAGCTAGTGAGATCGTCTTGATGGACATTGTTGTCTTCCTCCTGAAGCGTTCAACCTAGATCGTGTTGTTGTGTAAGCGAGTCAATCGATATCCCTAGCTTTTCAGTGACGGGACGAAACACTGATGTGGGAAAGCCGTCCGGCAACGTCGATTTGATGAACCCCCTGCGTCCCGAGAGCCACCGAATTGCTTCTTCGCGTTCGACATAGACGAAATAGCGCTCCTTTTTTGTTCGAAGACGGCGACTTGGTGGAACATCTCGCTGAGTTGCGTTTCGGACGCTACGTTCGGTCATGTTCGCAAGCAGGGCTAGTTCGGTTAGTGAAAGTCGTGATTCATCTAGATCCATCTGCTCAGCAAACATCATTACGAAGTCGTACTTGGATTCAAGCTCATGAGGAACATCCAGCTTCCAACGAGCAAAAAATTTGATGAGCAGGGGCTTCAATATCTCGATATTGCCGCTCGTTGGGACGCCATAAAATTCATCCATGTAGTTGAATGGCCGTAGCTGTGCATATGTGAAAGCCATCACATCGTGTATGACCTCCCCAAAGTTGAAGAGAAACTCCGGGAAAATCCCGTCCACTGCGTAATCCCTAACCATCAGAAGCTGCGCGTAGATATCGCTGTCTTCAGCCATTTGATTCATCTTGGCTCTGTACTCTGGAGAGTCGGCGAGTCCAGCGCCAAGACTCGACCGACCGTAGAACAGATCGAGCTTTGCGCTAAGCCCATGGATCGCATCAGCTACGACCTGCAGGATGTCTTCACGTGAGAGTGCGCCAATTGTGGCGCTGCCTTTGGGGGGATACCGATAGGGGAGAAAGTTGGTCATTTGTCATTGCCTCCTCAGTGCTAACGTGTTGGACACATCCTAAGGCAAAGTCGAATCTAAATGTGCCTATATTAGTTGGCACATAAAATGACAAACGAGATAACGTGCCGTCTCAACAATGATTGGTGGTACTCGGACGTGTAACGTACCAGCAGACTGCCAATTTGATTGCGGGCCCCTGAGCAGACGAGTTCGTGATCTGCGAGAGTGCCTTAGCCTCGTGTTGAGCTGCCCCTACGTGCGCTGCTTCGAGATCACCGTGTGGACGTGTACAAGAACAGCCTGAGACGACCAATGACGCAGTCATGGATGGGCGTTGAGCTTTGCACAAAACCGGGTTGCGTTTCGGGATTTAGGGGCGTAAAAAAGTTCGCTGAGAATCCCTAAAAGATGTCGAAGAAATCCCATCATGATCAATGATCAGTCGCGAGTCGCCGAAACCCTTGCCTCTCAACGTCACGCGGGATGCGCTGAAGCGAGCGATGAGGAAGGGGGTGAGCAATGACCTTCCGCCATGTAAAGCGCGGTCCGCCGTTTCTAACATTGCCACGGCACAAGCGCAGGGAAGCTGTCATTCGCCTCAAGGGCAGGATGCGCCGCAATGCCGGCAGATTCGGGGGGCGCTTCGATAGTAGTCTCGTGCTTAACGAGCCAGGTCGTCCGGATCTGTACAAGCAGAGCTTTAACTTCTACTTCCCCGGCTCCGAGCGGTTCACGATTTGGAACGTAACTGTCATTACTGCTCGGAAAGCCTTTTGGCAAAAAACTCACGACATTGCGTACAACCGAGTTGCAGGCATGCTGACCACCGAGGAGCTCGAAATGAACTTTAAGCTGCATTTCGAGGCAGCGGAGCGCTCAAAGACGGGGAAAATCCTGTCGTACAAACTCGCAGAGCGCGACGAAATGCGTTTCGAACATCTTGGTGGATTGACGTTCGATGAACAGCTGCAAAAACTGGAAGCGGAGATCGTCTGCAGCGAACCGCCAGTAGTTCATGAATCGTTTTTGCTAGATCGCAGCTATG
>NZ_JBYEXN010000033.1:0-31662 GCF_057621855.1 Parazoarcus sp. PS-13 R2A
TGCCATGGGCGCCGAGGGCATCACCGTCGACAAGATCGAGGATGTCGGCCCCGCACTGAAGAAGGCCATCGACATGCAGATGAACGAAGGCAAGACCACCATCATCGAGATCATGTGTACCCGTGAGCTCGGCGACCCCTTCCGCCGCGATGCACTGTCCAAGCCCGTGCGTCACCTCGACAAGTACAAGGACTACGTCTGACCTGCTGAGCAAATGCAGGGGCGATTGCTGACCCCTCAGGCAATCGTCTCTGTTGCTGCACCCTGTCTGCACCGCTCAATCCAGACCCATCCCTCCTTGGATTGAGTTTTTCGCCGGAAGTCCTGGTCCCCCTTAACCAGGGTTTCCGGCGCATTTTTTTCTGCACCT
The DNA here is from genome assembly GCF_057621855.1 of Parazoarcus sp. PS-13 R2A. NCBI lineage: Bacteria > Pseudomonadati > Pseudomonadota > Betaproteobacteria > Rhodocyclales > Zoogloeaceae > Parazoarcus > Parazoarcus sp. PS-13 R2A. The sequence continues at coordinate 371 of NZ_JBYEXN010000033.1, forward strand.
CCCACAGCCGGACTTCGTGAGGAACGAGACTGATGAAAGCGCTCAACCGAATCATTGAGCAGGCGCAAAGCGCGCCCGCGCGGATTGCATTGTCCGAAGGTGACGACGCCCGCGTACTCGAGGCTGCCGTACGCGCAACCCGAGAAGGCATTGCCCGGATCATTCTGGTCGGGGATCGCACCCGCAGCACCGCATTGGCAGCCGAGCACGGACTGCCGCTCGACGGCATCGAGTTTCACGACCCCGCCGACGCCACCAACCAGGCCGCGCTCGCCCGCGCCCTGTTCGAGTTGCGCAGCAAGAAAGGCATGACCGCCGAGCAGGCAGAGACTGCTGCACGCGATCCGCTGGTCTGCGCCAACCTGCTGGTACGCACCGGCTACGCCGACGGCACCGTATCGGGCGCAGTCCGCACCACCGCGGATGTCGTGCGCAATGCGATCCAGGTGATCGGCGTGAACCCGTCATTCAAGCTCGTGTCGAGCTTCTTCCTGATGATGCTGTGCGAGCCCTTCCACACGCTCAAGGGCGGACTGATCTTCTCCGACTGCGGTCTGGTCGTCGATCCGAACGCAACCGAACTGTCCGAGATCGCCATGGCCGCTGCGGATAGCGCACGCAACCTGCTGATGGAAGAACCGCGCGTTGCGATGCTGTCCTTCTCCACCAGCGGCAGCGCCCGCCACGCCGCGGTAGACAAGGTGGTCGAGGCGTCGCGCCTGGTGAAGACCCAGCGCCCCGGGCTGGCTATCGACGAAGATGTGCAGCTCGATGCTGCCATCGTCGCCGAGATCGCCAACCGCAAGCTGCCGGCATCCCAGGTCAAGGGCAAGGCCAACGTCCTGATCTTCCCCAACCTCGAAGCCGGCAACATCGGTTACAAGCTGGCCGAGCGTGTGGGTGGAGCGGTCGCCATCGGCCCTCTGCTGCAAGGCCTGGCCAAACCCGCCAACGACCTCTCGCGCGGCTGCAGCGCCGAAGACGTCTTTCACGTCATCGCGGTCACCGTGGTGCAGGCACTGACAGCAAAGGCGGCGGCTGCCGCATAAGGCGCCGGCACCGAACGCCCGGACCGGTCCCATCCGGATCGCGCCGGGCGTCTGACCTCACTGGGCGGACAAACAATGAGTATCGAACACCTCACCGCACTCATGTTTGTGATTGCGATCGCGACATATATCCAGACCGTGACCGGTTTCGGTCTCGGCATGATCGTGATGGGTGCGACGAGTGGACTCGAGCTGGCACCGGTGCCGGTCGTCGCCGCGGTCGTCAGCCTGATCACCCTGGTCAACAGTGCCGTGGCGCTTCCAGGGCGCATGCACCTGGTCGACTGGCGGGCGGCAAGAGCGGTGCTGCTCGGCGTCATCCCGTCAATCGTGGCCGGCGTGCTGCTGCTCAACTACCTGAACAGCGCCGCATCAATCATTCTGAAACTCCTGCTCGGCGCGGTCATCACCTACAGCGGCGTGGTGTTCGCCCTGCGCCCGACGCAGCACGCGGAACGCTCGCCGGACCGCGGCTTCTTCGTCTGCGGACTGTTCTCCGGCCTGTTCGGCGGTCTCTTCGGCATGGCCGGCCCCCCCGCGATCTTCCACTTCTATCGCCAGCCGATGGATCTGGCTGTCGTGCGCCACATGCTGCTGCTGGTGTTCGCCTTCACGTCGGCGACACGCACGGTCTATCTCGGAATCAACGGCGAACTTACACGCGAGATCTGGATGCTGGCCGCAATCGCCGCCCTGCTCGTCGCACTCGCCACTGCGGCCGGCAGGCACTACCCGCCCCCGCTGGCGCAGATCACGATGCGGCGCATTGCCTTCGGCATCCTGATCCTGATCGGTGCAGGCCTGGTGGTGTCGGCACTCTCAGAGCTGGCATTCTGAATGGATCCGTGCCGGGGTCCGGGGTATCAGCTTTCCGGAAAGAGGATGGCACCCATCTCGGTGGCAGCAGACTTCAGTTGCGGCACGTTCTCGAACAGATTGTCGAGCGACAGGCGTGCCGTCGGCGCGTGGCAGGCAATCGCTGCAACCACCTTGCCGTCGGGGCCGTGAACCGGAACCGATACGGCAATCATTCCGCGCACGAACTCCTCGTTGTCGACCCCGACGCCGCGCTTCATGTTCTTCGCCAGCTCGGCCTCGAGTTCCTGGCGGTCGATGATGGTGTGCGGCGAATGCCGAACGAGAATCTGCCGCGACAGAATGCTCTGGCGCTCAAGCAGCGTCATGGACGCAAGAAAGAGCTTTCCGCTGGCCGTGCAGTGCATCGGCACCCAGGTCCCAAGGGGAAGGTGCATGCGCAGCGGCTCGCTCGTTTCTACACGTTCGACATAGAGCACCCTGCCTGCGTCCGGCACCGTCAGGTTGCAGGTTTCTCCGAGCTTGTTAACGAGGTTGCGCAGCACCGCCCTGCATGCCCGCCGCATGTTGGTTCCGCGCAGAGTTTTCAGCGCCAGCGTGTTGGCACGGGGCCCGGTAACGAAGCCTCTCTCGGCAGGCATGTGCAGCACGTAACCGTGCTTCTCCATCGACTGCAGCAAGCGCATCAGCGTGCTCTTGGGTACGCGCATCAGGCCCGCAAGTTGCGCCAGCGTGAGCGGTTGCGTCGATTCGGTGAGGAGTTCCAAAACGGTGAGTGGCCGCAGTCGTCGCACATCCTCATTGGCGCCGTCGAGTTCGGACAGTGTTTCATCGAATTCGTCCGGATCAGGCAATGCTGCAGTGCGATTCTGGTCCGCATGGCCCCGATTCTGTTTCATTTTCTGTCTCCATTGCAGATTAGTCTTGGTTTTTCTTATACCTCGATCAATAGTCACTATACATCTTTTATGAAACGCAGCGTTTCACTTTCAAAAACAGGCTTCGACACCTAGAGTTGAAACCCTCTATGTCGAACGGAGCAATCAGGAGACACCGTTCATGGCCCACGAAGTGGATTACATCGTTGTTGGTGCAGGCTCGGCGGGTTGCGTGCTCGCCAACCGCCTGAGCGAGGATTCGGGGAGCAAGGTTCTGCTGCTCGAAGCAGGCGGCCCCGACAACAACCCCTGGATTCACATCCCGGTCGGTTACTTCAAGACCATGCATGACCCGCGCTATGACTGGTGCTACCGCACCGAGGCCGACGAAGGTCTCGCCGGGCGCCAGTTGCAATGGCCGCGCGGCAAGGTACTCGGCGGCTCAAGCTCACTGAACGGTCTGCTCTATGTGCGCGGCCAGCACGAGGATTACGATCGCTGGGAAGCGCTGGGCAACAAGGGCTGGAGTTTCAAGGACGTCCTGCCCTACTTCCGGAAATCCGAAGACCAGGAACGTGGCGCAAGCGAATACCACGGCGTGGGCGGCCCACTCAAGGTATCCGACCTTCGCCTGCGGCGTCCGATTGCCGACCACTTCATTGCCGCCGCCCAGGATATCGGCATCCCCCTGAACGACGACTACAACGGCGCCAGTCAGGAAGGCGTAGGCTACTTCCAGCAGACGGCGCACAAGGGCTTTCGCTGGAGCACGGCAAAGGGCTTTCTGCGCCCTGCACGCAAGCGCCCGAACCTGATCGTCGAAACCCGCGCCCAGACCACCCGCATCCTGTTCGAGGGCAAGCGCGCTGCAGGCATCGAATACATGCAGGGCGGGAAGCTGTGCACGGCACGCGCACGTGCTGAAGTCATTCTCGCCGCAGGCGCGATCGGCTCGCCGCAGATCCTGCAGAACTCGGGCGTAGGCCCGGCCGACGTACTGAGCAAGGCCGGCGTAGCCCTCCATCACGAACTGCCCGGCGTAGGCCGCAACCTGCAGGATCACCTCCAGGTGCGCCTCGTACTCAAGACGCGTGAGCGCACCCTCAACGACGAAGTGAACAGCCCCATCCACAAGCTGTGGATTGGCATGCAATACATGATGTCACGGACCGGCCCGCTGACGCTGGCCGCCAGCCAGGTGACCATCTTCACCCGCTCCGGCCCCGAAGCAGAGCGCCCCGACATCCAGTTCCACATGCAGCCGCTCAGCGCCGACAAGCCGGGCGAAGGTGCGCACCCCTTCTCGGCCTTTACCGCGTCAGTGTGCCAACTGCGTCCCTTCAGCCGCGGCCACATCGAAATCAAGTCGAACAACCCGCTCGAGTACCCGGCGATCCATCCCAACTACCTGTCGGACGAACGCGACCACCCGGTCGTGATCGGCGGCATCAAGGTTGCCCGCCGTATCGCACAGGCCCCCTCGCTCAAGCCGCACATCATTTCCGAATTCGTCCCCGGCGAGCAGTTCCAGACCGATGCCGAACTGCTCGATGCGGCCCGACGCTACAGCCAGTCCATCTACCACCCTGCCGGCACCTGCAAGATGGGTCACGACCCACTCGCCGTGGTCGATGACCGCCTGAAGGTGCACGGCCTCGACGGACTGCGCGTGGTCGATGCCTCAATCATGCCCGAGCTCGTATCGGGCAACACCAACGCCCCGACGATCATGATTGCCGAGAAAGCCGCCGACATGATCAAGGCAGACAGACGCTGAACCAGCGTAGTAGCAGCCACACCACTTTTACAAGGGCAATGAAGCCCGAAATGCCACCCAGAGGAGACACTCAAATGGCCAATCAGACACCTCTAGATCGTCGCGGATTCCTGCGCATCGCAGGTCGTTACGGATTGACGTCAACCGTGCTTGCCGCAACCGGCATCGTTGGCCCGCTCACCCTTGAAGGCGTTGCGCAGGCCGCCGCCGCCACGGCTGACGCTCGCAACGCGAGCACCCCGCTGATGACGCTCAAGTTCGGTGCTTCGGGCTTTAACGAAGAAAATCTGAAGATCCAGGAATCGGGCCAGCTGTGGTTCGCGCAGGAACTCGAGAAACGCAGCAACGGCGCGCTCAAGATCGAGTTCATCGGCAGCAACGCCATCTGCAACCAGCTCGACTGCGTCAAGAAGGCCCAGCAAGGCATCATCGACCTGTTCTCGGCCAGCACGCAGAACTCGGCTGGCGCCGCACCGTATTACAACGTGCTCGACTTCGCGTACATGTTCCCGTCGCGCGCCGCACAGCACTACTTCCTGTATCACCCGAAGAGCGAAAAGCTGTTCCGCGAGCCGATGCGCAAGCGTCACAACATCCAGTTCCTTTACAGCCACTGCGAACTGCGCGGCATCATGCTCGGCAAGAAATTTGCCGACACACCGCTGATCACCAGCGTGGAACAGCTCGCCGGCACCAAGAACCGCGTCACCGGCACCCAGCTCGGGCGCATCGCGATGCAGCTGATGAACCTCAACCCGGTACCAATCTCCTGGGAAGAGACCCTCGACGGCCTCAAGCAAGGCCTGATCGATGGCGCAGAAACCTGGATGGGTGCAGCCGCCTATGCGAACATGGCGCCCGTGCTGTCGCAAGCGGTGGATCTGAAGTTCTTCTGCGGTACGGAACACACCGCAATGAACAACAAGACCTTCGAAAAGCTGCCGTCAAACCTGCAGGACGTGGTGATGGAAACCTCGTTCGCCGCCCAGCAATACACCCAGCGCGAGCAGGAAAAGGCGCTTATCGAGGTCGTTGGCGCCACCCCCAACCCCGGCCCGGACACCGTGTTCGGCAAGAACAAGGTTCGCGTGGCCACGCTCTCCGATGCGGAAATTCTCAAGGCCGAAAAGATGTGCTCGCCCGAGTACAACCCGAAGCCGTGGGAAGAGTGGCGCGAGCGTCTGTCCAAGATGTCGGGTGGCCAGGACGTGTACAAGGAAATCTTCGACATCGCGCGCGAGATCCCGAAGAACACCGCAGTAGCCGACGTAAAAGCACGCCGCTGGTGGCAGAACGCCTGATTGGCACAAGCCTTCAGCTAGCACACGGCCGACTCCGCTCCGCGCGGGGTCGGCGCCCACCGTCATGTTTTTGGAGACATCCCCATGTCGTACCTGATGGCGCTACTTCGGTGGCTGGACCGCAACGCCGAACGCACACTCATCCTTATCGCATACTCCAGCATGGCCCTGATCATCGTGTATGCGGTCTTCGAACGCTATGTCTTCAGCACCCAGATTCCCTGGAGCACGTCGATCCCCATCTACCTGTTCCTGTGGGTGGCCTGGGTTGGTTGTGCCTATAACGTCAAGAAACGTACACACCTGGTTTTCAACGATTTTCGCCTGCGCATGCCCTACGGAATGCAGTTCGCCATGATGTGGCTCGACACCATCCTGTGGATCGGTTTCGGCTCCATCGTTGCCTGGTTCACCATCGAACAGACTCAGCTGGCCTATGACAACTTTTCGATCGTGCAGGGCACGGACAACGTCATGCAATGGTGGTTCTACCTCGCCACGCCCGTCGGCTGGGGAATCCTGATGATTCGGGCGCTGCAGAATCTCATGCAGGACATCGGCCGCTTTCGCCGCCGCGAACCCTTCCTTGTCGACATCCAGACCGTCGGCGGAGACTGAGGAGCAAGCATGGACAACTCAATACTTATCACGCTCGTATCGCTTGGCGTTACTGGCCTGTTCCTGGTCGGCGTGCCAATCTTTCTCGTCATCGCGCTCTGGGTAACCGGTGTCTCGCTGGTGATCGATTTCACGCTGGCCAACATCGGCGTCACGCTGTTCGAAGGGCTCAACTTCTTCGGCCTGCTGTCACTGCCACTCTTCATCCTCACCGGTGACCTGATTGCCGCCGCCGGCATCGCCACCCGCCTGGCCAACTTCGCACATGCCTGCCTGAGCTGGATGCGCGGCGGCCTGGGGCTGGCGACGATCGGCTCCTGCGGGCTGTTTGCGGCCATCTCCGGCTCGAACTCGGCCACCACGGCGACCATCGGCGGCATCATGCATCCTCTGCTCAAGGCCGACGGCTACGACAGCCGGTTTGCCGCAGCAACTGCAGCAGCAGGCGGCACGGTCGGGATCATCATTCCGCCGTCCATCATCTTCATCGTGTATGGCTTCCTGATGAACCTGTCGATCTCCGACCTGTTCGTCGCCGGCATCCTGCCCGGCATGCTGATGGTGATCGCGATGCAGGTGGTGTGCTGGTGGATGTGCAAGAAGCACGGCTGGGGCTCGGTTACGCCGCTCGACATGAAGCGCGTGTTCCGCACGGCACGGCAGGCTTACCTCGGCTTCTTCGCGATCTTCATCGTCATCTTCGGCATCTACTCGGGCATCTTCTCGCCGACCGAAGCGGCCGCGATCACCGTGGGCTTCTGCCTCGTTGCCGGTCTGCTGCTGACGCGTGAGATCAAGTGGAAAGCACTGCCCGACATCCTGCTGCGCTCAGGCCAGCTGACGGGCATGCTGGCACCAATGATCGCAGTGTCGATCGTGATGCAGCAGGTGTTCGCACTGCTCGGCGCGGCAGAAACGGTCTCTGCATTCGTGGCCTGGTTCGGCAACGGTGAAACCGTCGTGCTGCTGGTGTGCATGGGCATCGTGCTCGCTGCGGGCTGCATTCTCGAGAGCCTGCCCGTCACGGTGATCTTTGCCCCGATCCTGGCCCCGATCGCGGTTGCAACCGGTGTCGATCCGGTTCACTTCTCGGTGATCTTCCTTGTCGGTGCGGCCATCGGCTTCATCACGCCGCCTTTCGGACTGAACCTGTTCGTTGCCAGTGGCGTCACCGGCATTCCGTATTCGCAGCTTGTACGATTTGCCGTGATGTACATGACCGGACTGGTGATCTCCTGGCTGCTGATTGCCTTCATCCCGTGGCTGTCGCTGGGGCTGATCCCGACGCCGGGCTGAGCTCACTCGGCAGGTCAACGAAAAAAGCGGTCACAGAGAACACTGTGGCCGCTTTTTTTTCGGGCTCCGGGTCTATGCAGCCGGCAGCAGAACCAGTTTGCCGACGAACTTCTTGTCCATGAAATCCTGTTGCGCCTGCACGATGTCTGCAAGCGGATAGGTTCGGGAAACCAGCGGACGGATCTCGCCACGCTCGATGTAGCCAACCAGGTTCTCGAACACTTCACGCGGCTGCCAGGTGCAGCCAAAGAAGCTCAGGTCCTTGAGATACAGCGTGCGCACGTCGAGCGTAACCAGCGGCCCGCCGATCGCACCTGCCACGGCGTACCGGCCACCCCGACGCAGAAGATCCGGCAATTCGGGCCATTGCTCACCGGCGACCAGGTCGATGACGACATCAAGGCTGTCGCGTCCGAGCGTATCGAGCAGGCTGACACCTCGCTCGATCACGCGATCCGCCCCCATCTGTTCAACTTCTTCACGCTTTGCCGCGCCGCAGACCGCAAGCACATGCGCCCCCCGCCGTTTCGCAAGCTGCACGGCCGCAGAACCCACGCCACCCGAGGCGCCGGTGATCAGCACGCGCTCGCCGGCTTTCAGGCCCGCGCGCGCCAGCATGTTCTCGGCTGTCGACCAGGCGCAGGGGAACGAGGCCAGTTCGGCATCGCTGAGCGTGCTTTCGATGCGGAAGGCCTCGTCTGCCCGGGCAGTGCAATATTGCGCAAAGCTGCCGTCGCACTCCGAGCCATACGTAATGCAGACGAAGGGATCGTCAACACCGGGCGCCTGCTGCATGCTCCGCACCAGAACCCGCTCGCCGATACGCGCCGGGCTGACGCCCGCCCCAACGGCAACGATTTCCCCACAGCAGTCGGCACCCTGCACGCGCGGAAACTGCAGCGGGATACCCGACCAGCTGGCGTCATCGTCGTCCGCCTCCGCAAAGCCGCTCTCGGCGCCGCTATTGGTCTGCCCGGTCACGCCCTTTGAATACCAGCCGATACGGGTGTTGATGTCCGTGTTGTTGACCGCGGCCGCGCCCACCCTGATCAGTACCTCGCCTGCGCCGGCTTTCGGCACAGGCAGGTCCTGCCGGTACTGAAGCTGCTCCAGTCCGCCGTGCCCGACCAGCACGACGCCTTTCATGGTGCGAGGAAGTGTGTTTTCGTTCATCGAGTTCTCCGTCATCAAGCCCGAAGCCCGGGTTGAAAGTCAGTCCTGTTTCAAGCTGGACTTGCGTTCACCTTAATTCGACTCGATACTTCACACAAACGAATTAACATCAATCTTCAGTTCACATTTTCTGAATCGCAACATCAGCGCACAGTGCATCGGGCTTACATCCCACCGGGAGGCGCGAAATCCGAGGATGCTCAATGGACACCCTGCTCGACCCCGAACTGCTTCGCACCTTTTGCGCCGTCGTCAAAGCCGGTGAGCTCAAGAAGGCCGCGGCCACCATATTCCGCTCGCAGGCAGCCGTCAGCATGCAGATCAAGCGCCTTGAGCAGCAACTCGGGGTCCGCCTGCTGGAACGCAGCAACCAGGGCATTGCGCTAACCGACGCGGGCGGGACGCTGCTCACCTACGCCGAGCAGATCCTGCGACTGAACAACGCCACCCTGAAGGCGCTCAGCCAGGGCCAACTCAGCGGCCGGATCAACTTCGGCATTCCGACGGACTACGCGCAGAACTTCATCAACTCGGTCATGCCGATCCTGATGCAGGATCTGCCTCACCTCGAAGCCAGCATCGTCTGCGAGCGCAGCCGGAATCTGCGGCAACTGGTCAAGCAAGGCGACCTTGACGTGGCGATCGTCGCGGGCGAGGACGATACGCACGACGAGCAACTGCTGTGGTCGGAGAGCCTGATCTGGTGTGCCCCGAAAGGCATTGCACTGGAGGAGCGGACCCCGCTCCCCGTCGCCCTCTACGAAGACAACTGCATCGTGCGCGACCTGTGTCTGGCCGACCTCAAGCGAACCGGTACCCCTTATGCGACGGTCTTCCGCAGCCCGGTTCTGGAGAACATCGCGGCGGCGGTCGAGGCCGGGCTTGCCGTAACGCTGCTGCCGGAATCACTCATGCAATCTGCAAGCATGCGCCCGCTGCCAGGCACCTTCATGCAAAGCACGGCGGCACTCAGGATGAACATGATCTGCTCACCACTTGTCGAAAAGGCAGTCCTCGAACGCCTTGGCGACTGCATGCGCAGGGCCGGCTCGCAGCTCAGACACCGGATTCAGTGAGCGGATTCACTGAGCAAAGGCCGCCCGGTCGCATCCTGGCGCTGCAGAGCACTTCACCTCCGCTCGGGATGAATGACGCGCGCGGCCTCCGCCCGCCATCCGCAGGCACCCGTCTGGATCTCACGATCAGTACCGCGCTTCATCGCGGGCGTGCGGCACCGTGCGCATATTGCATCCTGATCGAGGGTGCAGGCGAAAGCTGACTGAAACCTGAATGGCATGAGCGCGAGTGGCGCTGATTCTGGTGTGCCAAATCCATTTCGCGTTTCAATTTCAAGGCGCCGACGCAATCGATCTTGGCGTTGCTTATCAGGTCATCAATAGTCTCTATTCCTGCAAGTGGAACACTGCGTTTCAGTTTAGAGTGCGCGCAATTGAAGCACGCACGTCCGGTCGCAAGATCACGCCGCGTTCGCCCAGGGAAAACAAAACACAGATCTGAATGTTGGCCAAAGCATTCCCGGAGACAAAAAATGAAACAATCACCCAAGAACGATCCAAAGGAAGTCAGGCGCGTCGTCAGCGCCAGTCTCATCGGCGCCACCATCGAGTGGTACGACTTCTTCCTCTACGGTGTCGTCGCAGGCATCGTATTCAACAAACTCTATTTCCCCTCCAGCGACCCGCTGGTCTCCACCATGCTGGCCTACGGTACCTTTGCCGTCGGCTTCCTGAGCCGTCCGCTGGGCGGGGTGATCTTCGGCCATTTCGGCGACAAGGTCGGACGCAAGAGCATGCTGGTCATGACCCTGATGATCATGGGCGTGGCTACCGTGCTGATCGGTCTGGTACCGACCTACGAACAGATCGGCGTGTGGGCGCCCATCCTGCTGCTCATCCTGCGCATCGCACAAGGCATCGGCCTCGGCGGCGAATGGGGCGGTGCGGTACTGATGGCCTTCGAGTATGCACCCAAGGAAAAACGTGGCTTCTACGCCAGCATCCCGCAGATTGGTCTGGCGCTGGGGCTGTGCCTTGCCTCGGGCGTGGTGGCCGGACTGTCCGCAATGCTCAGCGATGAGCAGTTCCTCTCCTGGGGGTGGCGAATCGCCTTCATCCTCTCCTTCCTGCTCGTCGCCGTGGGCATGTACATCCGTCTGAACGTGATGGAGACACCGGAATTTGCCGAAGCGAAGGCTTCCGGCGAAGAGATCAAACTACCGATCAAGGAGGTCATCACCAAATACCCTGGCAATGTGCTGGCCGGCATGGGGGCACGTTATATCGACGGGGTGTTCTTCAACATCTTCGGCGTGTTCTCGATTGCCTACCTCACGCAGACGCTGCACCTGAGCCGGACCGATGCCTTGCTGGGCGTCATGGCCGCCGCGCTGGTGATGATCTTCACCATTCCTTTTTTCGGCGGACTCTCCGACCGTATCGGGCGCACCCGGATCTACTTCTGGGGCTCGTTGCTGACTGGTCTGTCCGCCTTTGCCGGTTTCTGGTTCATGCAGAACAGCAACGGCAGCATGCTGGTGGTGTGGATGGCGATTATCATTCCGTTTGGCGTGTTCTACGCGTCGATCTACGGACCGGAAGCCGCGCTGTTTGCCGAACTGTTCAACCCCAAGATCCGCTACTCGGGCATCTCTTTCGTGTATCAATTCTCGGGGATCTTCGCCAGCGGCATCACCCCGATCATCGCCACCTATCTGCTGCAGAAGGGTAACGGTGACCCGTGGCTGATCTGCGCCTACGTCGCCTTTGCCGGCCTCGTCAGCGCCCTATCTGCGTCATGGATCGGACGCCGCAAGCGTCGCGAAGCGCTTCTGGAAGCCATCCCCGCTCGCGCCTGAGCGCCTGATCACCCGGGCAGCTGAAAAGCCGCATCCTGCCCGGGTGCGTTCAGACCGAAATTCATGGATGCATTATCCTGTCAGCCTGCTTCTCCTGACCGGACTGACTCCATGCCCCAGACCCTGCCGTATAAGGAACACCAGCTCACCCGCGACGAAATTGACGCACTCGACGAAGCCATCGTGCTGGATTTCGGTACCGACTGGTGTGGTCACTGCAACGCGGCCGCGCCACTGGTTGCAGCAGCAATGAGCGCTCATGCCGGGGTACGCCATATCAAGGTCGAAGACGGCCCCGGTCGGCGGCTTGGGCGCAGTTTCAGCGTAAAGCTGTGGCCCTCGCTGATTTTTTTGCGGAAAGGACGGGAAATCGCCCGCCTCGTGCGCCCGGGCAGGCAGGAACACATCGAGCAGGCGCTCCAGGCGCTCGAGTCTGCGGCGTGAACATGTGTGACTTCAGCGAACTGAACCGCGTCGGCCTCAACCTGCAGGCGGTCTTCAACGTGGCTGCCCTGCCCACGACGATCCGCGCGCAACTGCGGCAGGGCATGAAAGACGGCCAGGACTTCCGCCAGCTCATTCTGATCGGCAATGCCGGCTCCGCGCTGTGGTCGGCCGTCAGGGCGGCAGGCATTGACAGCGCCGACCCAATCGATGACTTCAGCGTCCAGACCGTATCGCGCTGGTTCAATACCTGCTTTGGTGACTGCGGCCATCAACGCATTTACCCCGGCAATACAGCTGTCGGCCTGCAGACGCTTGGCAGCCTTGCCGGCTGGCACCATGCCTCACCATTCAGGGTGGGGATCAATCAGGACTGGGGCACCTGGTTCGCTTACCGGGTGGCCTTGCTTGCAAACACCGCACTGCCGGTCACGCAGGCGCGGCACACCGTCTCGCCCTGTGACACGTGTCGCGACAAACCCTGCATCCCCGCCTGTCCTGCGCAGGCGATGGCAAGTGGTGATTTCGACCTGGACCGGTGCATCGACTACCGTCGTCAGCCGGGCTCGCGTTGTGCCGCAAGCTGTGTCGCCCGGCTAAGCTGCCCCGTCGGCTCGAGTCACCGCTACGACCCGGAGCAGATTGCCCACGGGTACGCTAACTCGCTGAAGATGATCGAGCGCTATCGGAACACGCGCACTTCAAGCGAGCTCAATTAAGTGCAGACGGGCATCAGGTCCCCCCTGCGCCCGTTTGCCTGCCGGTCACTTGATCAGCATGTCGTTCTTGACCGAACTCACACCGGGAACAGCGCGCGTCACCTCAATCGCCTTGTTCGCCATGGCGCGCGAAGTCACAAACCCGCTGAGTTGCACGACGCCCTTGAAGGTCTCGACGTTGATTTCGGCAACCTTGAGTGTTGGCTCATTGAAGATGGCCGCTTTCACCTTGGCGGTAATCACGGTGTCGTCGACGTATTCTCCCGTACCTGCCTTCTTGTCGGTGCTGGCGCAGCCCGCGACGGTCAATAACGAGAAAGCCAGGAAAAGTGCGCTGAGATACTTGCCGAACTGTTTCATGTTGAGCTCCTGAATGATGAGGGTGCGGATCAGCTGTCTCTCATCAAGGGCAATCCGGCCAGGGAAGAAGAACACACGCTTCCCCCAAGTTGCCCTCGCATCCGCTCTGTGAACGTAGTCACCCCTATGACGGCAAACAGTTCGGTAGCACACATATGAAACCGGCAGGCTTTCATGTACTCGCTAACGAACAAAGCAAAGAATCGGTTTTGTGCAATGCAACAAGCTGCTAATCTGATGCCTGACTAGATAGCGACAGCGGACTTGAGCGATGACGGGTATGAGCGAAACGGATCTGAAGCAGTTCTTTCTCGAGCGGGTTCGATTGTTCGAAAGCTTCCCCGCGGACAAGGTGGAGGAAATCCTCTCCAGGTCCCGTCTTGCGACCTTCGAGGGCAACGAGGCGATCCTCGAGACCGGCGACGAAGGAAGGTTCATGGGCGTCGTGATCAGCGGGACCGCCGAGGTCTCGGTCTCCGACAACACCGGTACCCGCACGGTGATCAGCCAGCTGGACGAAGGCGACGTGTTCGGCGTGATCTCGCTGCTCACCGGCGAACCCATCGTGGCCGACGTCATTGCCGGCAGTCGCTGCTTCGTGCTGATGATTCCGCAGGACGTCTTCCAGGCCTACATCCTGACCAATCCGAAGTGCGTCGCCTATCTCTCGCGCCTGCATGCCGAGCGCATCAGGACCATGACGTCGGACCTCGCCGCGTCAAAGTGCAAGGCCAGAGCACGCTCGGACGATCCCTATGCGCTGTCGCTCGCAACCAACACGGCGGGCAAGGTCGTCGTGCTGAATGTCGGCATCAGCCAGATCCACTTCGGCATTTACGATACGCACGACCTCGACTCGGACGTGCACGGCATCATCGACAATACCGACCGCGACCGTGTGCATATCCGCGTCAGCGTGGGGCCGCAGAGCCGCAGCATGGAGCGCGAGCCCTTTCCGCTCTCCGATCTGTTCGCAGTCATGCAGGCGTCCTGTGCCCTGCTCGGCGAGGCTTTTGCCTTTCACCTGCAGGACGTGAGTGCGGTTGGCCACCGGGTGGTGCATGGTGGCAGCAAGTTCTCCAGCTCGGTGGTGATCACACCCGCGGTGATTGCAGACATCGAAGCGCTTTCGGTATTCGCACCGCTGCACAACCCGGCAAACGTCAAGGGCATTCGCGAGGCAATGAAGCAGTTGCCCGGCGTACCTCAGGTCGCCGTGTTCGATACCGCTTTCCACCAGACCCTGCCGCCCTACGCCTATCTTTACGGCCTGCCCTACGATCTGTACAAGAAGGACGGCATCCGCCGCTATGGTTTTCACGGCACCTCGCACCGTTATGTGTCGCTGAAGGCTGCAGAGGTCCTCAAGCGCCCCCTCGGCGAACTCGAGATCGTGTCCTGCCACCTTGGCATTGGTGCCTCGCTGTGCGCAATCGATCATGGGCGCTCGGTTGACACCACGATGGGCATGACGCCCACCGACGGCCTCATCATGCCCAGTCGCTCGGGGAGCATCGACCCCGCGGTCATGATCCAGCTGCTGCAGCACCACGACATGACGCCGGCCCAGCTGTCGGACCTGATCAACACCGAGAGCGGCCTCAAGGGCATCTCGGGCATTTCCAGTGACATTCACGAGATCGAAGCCGCTGCCAGTGCCGGCCACCATCGTGCGCTCCTCGCGCACAAGGCCTTCTGTTACCAGATCCGCAAGAACATCGGCGCCTATGTGGCGGCAATGGGCGGGATCGATGTGCTGACCTTCACTGGCGACATCGGCGAAACCAGCGCCACGGTGCGCAGCCTGGCGTGTCAGGGCCTGAGCTACATGGGCATCAAGCTCGACGAGGAGAAGAACCGCAACGTCGGAAAGCTCGACACGTACAAGATCATTTCGGCAGACGACTCGCCGGTCACGATTATCGTGATCGCCAACGACGACGAGCGGCTCGTGGCCTGGGAAAGCCTGCGTGCAATCGAACGCAACGAGTTGATTCAGGCGATGAAGGAAGATCAGGCCGAGGCGCCAATCCCGATCGAGATCTCGGCCCACCATGTCCATCTGTCGCAGGCCGATGTGGAAAAGCTGTTCGGCCCCGGTCACCAGCTCACACCGGAACATGAACTGTCGCAACCGGGACAGTTTGCCTGCGCCGAGAAGGTGCACCTGGTCGGCCCCAAGGGCCGCATCGCCAACGTCCGGGTGCTCGGCCCGACGCGCAAGGAAACGCAGGTGGAAATCGCGATGACGGAGCAGTTCAAGGTCGGCATTCAGCCACCGATCCGCCAGTCAGGCGACCTCGCCAACACGCCCGGCATCACCCTCGAGGGCCCCGCCGGCAGCACCACGATAGAGCGCGGCGTGATCTGCGCGCAGCGCCACATTCACATGACTCCGGAAGATGCCTTGCGTTTCCGTGTGCGCGACAACTACGTCGTGCGCGTGCGGATCGAGGGCGAGCGCGAACTGATTTTCGGGGACGTCGTCGTCCGCGTGAACCCGGCGTTCCGCCTGGCGATGCACATCGACACCGACGAAGGCAATGCGGCCAACATCCGCACCGGCATGATCGGTTACATCGACGAGATCCAGAGCCGCCACTAGGCATGCAGCCGGGGCCGGCCAAGGTCCCGGGCTGCAGCCGGTTCAGCCATCGAACACCTGATCGGTCCACACCCTGAAGCTCTTCAGCGTGTTCGGCCCGAAGGTGTTGCTGATGGCAACATCCGCAGCGTCGCAGCCGCGGGCGATCAGCACGCGACCGATACGAGGGGTGTTGTTGCGCGGATCGAAGGTGTACCACTTGCCGTCGAGATAGGCCTCGAACCAGCCCGCAAAATCCATCGGCTCGTAGGGTGGCGGCATGCCGATGTCGCCAAGATAGCCAGTACAGTAGCGCGCCGGAATGTTCATGCAACGGCAGAACGCGATGGCGAGGTGCGCGTAATCGCGGCACACCCCGGTCTGTTCATGGAAGACCTCCCATGCGGTCTTGGTCGCGCGGGCGTGCTGGTAGCCGAAAGCGATGTTCCTGTTCACATAGTCGCAGATGGCCTGCACACGCCCCCACCCCGTCGGCGCCTTGTCGAACAGACCCCAGGCGATGTCCGAAAGACGATCGGTTTCGCAATACCGGCTTCCGAGCAGGAACTCCAGGGTTTCGTCGGGCAGTTCCTGAACCGGAACCTGCCGCGCACCCGGCACAACCGGATCAGGTTCGCCAGTGTCGTTGATCAAGGCATCGGCGGTCAGTCTGATCTGGCCCTTGGGCGCAACGATCCGGGTGCACCAGTTGCCGAAACGGTCGCGATAGGCGGTGACCGGTACCGACGGATCGGTAATCAGATGGTCGGGAATGATCAGGTCTGACGCACGGCTGAAATGCACGTTCAGCGACAGAATCATCGGCGTGGGCTGCGGGCAGTCGTAAATCAGTTCGTAACCAACGCGAATCTTCACAGTGTTTCTCCATTCTTGAGATGAGGGCCGACCACGCCCCGGGCAAGCAGGTTTCGAACCCGGTCAGCGGCCATGTCTCACGATTCCCCGGCGTTCGCCGGCAAGCGCAATCCGCAGCGAGTCGACCACGGCCTTGCGCAGGGCCGTCCATTGCGGGGTTGCTGCGTCCACGTGTTTCTGGTTGATCTCCAGTTCGATGCCCACGTACACATCGGCCGGGAGACGCGCACGGAACCAGGCCGCCACGCCGTCCGCCTTCCCCGAATAGGGATAGTTCCGGCGCACCACAAGTTCCGGCGCGCACGCTTCAAGCGCTGTTTTCCAGCGTTCGCACAACGCCACCTCACCGGGCCGCGAAGGGTCATAGAGCAAGCCGATATCGGCCTCTCGCGGGCGCCCCTTCAACTCGGGCGTGAAACTGTGCGAACAGATGTGAATCGCGCGCCCGCGGCGCTCGACCGTCTGCATGATCAGGCGCTCGACCTCGTCGCGATAAGGCTGGTAATAGCGCGCAAGAATGTGCTCGCGCACCGCCAGTGGTGCCTTGCGCACAGTCTCGAAGTGCAGGTGGCGGTGCCCGACCGAGCGATTCAGGTCGACCAGCAGCCGGCACACCGTCCCGTATACAAGCGGCGCTGAAAACGCCCTCGCCAGCGACCGCGCCATCACCAGCGCCCCTGCGTCGAATCCGCGATGCGAGGCCACCAGGTCTTGTGCCGAACGGAACAGCACGCGGTAGGCCGGAGGAATCCGGTTTCCCCCGTGCTCGCAGGTAATCACCAACGCGTCCCGGATCTCCTCCCCTTCGCTTGATGCACCCGGTGCCCGGGCATGAGTGCTTGCCAGCATGCTTCTTGTCCTTGACAGTCTGGATCGAGAGGGGCCGAGAAACCATTCGCCTTGCCTGCCCCCGCTGCTTGCGCACATCTTCTAATGCTACGGACCCAGTCGGCATCGGTATGTATGCTCCCGCACATAGTGTTCCGAAGCACATTCAGCATTCGCTCACGGCCGCTTGCCCGACGCTTCCGGTAAGCTGACTTGATCCCAGAACATTCCCGCGGAAAGCCGTATCCGGCATGGACCTGCCTTCAGGCATTTCACGCCACGGCAGACATCGCCAGCGAGCCATTCATATGCGACATCCAGCACGCTCGGACATGCCTGATCGCGTCACCCCGGGAATGCGCAATATTCCGTGCCGCATGCCAACCGTGGGGACGACGCGATGAGTGCGACTTCCGGCCAGCATATCGCCGACCAAAATTGCCGCCTGTTCGTCCTGTTCCGGGTACTGTTCAACTCGCGCTTCTACTATCCGGTACTGGCCGTACTGTTTCTTGACCTCGGCCTCACCGCCACCCAGTACACCCTGCTCAATTTCGTCTGGGCCCTGGTCATCGTGCTGGCAGAGGTGCCATCCGGCGTGCTCGCCGACCGCATCGGCCGCCGGCCACTCGTCCTCGCTGCTGCCCTTTGCATGGTAGCTGAAATGCTGGTGCTCGCTGCTGCACCGCAAAATGGCGGGCTGCTGCTTTTCCTGTTCTGCCTGCTCAACCGTGTCCTGAGCGGACTGGCCGAAGCGATGGCCAGCGGTGCCGACGAGTCACTTGCGTTTGACGCCCTCGCGGACGAAGGGCGGGAACGGGAATGGCCGCAGGTGCTTGCGCGGCTGATGCAGTGGAGGGCTGTCGGCATGGTGGTCGCGATGCTGGTCGGCAGCGCGGTGTACGACCCAAGCCTGCTCAACGGCCTTGCCGCCAGCGCCGGCCTCGCGTTTGCCCTGGATCAGGCCACCACGCTGCGCTTTCCGATCTACCTCAATCTGCTCACTGCGCTGGGCGTCCTGATCGTCTGCCTGCGCATGCAGGAGCCTGCCCGCAGGTCAGGGGGCGCCATCCCGACGACCAGACAGGCGGTCGAATCGATGCTCGACGCCGGACGCTGGATTGCACGCAACCCGCTCGCGCTTTTCGTCATCATCGGCGGCTTGCTGATCGACAGCGTACTCCGTGTCTTCATGACCTTCGGCAGTGCCTACTACCGCATGATCGACCTGCCCGAAGCCAGCTTTGGCATCATCGGCGCCACGATGGCAGGCATCGGTATCGTGGTGGCGCCGATGGCACGCAGACTCGTGACCGCGGGCTCCATGCTGCGCAGTTACGGTGCGCTCGCAGCGCTCGCGCTCCTCGGGCTGGCAGGCGTGGCGCTGGGCATCCCGCACTGGGGCGTGCTGTTCGCCCTGCCCCTGTCTGCAGCCATGGCTGCGGTGGGATTCGCCGTGTCCCACTACCTGAATGCTGCGGTGGATTCGCGCCATCGTGCCACCGTGCTGTCGTTCAAGGGTCTGGCATTCAACCTCGGCTACGGTTTCGTGAGCCTGCTCTTCGCACTGGCGCTGCGGGCCTACCGCGACACCGGCAGCGTGGGCGACGGACTCGCGGGCGCCCTCACCCTGCTCCCGGTCTGGCTCGTCTTCACGGCACTGATCATGGCACTTCTCTTCTGGCGTCATCGCGGGCAACTGCGCCAGCGCAACTGAGCACCGGCTCCGTGGCACAGCCTGCCGAATTGTGCTGCGCAATACCTGCCGTTGCCGTATCGTAACGCCCCCTGCCAGGTCGATCATGGCGGATCCGTGAGCAAACCAGGAAGCCAATGACATCCCCCGAACACCCGCCCCAAGGTCTCTCTCCGCATACGCGGGGCCTGCTTGCTGCCGGTCTCGTCGTGCTGTGCTGGTCTGGCTTCAACATCGTGTCACGCCTGGGCAGCAAGGGGGTGTTGAGCCCCTACGACCTGTCCGCGATGCGTTTCGCGGTGTCCGGGGTCCTTGCGCTGCCCTTTTTCGTGTCACGCGTCCCCATGTCCGACTGGCCGCGCTACATGGTGCTCGCGGTGTTCGGCGGTCTGGGCTACGCAATGCTGGTCTATGCCGGCTTTGCCTTCGCCCCGACCGCGCATGCGGGCGTTTTCGTGAACGGTGGCATCCCGTTCTGGACCATCGTGATCATGGCTTTCATCTCGGGCTTCAGCCTCGCGCGCCATATCGTGATCGCCTTCCTGCTCGCGAGTTTCGGCCTCGTGCTGATCGCCTACGAAAGCCTCGTACAACCGGGCGGAGAGGCACAATGGCTCGGCGACCTTCTGTTCCTGCTCGCTGCGCTGTGCTGGGCCCTGTTCGGCTTGCTGATGCGGCGCTGGCAGGTGCGGCCGGAACTCGCAATTTCGGGGGTGGCGACCTTTTCGATGCTGGCCTACATGCCGGTCTACATGCTGTGGCTGCCGCAGGCCATCAGTGAGGCATCCGCTGGCGAGATCCTGCTTCAGTGTGTCTACCAGGGTCTGATCGCTGCGCTCCTCGCCGGGGGAATGTACAGCTATGCAAACCAGAAGATCGGTCCCTATCAGGCTTCGATGATGCTTGCCCTGGTGCCGGGGACGTCCGCCATCGGCGCCTACTTCATTCTCGACGAAGCACTGGGCTTGCGCGTGGTCACAGGCATCATCGTCGTCTCGCTCGGCGCCCTCCTGTGCGCGCTGCCAGCGAAGCGTGTTGAACAGGGCGGTCGCTAGGAAGCACAAGCGGGACACACTTCGTGCGCGAACAGCACCGCCACTGCGCACACCTGCATACCGCACCAATCGGCCACCGTGACCGCCCTGCGGTCCGGCAACGCCCCTTCGAGCCCTGCGGGCTTTCGCGCCCCCTGAGATTATTCCGTAGAATGAGTCTCTTACCGTTCACTCCAGCACCAGCCCGACATGCTCGGTAGCTGCACATGAAACGTCTTTTTTCCCACCGCTCCCTCCTGCTGCTGTTCACGTTCATCGTTGCCATGGCATGCCCTGTTCATGCGAATGATGCGCCCCCGGCCACGCCGATTTCCTTGTCGGACGCGGACAGGCACTGGCTTCGGGCACACCCGGTGATCCGGATCGGGATCGACGCCAACTACGCGCCCTACTCTTTCACCGGCGAGCGCGGACAGGTCAAGGGGATCGTGCCGGAGTATCTGTCGCTGCTCGAAAATGCCCTCGGCATTCGATTCGAGATCAGCTCAGACCTCACGTGGCCCCAACTCATGCAGGCCGTGCGCGAACGCCGGCTCGACGCGGTGGCAACCGTAGTGCGCCTGCCCGAACGCGAGACCTTCATGGCGTTCAGCCGCGTCTATCTGACGACCCCGCTCGTTGTCATGACCCGAATGGATTCTCCACAACTGGAGTCACTCGAAGAGCTCTCAAGGGCACGTATTACCCTGGTGACCGGCTATTCGGCATCCGCGCAGGCAAACGACGCCATCCCCAGCCTCCATCCGTACTACGTACCAACGGCACTCGACGGCCTTCAGGCGGTTGCATCCGGCACGGCAGATGCCTATATCGGCGTGCTGGGCGTGAATACCTTTCTTGCCGCGCAGCACGGCATCAGCAATCTCAAGGTGAATGGCGCCTTCGACATGAAGGACAACGGTCAGCGTTTCGGTGTTCGCAATGACTGGCCCGAGCTTGCACACCTCATCGACAGGGCACTTGATAGTGTGCCATCCGAGAAGCAGAGCGAGATTCTGTCGAGATGGTTGCCGATGCAGTCCGGGAACCTGACGGAACTCGGCCCGCCAAGCCTCGCCAGCCGCCTGTTTCCGTGGCTGGTGATTTTCAGCTGCATCGTCGCTTTCGGGTATTTCACCGCCTTGGTCTGGAACCGGCAGCTCAGGCGCGAACTCGATCGCCGCAAGGTGGAACTCGAGCGCGCGCTCGGCATTGCAGGCATGGGCGACTGGTCGCTGGATATTGCGAGCGGGCGCATCAGGTGGGCGGACGAGCTTTTCCGCATCGCAGGGCGCTCTCCCACGGCGCTGGACTGGCCGACGCTCAGGAGCTGGATCCACCCGGATGACCGCGAGAAGCACGAGGACTACCTTTCACAGCTCGCGGCCGCGCCCCAAGGGGCCAAGCTCCCGCCACTCATCTCCCATCTCGTTCGTCCCGACGGAAGTTCGCGCTGGCTGGAGATCAGCTGCGCAACCGACTTCGACGCGGCGGACAGGCCGCTGAGGCACTATGGCACGGCCCTCGACATTACCGAGCGCAAACTGGCCGAAGACAAGATCCGCAGCCTGGCCTACTTCGATTCGCTGACCGGGCTGCCGAACCGCCGCCTGCTGATGGACCGGCTGAGCCAGGCAGTATCAGCCAGCAAGCGCAGCGGCGAATATGGCGCCCTGATCATGCTCGACCTGGACCGTTTCAAGGATCTGAATGACACCCAGGGCCACGATGTCGGCGACCATCTGCTTGTCGAGGTCGCACGCCGTCTGACGGCACACGTTCGTCATGAAGATACGGTTTCTCGGCTGGGCGGGGACGAATACATCGTGATCGCCGAAGCGCTGGCCACGGACGCGTCTTCGGCAGCACTTGAGGCGGGACTGATTGCCGAGCAATGCCGCCAGGGACTCGGCGAGGCCTTTTCGCTTGGCAACGGTGACGCGCCCTACCACTGCAGCACCAGCATCGGCATCACTCTGTTCAAGGGCAACGAGCCCGGCCTCGACGTGCTGTTCAAGCAGGCCGACGTGGCCCTCTACCAGGCCAAGAAAGCCGGCAGGAATACCGTCCGCTTCTTCAACACCGACATGCAGTCCGCGATCGACAGCAGGATGAAGATGGAGTCGGCACTGCGGCGCGGTTTGCGCGAAGAGGAGTTCAGGCTCCATTACCAGCCGCTGGTGGATCGGGATGGGCGACGAATCGGTGCCGAGGCGCTGCTGCGGTGGTTTCCGCGCGATGCCGATCCGGTCTCGCCAGCTCTGTTCATTCCCGTTGCCGAGGACACCGGCCTCATTCTTCCGCTCGGCGACTGGGTTCTGCAGACGGCCTGCGAGCAGCTCAAGCGCTGGGGTGAAGATCCGCAGACCCGGGAACTCACGATCTCGGTCAACGTGAGCGCGCGCCAGTTTCACCAGCCGCAGTTTGTCGAACAGGTCGTCGAGCAGCTGAAACGTTCCGGCGTGAGCCCGTCGCGGCTGAAGCTGGAGCTGACCGAGAGCGTGGTCCTCGAGCGTGTCGACGAAGTGGTCGCGCGCATGCAGCGCCTGAAAAGCCAGGGCATCACCTTTTCCCTCGACGACTTCGGCACCGGCTACTCGTCCCTGTCCTACCTCAAGCGCCTGCCGCTGGATCAGATCAAGATCGACCAGTCCTTCGTACGTGACATCAACCACGACCGGAACGATGCAGCAATCGTCAGGGCCATCCTCGCGATCGGACAGTCACTCGGAATCGCGGTCATCGCAGAAGGCGTCGAAACGGAAGCTCAGCGCGAACGGCTGATCGAATACGGATGCCTGGGGTTCCAGGGCTACCTGTTCGGAAGACCCGTACCCATCGAGCACTGGTGAAACACCTTGCTGCCCGCGCACCTTGCTGCAGGCAGCGTGTCCGCCGCTCAGCTGCGCTCGATCAGACGCCAGTCCGCCGCGTCCACCGGCAGATAGGCTTCGACGGCCGCAGTGGCGATCACATGCGTCGTATCCTGTTCGTCATCCCGAACGTTCAGCCCGCCAAACACCGCCGTCACCTCTGCCCGGCCACGCGGCAACTCCGCAGCCACGCGCTCGGTGTCGACCTTGTCCGGCTCCTGCACACCGATCGTGACCTGCACCCGCATGCTCAAGTGATCGTAGCCCAGCGACTTGAACAGCACGATCGACGAGTGATGCAGGGCGTCGTGTACCGCGCGGATGGCGGCCTTGGTGTAGTCGGCACCGTAGAGATCATTGCCGGTACCCATCTCGAGAATGATGCGTTTCTCCGTGATCGCCTCAGTCATTTGCGGGCTCCATGTCGAACGATACAATGATTGCGGCATTTGCAATCACGGTCAGGCCGTCGGTGTGCGGCTTCGGAACGTCCAGACCGCCCTTGACCACCGTGATCGAGGGCTGACCGTAGGGAAAGATTCCGTGCAGCGCCGAGGTATCGACCTCCTCCGGTTTCTGCACCCCGATCTCCACGTCGATGATCATCGCGGTTTTCGGAAAGCCGAAGGCTTCCGCCACGTTCAGCGAGTTGTGCCACAGCGCGTCGCGAATCGCGCGCGCAGCGGCCTCGGTGTAGTTCTTGCTGCGGATCGACGTCCCCATGCCGAACTGGGTCACCACTCTCTTCTTTGCCATCGCCTGTCTCTCCTGTGTGCCAGCCCTCAATCGGCTTTATAGCTGCGGATCACGTAGTGCTTGGTCGTCGTTTCAACCACGTCCCAGAAACCGCGAAAACCGTTCGGAATCAGAAACGCATCGCCGGTCCTGAACGTCTGCGCGCTGCCATCTTCTGCAATCAGCCGAACGTGTCCGCTGATGATGTAGCAGAACTCGTCACGGTCGGTGAATGCATGCCATTTCCCCGGCGTGCTGGTCCAGGTGCCCGCAATCAGATCACCGTCCGCGCTGTCGAACATCGCCTTGTTGGTGTGAATCGGATCACCCTCCACGACACGGCCGGGCTTGTCGGCAAGCCGGCTCGTGGTCGCGATGGTATCCGGGTTGTTGAAGTCGATGACCTTGACCGTCAATTCTCTTCTCCTTCATGTTGTTTCAGGTTGCCGCACGCACGCGGCAGAGGTGCAGCTTCAGATTACTCTGATGCGACACCGGATCGAGCGCCCCCTCGGTGAGCGCATTCACCGAGTCCGCGGGATGGAAGGGCTGCGTTCTGTCCCAGCCGATTGGCACAAACACTGCGTCGGGACGAATGCCCGGCGTGATCCAGGCCCGCGCCTCGATCGTCCCGCGCGGGGTTTCGACACAGACCCGCTCCCCATCCCTGACGCCAATCCGGCTGGCTTTGTCGGGGTGCAACTGGCAGTACAGGTCCGGCCACATCTCCTGGGCTTGCCAGAAGTAATGCGTCCATGAATGAAAATGGGGTGCCGTGGGTCGTCCGGTCACCAGTTCGGTATCGAACCCCTGTGCACGCAACTTCGCGCCGGGCGAGTCTGAAGTCGCCGCGGTCCAGACCGCGCCTTCAACCACTGCGCGACTATGGAAGAACGGTGAAACCTGCATCTCCGCCTTCTCGCCGTGCGGCGCGAGATGGGGCAAGTCGATGAGTTGCTCCGCCTCCGTATAGAAAACCGGCAATGCCGACAAGCCGATCGCAAGAAACTTCTCCTCGAGCGCCTCGTTCCAGAATTCCAGCTTCCCGCTTGCGGTGGGAAACCGTCGTCCGTCAGTGCAGCCGAAAGCTGTCGTGCCTTCGAGATACAAGGTACCTGGCTCGGGGTCATCCTCATGCGCCACCGGTGTGCGCACCCAGCGGTATGGGGTCGACTTCAGGCGTGCCATGGTGACGCCATTGAGATCCGGCGTCGCGCGGCAGAAAACCTCGTCCCAGAACACGGTCGGATTCTTGTACTCGTCCTTGAGCACATCGTCGAAACCGAAGCGCTTCCCGAGCTCGATCCAGATCCAGTGATCCGAGCGCGCTTCCCCCGGCGGGTCGATGATCCTGTCGTTCCAGACAATGCGGCGATCCTCGGCAAGGCGACTGATGCCACCCTTCTCGATACCGCTCGCCGCTGGCAGCACATAGTCGGCCAGTGCAGACGTCTCGTTCCTGAACAATTCGACATGCACCAGGAGGTCGAGGCTCTTCAAGGCGTCTTCCACTGCAGATCCGCCCGGCCACTGTGCTGCCGGATTATTGCCGGTGATCAGCGCCCTGATGGGGTAAGGACTGCCCTTGCGCATGCCATCGAGCCACGCCACCGGACTGCGACCCATTGCCGGCTTCGTGATCGGGGCGCGCCGTGCCTCGGGCACAGGCACCATCACCCAGTCGGGCTCGGAAGCCACGTTGAAGTAGCCCCCGCCGCGACGCCCCCAGTTGCCGGTCATCGCGGCAAGGAACATGAGCACCCGGTTGGTCTGCACCGAGTTGCTGTGCTGGTTGACCCCACGACTGGCAAAAATCATGCAACCGTCGGCACTCGCAATGGCGGTCGCCAGTGTACGGATGGTCGTGACATCGAGATCGGTGATGCTTGCGGCCCACTCTGCGGAGTAGGCCTGCGCATTGACGAAATCGCGCCAGATCCTCCACCCCTGCACCCAATCCTCGCAGAACGCCTGGTCGTGCTGCCCGGAGGCAAAGATCTCGTGGATCAGACCCAGCGCCAGCGCCATGTCGGTACCCGGACGGATCGCCAGCCATTCATCAGCCTTGCTCCCTGTGGCAGTAAGGCGAGGGTCGATGACGACCATGCGGGCACCACTGGTGAGGCGCCAGTCATTCACCATGCCAAAGTTGACCGGCCGGGTCTCTGCCTGATTGTCGCCAAAGTAGACGAAGAGACGCGCGCTGCCGATGTCATCCTCGGTGTAGATGTTGCCGACACTCGTCGAACCCAGCGTGAGTTCCAGCGCGACGACTTTGCCCGCATCGCAGAAGGGCTCGGTGGTCAGCACGTTTGGCGTGCCCCAGAGCTGGGAAAAGAGCCGTGTGTAACCCATGATGTTGAGCACGCCGGTGCGGGTACCCATGTGGATTGCCAAGGCCTCGCCGCCGTGCTCGGTCCGCACCGCCATCAGGCGCTGCGCGATCTCGTCGAGGGCTTGCTCCCAGCTGATCTCCTCGAAGCGTCCGCTGCCCCGCTCGCCAACCCGCTTCAAGGGTCGCGTCAGGCGGGCTGGATGTTTGTAGAGCTGCAGGGTCATCTGCGACTTGGGACAGATCCGGCCCTGAAACACCGGATCTTCATCATTGCCGAGAATATTCACCACCTCGCCATCGCGCAGATGGAACTTCAGGGTGCAGCCGTTAAAGCAAATGTGGCAGCCGCCCGGCTTGACCTCCTCGGCTGGCGCCGAATTGTCCAGCCGATATGGCGCTTGCGTGTGCGCTGCCGTCAAGCGCTGCCGGGTCGATTGATCCGTGAGCAATGCAGGCGCACGCGCATGTGCAAGGCGGTCGGGCGACGCTGTGCCGGCAACCTGCTTGCGGTCGAGATACAGGGTTGCAGGCCCCTGCAGAAAATGGTCATGATCACGCACCGGCTTTCCGGCAAGCTCCGCCCGTGCCACCAGCGAATCGCGCTCGCCAAACGTAATCGCACGCGTCGGGCACACGCTGGCACACGCCGGCCCCTCTCCGCGCGCGCGCCGCGGCGCACACAGATCGCACTTCACCGCGTGGTGATCGACCGGGTCGTAGCCCATCGCACCATAGGGACAGGCCAGTACGCATTCGCCACACCCGGTGCAGCGCGAGGTATCGACGCTGACCACCCCGGTTACCGGATCGCGCGAGAGCGCTTTGGGCGACACCGGGCAGGCACGTACGCAGGCAGGACGCTCGCACTGCTGACACGTGACGGTGAGAAAATCGAGCGCAGGCACCTCGGGGGCCCCCAGCCACATCACCTTGTTGCGGTATTCGTGCGGACCCAGGCCGTTGACCTGCTTGCAGGCGGCCTCGCAGCTCTTGCAACCGGTGCAGCGCTCCAGATCGATACTCAAGGCAAGACGGGTCATGCTCATGCCCCCCACGCGGCGAGATGCCACCAGTAGATCGCCCTGCCACCCGCCGCATAAGGGGCGAAGAACGTAACAACCACCACATGCAGAATCAGGCCGGAAACAAAGGCAATGGCGGCCGCAATGTGAACACGGCGCCACAAGGACAGCACCGTGCCTGCCCGCCGGCGCGCTCCGACGAGACGCGACTCTGCTGCGACCAGCCTTGCATATTTCAGGGTCAGCCACGGATGCCGCAGCGCATGACGCAGATTGGGCGAGAACACGCTCTCGCTGGCAGCCGGATCAAGGGTCGCGAGAAGTGCGCGCTTGCGCTCGATCACGTCGGCAAGCGCGGCTCTGTCGACGCCATCGGCGCGCAGGAAGCTCGACGCACGCGAGCCGAACCGCTGCGAGAAACGGGCAGACAGAAAAATGCGCGCCAGCGTCCCCTGAAGCACGAGGAAGAACAGCAGTCCGAGCACCGCACCCGGCGGCGACAGCAGGCTACCACCCAGACCATGGAAACAGATCAGAGCAAGTCCCGCCGAACTCGCAAGCACGTGGGCGACAAACCACGCCGGCGGACAGCTGCTCAGCCCCCCGCGCTTGGTGACCGAGAACAGAACCGGCACGAACAGGAGCACAGCGCCGAGAATCGCCGCGGTCTGGCGCGGCGGGCTGCCGGCAAGCCGTCCGCTCCCGAACGGCATCGAACCGAGCATGATGGCCAGCAACGCCAGCACCGCCACCAGCAGGCCCAGCAAGAATGGCCTGCCGAGGCGAGGCACATCCGCTGACTGACTCTGATGCGCCATCGAAGGCGGCGATCGCCCGGGATCGGTCCCGGCTGTCTTGAGTTGCATGCTTGTCCGGAGTTGTGAAAGGGTGGAGGAGTGTTACGCCAGAATGCCGCCGACTGCGATGCAGGGTGGACGTCCTGGCACCTTTGGCTGTGTGCCGAGCTTAGTTGGACGCCGCAAGCCCGCAGTAGAGCCAGTTCCGGGAATTCACTTGGACCAGCACCTGACGCTCAGATGCGGCATGCGATCAGCGCCGATGACGCCCGCCGATGAGCTGAACGATTTCGTAGAACAGATTGTTGTCCAGCGCCTGGCTCATGTCGGTTGCCAGGCAACGTCGGTAGAACGGGCTCAGATCAAGCCCCACACCAAGTCCAAGAATTTCCACCGCACCCTGCTGTTCCCGGCGTGCGACGACATCCTTCAGATGGTTGTCGAGATAGAAATCATCATTGGCACGCCCGGTCGCGCTGTCGGCCGGACAACCGTCGGAGATCACGATCAGGATGCGCCGTGCCTCGTCGCGCGCGAGCATGCGGTTGCAGGCCCAGTCCACCGCCTCGCCATCGATGCCCTCACGAAAGAGATCGGGCTTGAGCAGCGCCATCATGTCCACCCGCGAACGCCGCCAGTTGCGTTCCGCCTCCTTGAACACCATGTGAGTGACTTCGTTGAGGCGCCCGGGGTTGGCCGGCCGGCCATGGCTCATCCACTCCTTGACCGCACGCCCGCCGTTCCACGCACCGGTGGTGAAACCGAGCAATTCGGTCGTCACGCCGACCATTTCAAGCGCACGGATCAGCAGGTCGATCATTGCCGCCACCGGCTCGGCGTGCGTCTTCATCGACCCGGAGCAATCCACGAGGAAGCTAACGATGCAGTCCGCCGCGGGCTTGTACTGATCCTGCCGGAACAGCCGCCGTTCAGCCGGCGAACTGATCAACTGCGACAGACGCGCGCCGTCGATCGTGCCCTCCTCCTGCCCGAACAGCCAGCCGTCGCGCTGCGGCTGTGCAAGGATCGCACCGAGCATGCGCGCCAGCCGCGGCAGATTCACGCCCTGTTCGGCGATGCGCTTGTCCACCCGTTCGCGGTACTCGCGCAGCAGCGCCCGGCGTACCAGCGTGCCGGCGGCAACCTCGGTATCGAAGCGCGTCGTGTAGACGCGATAGGCTTGCTCCGCGTCACCGAACACCTTCGACTCGCCCGTGGTCGCCGCGGCGATGTTGTCGCCGTCGCCCTCGTCCTGGTCGAAATCGAGCAGAAGCGCAAAGCGGCTCTTGGCTTCCTCCTCATCATCCGGGTCGGCCTCGTCGGCTTCGGCGCCAGCCTCGGCCATGTCGGCGCGCATGGTTTCACCCACCACTCGGGCGGCTTCCAGCGCGTGCGCGGCAAAGGCGCGCTGGTCGCCGCGGTTGCGGCGCATGCCCGCCAGCGGCGTGCCAAGCGTGCTTACCAGCGAGGCGCGCGTGCCTTCGATGTAGTCCTCGGTTTCCTCCAGCACCGGTCTGGCGTTGAGGCGCGACCACACCATCTGCACCACGGTGTACAGCAGGATGCCGAGGCGGCCTTCGGTGAGCCCTTCGCGGTAAAAGGTGCGCGACCAGTCCTCGAAGCGGCGGTGCAGGTTGGCCGCCATGCCCGGCATATCCACCGGTACATGGGTTTCCACCCGCAGCTGCTCAAGCCATTCAAAGACCAGGCGCTCGATCCCGCCCGTCGGACACAGGCTGCGATGCAGCGCGGGGTCGGAGTGCAGCAGGCGCAGCGCCATGCCATCGGCGGCCGCACGGCAGTCGGCGAAGTCATCCAGATCGGGATCGACGCGCAGATGCGGCGCATGCATCGGCAACGGCCGCGTGCCTTGGTGCAATCTCCGGCCGCGGTAATGCAGCGCCGGATCGCCGGTCATTGCACGCAGGGTGGCTGCGCACAACTCCTCGACCTTCTGCTGCCGCCTGGCCCGTTGCTGGGCAGTCGCGTTCATTACGACTGCGCCTCGCGCATCCAGGACTCATCCAGCTCCTCGCCGAAGCAGCGCTGGTAGTACTCGGCCACGATCGGGCGCTCGGCCTCGTCGCACTTGTTGAGGAAGGACAGGCGGAAAGCCAGTGCCGGGTTGCGGAAAATCTCGCAGTTCTCCGCCCAGGTGATCACGGTGCGCGGCGACATCAGCGTCGACAGATCCCCCGCAGCAAAACCCTTGCGCGTGAGATCCGCCACCTGAACCATCTGCGCGATCAGCTTGCGCCCCTTGTCGTAGTTTTTCGACGGCACGCGGGCGAGCACGATCGCCACCTCCTCCTCATGCGGCAGGTAGTTGAGCGTGGCCACGATGTTCCAGCGGTCGATCTGCGCATGGTTGAGCACCTGGGTGCCGTGATACATGCCCGACAGGTTGCCCAGGCCGACTGTGTTCGAGGTGGCGAACAGGCGGAAATAGGGATGGGGACGGATCACGCGGTTCTGGTCGAGCAGGGTGAACTTGCCATCGCGCTCGAGAATGCGCTGGATCACGAACATCACGTCCGGCCGGCCGGCGTCGTATTCATCGAAGATCATCGCCACCGGACGCTGCAAGGCCCACGGCACGATGCCTTCCTGGAACTCGGTGACCTGCAGTCCGTCGCGCACGACAATGGTGTCCTTGCCCACCAGGTCCAGACGGCTGATGTGGCCATCCAGATTCACCCGCACGCAGGGCCAGTTCAGGCGTGCCGCCACCTGTTCGATGTGGGTGGACTTGCCGGTGCCGTGCAGCCCCTGCACCATCACCCGCCGGTCGCGATTGAAGCCGGCCAGGATGGCCAGGGTTACGTCGGGATTGAAGCGGTAGGCGCCGTCAATCTCGGGCACATGGTCGTCGCGCTCGTCGAAGGCCGGGACTTCAAGGTCCGAATCGATGCCGAACACTTCACGCACCGACACCAGGCGGGCGGGGCGAATCTGGGTGATGTCTGTCACTGCTGTCTCTCCGGTTATCGTCGCCGCAAGCTGTGCGCGGCGCTGTTCATCTGCTGTCGAACCCCGGATCGATGTCGCCGGCGCCATGTTGTCTGGCGCCAGCGCCGCGGCGCCTGGTCCGACCCTTCGCTGGGTCTGCTGCACGTTCGCTGCCGCGAACGCGCGTCTTTACTCAAGGACGGGTCGTGAGGGCGCGGATGCGCCGCTCAGCCTTCCGCCCCGGCTTCGTTTCGTGC
>NZ_JBYEXN010000034.1:0-27112 GCF_057621855.1 Parazoarcus sp. PS-13 R2A
AGGAACAAAAAAAGGGTGGCCGCAGCCACCCTTTCCTGTTCGTGCGAACTGGGCTTAGCGCAGGCCGGCTGCGTAGTCGGCCACAGCCTTCATCTCCTTGTCGGTCATCTTCAACGCGATCATGCGCATCATCGAGTTGGGGTCGTTTGCACGGGCGCCGTCACGGAAGTTCTTCAGCTGGGCTTCAGTGTAGTCGGCAAACTGACCCGCGAGCGCAGGGTACTGGGCAGGCAGGCCGGCACCGGCAGGGCCATGACAGGCTGCACAGGCGGGAACGCCCTTGGATGCGATGCCTGCACGCCAGATGTGCTGACCGGCGTTGAGGGTGTCGAGGTTCTTGGCGGCTTCGGGCTGCAGCGTCTGTGAGGAGAAGTACTCCGCCAGTGCTTTCATGTCGGCCACGTCGAGACCGGCGACCATGGCGCCCATCACTGCGTTTTCACGCGCAGGCGGCTTTCCGTCCCAGCTCTTGAATTCTTGCAGTTGCTTGAACAGGTACTCGGAGTGCTGGCCAGCGAGCTTCGGGTTTGCCGGAAGCTGGCTGTTGCCGTCCGCCATGTGACAGCCTGCACAGATCGTCTCAGCGGTCTGTTTTGCCTTGGCCAGGTCGGGTGCCTGATCCTGAGCTTGGAGGCTGCCTGCGACCAGCAGCAGCGAGAGCAGCAGGGAACGCTTGATCATGATGTCCTCGGAAAGCCGTGAGTGAATGCCCTAAAACGCGGTATTCTATATCACGAAACCCTCGTTGCGCGACGCGAAGAGGGTTTTTACCCAGCCCAACGGCCTTTGAGCCCTTCTTCGATGCCCATCTTCCGCAACGCACAATTCGAAATTTCGATCGCCAAGCCCTCGGGGCTTCCCCCGCCCAACGGTTCGGAGATCGCTTTTGCCGGCCGCTCCAACGCTGGCAAATCGAGTGCGATCAACACGCTAGCGGGTCATGTTCGTCTGGCCTACGTCTCCAAGACGCCCGGGCGGACGCAGCTGCTCAACTTTTTCCGTCTCAATTGCGGCGCCTGTCTGGTCGACCTGCCGGGCTATGGTTATGCCGCAGTTCCCGAGAAGATCCGCCGCGAATGGGGCGGGCTGATCGAAACGTATCTGAAAGAGCGCGAGAACCTGATCGGACTGGTGCTGATGATGGATTCGCGCCGTCCGATGACCGAGCTCGACCGCCAGATGATCGGCTGGTTCGCGCCGTCGGGCAGGCCCATCCATGTGCTGCTGACGAAGAGCGACAAGCTCTCGCGCGGACCGGCCAATGCGACCCTGATCGCGGTGCGCAAGGAGCTCGCGGCCTATGGCCCGCAAGTAACCGCGCAGCTCTTCTCCAGTCTGAAGAAAACCGGTGTCGAGGAGTGCGAACGCATCGTCACCGGCTGGCTCGGGATGAACGAGCTGGCGCCGGACGCTGCGCTGCCCGCGGGTGAAGTGGCGGGTACAAAAACAAAAACCCCCGGCTAAGGGGGAGGCCGGGGGTGAAAAGCCTCGATAGGGTCGAGGCCCCGCTCAGGGAGGTGAAGCGGGAGATGGTTCATCACCATCTGCGGTGTGAGATGGTCCCCCAGGCGTGAAGTTCCCGGCCGAAAACGTTACCGTATGTGTTTAGTCCGATCGATTGCGTCGATCGCTTTTTCATGACTTCTGACGGACTCGAAATGCAAGCCAATCCGAACTTTCCATCCACCCGCATGCGGCGCATGCGGCGTGACGACTTCTCGCGTCGTCTGATGCGCGAGAATGTGCTGACAGCAAACGACCTCATTTATCCGGTGTTTGTCCTCGAGGGCGAAGCTGTGGTCGAACCGGTATCGTCGATGCCCGGTGTTTCGCGGGTGTCGCTCGACGGTCTGCTGCGACTGGCCGAGGAGGCACAGAGCCTGGGCGTGCCGGCGCTGGCACTGTTCCCGGTGGTTGGCGCCGACAAGAAGAGCGAGGGCGCCGAAGAAGCCTGGAACCCGGACGGCCTGGTGCCGCGGGTAGTGCAGGCGCTGAAGGCGAACTTCCCGGATCTTGGCGTGATCACCGACGTCGCGCTCGACCCCTACACCAGTCACGGCCAGGACGGACTGATCGACCCGGCGGATCCGCGGGGCTATGTCCTCAACGACGAGACGCTCGAAGCGCTCGCAAAGCAGGCGCTGTGCCATGCCCAGGCCGGGGCCGACGTCGTTGCACCATCCGACATGATGGATGGTCGGGTGGCGCGCATTCGGGCAAAGCTCGATGAAGATCAGCGTATCTACACCCGTATCCTTGCCTATTCGGCGAAGTACGCATCCAGTTTCTACGGTCCTTTCCGGGACGCAGTGGGCTCGGCCGGCAACCTCGGCAAGGGCAACAAGTACACGTACCAGATGGATCCCGCGAACAGCGATGAGGCCATCCGCGAGGTTGCACTCGATATCGCCGAGGGTGCGGACATGTACATGGTCAAGCCAGGCATGCCTTATCTCGATATCGTGCGTCGGGTGAAGACCGAACTGCAGGTGCCGACCTACGTGTATCAGGTGAGTGGCGAATACGCCATGCTCAAGGCCGCTGCGGCCAACGGCTGGCTGGATGAGAAGGCGTGTGCAATGGAGGCGCTGGTGGCCTTCAAGCGCGCGGGTGCCGACGGCATCCTGACCTACTTCGCGCTCGACGCTGCACGCTGGCTGCGCGCCGGCGACTGATCGCCTCTGTTTGCGGGTTCAGCCGAGCAGGCTGCCCGCAGCACGTCTCAGTTTGAGGATGGAACGGATCTTCACGTCAACATAGGCGGGGTGACGGCTGCCGCCACCCACGAGGACGGTGCGCATGCCCAGCTGGCGCGCGGTACGCAGATTGGCCGCGGTGTCTTCGACCATGATGCAGCGACGGGGGTCGAGGCGGTAACGGCGGATGATCTGCCGGTACGCAGCCATGCCCGGCTTGGGCTGCATGTTCAGTGATTCGATGGCGACCACGTCGTCGAATATGTTGCGGATGCCCATGATGCCGAGCACGTTCTCGGCATATCTGCGCGGGGCGTTCGAGAACACGATTTTCCGCCCCGGCAGTTTCTTCAGCATGCCTTTCAGGGCGCGGTCGAACACCATCATTTTGTGCAGGCGATCGAAGCTGTGGGTCTCGCTCAGGAAGTGGTGAGGGTCGGTCGCGTGATGGCGCATGAGCCCGAGCAGCGTTGCACCGTACTGATGCCAGTAACGGGTTCGCAGTGCGTTGGCCTCGTCCGCACTCAGCGCGAGGTGGCGCTCGAGATAGGCCGTCATGCTGCGGTTGATGTGCGGGAAGATGTGCGGGCTGGCATTGTGCAGCGTGTTGTCGAGGTCGAACAGCCAGACTGGGGCGGAGGTCATCAGAGCATCGTCCTTGGTGATCAGCTCGACGAACTGTCGGTCTGCCGCGGACGGAACTGGATCACAGCCCTGCCGTCCTCGGTGGTTTTTGCAGGGGCTTTCCATGCGTGCCCCTGGATGACCTCGAAGGTGGCCGGCAGGCGACCTTCGGTACGGAGTTTTTCGTAGTGCGCCCGTGCAGCCGCCCAGCCGTCGCGGCCGCTGAGGCCTCGCGGGCGTGAGCTGGCAGCGTTGTTTCCGCCGCTGGCGCGCAGATCGCTGAGCAGGCCGTCGACATCGTTGTAGGTCAGGGTCAGCATCTCCATGTCCATGACCGGGTCCGAAAAACCGGCCTTGACCAGCACGTCACCGATGTCATGCATGTCGATGAAGCGGTGCACCCTTTCGCCGGCCTGATCGGGCAGCGCTTCGCGCAGCTCGCGCAGCGTGTCGGGGCCGAGACTGGAGAACATCAGCAGGCCACCCACTTCAAGAACCCGGTGCGCTTCCTGCAGCGCAGGCAGGGGGTCGTGCAGCCCCGGCAGCATCAGGTTGGACCACGCCAGCGAGACGCTCGCGCGCGGCAGTGGAAGGGCGTTCGCGTCTGCCGCGACCACCGGCGTGCCATGCGGTGAAGAGCCGATCAGGCGCCCCAGCAGGCGCCGCGCCGTGCCGCTTTGCGGCGTGGTGCGGCGGCGGCATTGCTCGAGCATCGGGAGCGAGAAGTCGAGACCGATGAGCGCGGCTTCGGGGAATCGCGCAGCAAGTTTCAGTAGGTCGCTGCCGGTGCCGCAGCCAAGGTCGACGACGCGTTTGGGCGAGATCCGGATGTAGTCGAGGCGCTCGTCCATGCGTCGGGCGATCTCGCGTGCGAGAACGTCGGCGCTGTCATAGCGTGCAGCCGCGCGGTCGAAGCGCTGCCTGAGCAGTCGATGGTCGAGCTGGAAGTCTTGATCCTGCGCCACTGGTGCTTCAGATCGCCTGCAGACCGAGGCGAACGAAGAGCTGTTCGTCGTGATCGGCGCCGGGGTTGTCGGTGGTCAGCAGGCGTTCGCCGTAGAAGATCGAGTTGGCTCCAGCCATGAAGCACAGGGCCTGAAGCTCGTCGTTCATTTCCTGGCGGCCAGCGGACAGGCGTACGAAGCTGGTGGGCATGGTGATGCGCGCGGCGGCGACAGTGCGGACGAACTCGAAGGGGTCGAGCTTGCTGCCATCGGCCAGCGGGGTGCCCGGAATCTGCACGAGATTGTTGATGGGGACCGACTCCGGCGGCGGATTCATGTTTGCCAGCTGGGCAATCAGTCCCGCGCGACCGGTTTGTGTCTCTCCGAGGCCGATGATGCCGCCGGAGCAGACGTTGATGCCCGCGCCGCGTACCTTGTCGAGGGTGTCGAGGCGGTCCTGAAGCGTGTGGGTGGTGATGACTTCGGCGTAGAACTCGGGTGCGGTATCCACGTTGTGGTTGTAGTAGTCGAGCCCGGCCTCCGCGAGTTGCGCTGCCTGGCCCTCGCCGAGCATGCCCAGGGTGACGCAGGTTTCGAGTCCGAGCTTTTTCACCTCGCGCACCATTTCCAGTACCGGGACAAGGTCCTTGTCCTTGGGGCCGCGCCAGGCTGCACCCATGCAGAAACGCGAGGAGCCCTTGGCTTTAGCGGCGCGGGCATGTTCGAGCACTTCCTCGACCGGCATCAGGCGTTCGCGTTCGAGGCCGGTGTCGTAGCGGGCGGACTGCGAACAGTATCCACAGTCCTCGGAGCAGCCGCCGGTCTTGATCGACAGCAGGGTGGAACGCTGAACCTGTCCCGCGGTAAAGTGTTCGCGGTGGACCTGTTGCGCACGGTACATGAGGTCCATGAACGGCATGTCGAACAGCGCCTGCACCTCGGCAACGCTCCATCTCGCGTCAGAGGGCAGGGCTGGAGCAGGCTTTCGGGCGAACTGGATGGTTGATGTACTTGTCATGCCTCTTGGTCCACGCTGTAATCCGGTAACCCGGCATCTTCGTTCACGGCGCGAAAACTTGTCAAATACCCATCGAAGTCTGCAGCAACTTCTCAACCATGTACTTGATGTGGTGATGCCGCAGGATTGTTACCTGTGCGGTGCGCGTTCGGACGGGCAGCCCGTGTGCCCCGAGTGCCATGCGGGGCTGCCGTTTCATCGCGCGGCGTCGTGTCCGGTGTGTGCGCTGCCGACGACGGAGGGCGAGGTGTGCGGTCATTGCCTGCGCACGCCTCCCGCGTTCGACGCCACGCGTGTGGCCTTCGACTATGTGTTTCCCCTCGATGTGCTGGTGCAGGCGCTGAAGTACCGGCACAAGCTCGCGCTGGCGGGCTACTTTGCCGACGCACTCGGGCTGCCCCGGGAGGTTGATCTGATCGTGCCGATGCCACTGCATCCCATGCGTCTTGCCGAACGCGGCTTCAATCAGGCGGTAGAGATCGCGCGCCCGTTGGCTGGCGCCACAGGGTTGCCGATGGCCCTCGCCGGTCTGGCGCGAGTGCGCAACACGCCGGCTCAGGCGAGTCTCGGCCGTGCCGAAAGGGCCGCCAACATGCGGGGGGCCTTCGAGTGCTCCCTGCGCCTCGACGGGCAGGCCGTGGTGGTGGTCGATGACGTCATGACCACCGGCGCATCGCTGGATGAGGTCGCGAGATGCCTCAAGGCCTGTGGCGCGGTACGGGTCGAAAATCTGGTGGTCGCCCGCACACCGGCACCGCTCTGAGCTAGAGTGCGCGCTTTGCCACTGCTGACTGAGCAATGTTCGACATCGTCCTGTTCGAGCCCGAGATCCCTCCGAATACGGGCAATATCATCCGCCTCACCGCAAACACGGGCGCCAGGTTGCATCTGGTCGAGCCGCTGGGCTTCGATCTGAGCGACAAGCAGCTTGCGCGTGCGGGGCTGGATTACCACGATCTCGCGCATGTTACGGTTCATCCGGACTGGGATTCATGCATGGCGACCTTTGCCGGGCGGCGGATCTTTGCGCTGAGCACACGCGGAACGGTGCGGCACGATCACATCGGGTATGCGCCGGGAGATGTGCTTGTGTTCGGGCCGGAAAGTCGCGGCCTGCCTGAGCAGGTGCTGCATTCCGTGCCGGCCGGGCAGCGCCTGCGAGTTCCGATGCGTCCGGCAAACCGGAGCATCAACCTGTCGAACGCGGTGGCGGTGGTGGTCTACGAAGGGTGGCGCCAGCTCGGCTTCGAGGGAGCCGTCTGAGCGCTGCAGCGCACGGCGCGCACCAGGTGCCCGCCGTTGCCGGTCCTATTCGTGCTTTGGATCGCGGGCGAGGAGTTGTTCGACCACTTCGCGCGCCACATGGCCCTCGTGCAGGAGGGCATTTACGGCCGAGCAGATCGGCATGTCAACGCCGACGCGTTCTGCCATGGCCGTCACTTCGCGCGCGGTGGACACGCCTTCTGCGACGTGGCCCAGATCGCGCAGAATGTCATCCAGCGTCTTGCCTTCGGCCAGCGCAAGGCCAACCCGGCGATTGCGTGAGAGGTCGCCGGTACATGTGAGAATGAGGTCGCCCATGCCGGCCAGCCCCATCAGGGTTTCCGGTTTGCCACCAAGCGCTTCGGCGAGGCGTGCGATCTCTGCGAGGCCGCGGGTAATCAGGGCTGCCCGTGCATTCAGGCCGAAACCCATGCCGTCGGACACACCGGAAGCAATGGCCATCACGTTCTTGATTGCGCCGCCGATCTCGCAGCCAATGACGTCGGTGTTGGCGTAAAGGCGCAGCAGTGGTTGATGAAGGCAATTCACCCAGTGGCTGGCAAATTCCGGGTCGGCAGAGGCGATGGTGACTGCTGCAGGCAGTCCGCGTGCGACCTCGGCGGCGAAGCTTGGACCGGTCAGCACGCCGCAGGGTGCATCGGCCCCGAGCTCTTCGAATACGATTTCGTGCGGGAGCCTGGCGCTGCCCGCTTCCAGTCCCTTGCATGCCCAGATCAGCGGCGTGTCGGGCTTGAGGCGGTGCAGGGCGCGCGTGGTGCTGCGCAGGCCTGACAACGGGGTGACGACCAGATGCAGGTCCGCACTGCGTGCCGCTGCGTCGAAATCGCTCGTTAGCTGCAATTCCGGATGAAGCGGGAGTCCGGGCAGATAGCGGCGGTTTTCGCGGTCCGCGCGCAGGGCTTCGATATGGGCAGCGTCGCGGGCCCACAGGGTGACCTGATGGGTATCTGCAAAGGCTTGCGCGAGTGCCGTTCCCCAGGCACCGGCGCCGAATACCGAAATTTGCATCTGATTCAAAGCCCCCAGACTTCGTTTACACGGAGGTATCCGCTGGCGCCGTCCGCATGGCGCACCTTGATCCAGCCGGCCACAGGGGCTTCGGTGAGTTCAAGGACTGCATCCTTGACGGTGATGAAGGCCGCGGGGGCTGTGTCATTGGCTTGCTGACGAACGGATGTCTGCGCCACATTCACGATGACGGTCCGTTTGTCGGCAAGCGCGCGGCGATCTATCCACGACAGACCTCCCGCCGGATCGCGCACCTTGACCCACTTGTCGAGCGACACGACCATTTCGACCGGCGTGCCGGCGAGGATGATCGCGAGTTTCCTGCCCTTGTCCGACGGCGTGTCGTACAGAATCGACGGTGCTGCAACCGAACGGAATTCGATGGCGAGGCTGGCGGTGCTCGCCAGCGTCAGGGCAAGGGCGAGCGCGAGTTTGAGGGGACGGGAGCGCATTTGCGACGACTTACTGAACCGGCACTTCGCCAGCCGGAGCCTGTTGCTGCTGACGGGACTGGTACAGTGCTTCGAAGTTGACCGGTGCCAGCAGCACGGGCTGGAAACCTGCACGGGTGACCGCGTCAGAGACGGCTTCGCGTGCGTACGGGAAGAGGATGTTCGGGCAGCCGATCATCATGACGGGCTCGAGATCGCCTTCCGGGATGTTGCGGATCTGGAATACGCCGGCCTGTGCAACCTCGACCAGGAATACCGAACGGTCTTCACCGATCTTTGCTGCAACGGTCACGGTCAGAACGACTTCGTACAGCCCTTCGTCGACTGCATTGCCATCGGTGCGAAGTTGAACGTTGATCTGGGGCGTGTCGCGCTCAAGGAAGATCTGCGGTGCGTTGGGCACCTCGAGGGAGAGGTCCTTGACGTAGACTTTTTCGATGGAGAAGACGGGTTGCGCGTTTTCGGTCATGTAAGTTGCCTGATTCGGTTGGAATTTAATGGGTCAGCTTGTGCTGCCGTCGAGCATGGATACCAGCGATCCCGCCTGATCCAGCGCGTAGAGATCGTCACAGCCGCCGACATGGTAGTCGCCAATGAAGATTTGCGGAACCGTGCGTCGCCCGGTGATCTGCATCATCTCGGCACGTTTGGCAGGGTCGCCATCCACGTTGAACTTGATCATGTCGGTCACGCCGCGTGCGAGCAGCAACTGTTCGGCGCGGGCGCAGAAGGGGCAATAGCTGCTCGTATAGATGCGGACTTCGGGCTGCATGCTCACTTCCTCTTCTTGCTCACGGGCTGCCCGGCCTTTTCCCATTCGATGAGGCCGCCGCGCAGGTTGTACAGTTTTTCGAAGCCGGCCTTTTTCAGCGTCGCCAGCGCCGAGCCCGAGCGAGCGCCGGTGGCGCAGCACAGGATGATCGGACGGCTCTTGAACTTGTCGAGTTCGGATGCACGACGGGCAATTTCCGCCATGGGAAGGTGACGTGCATTGGGGATATGACCCTTGCCGTACTCGCCCTGATCGCGAACGTCCACGACGATGGCGTCTTCGCGGTTGATCAGCATCGTGGCTTCGGTCGGGCTGACCAGGGTCTTGTTGCCCTGGTTGCGAACGAAGTCGAACAGTAGCCAGCCGCCCGAGACGGCTGCAAGTGCGGCCCAGGCCAGGTTTTGTTGCAGGAATTCCACGAAATCGTTGCTCCGGAGTTGTTACTTGTTGGATTGCGTGGGGGCGACGCCACAGAAGACTTCGCGCATGAGCACGATCAACTGCAGCGTGCGCTGGTCGCCCACGCGGTAATAGACGCGATTGGCGTCCTTGCGGGTTTGCAGGACACCCTTGTCGCGCAGGATGGCGAGGTGCTGCGAAATGTTGCTCTGGGAAGTGCCCACGGCTTCGACGATGTCCTGTACGCACACCTCTTCGCTGCCGAGGATGCACAGAATCTTGAGCCGCAACGGGTGCGCGATCGCTTTCAGCGCCCGGGCAGCCGTTTCGATGTGTTCATGCTTGTCGATCAGCTCGAAGATGTCTTGATTAATCACTTGAGGGCCGGATGGGCAAAACCAATAGTATAAAATAACGCGTTGTTGTCTAGCGCGCCATCTCTGTGTCGTGCCAGCAGTGTATCTGTATTGCAGTTTTCAACCCTTACCGGACACCGACTTTCTATGTACAAAATCGTTCTGCTTCGACATGGTGAATCAACCTGGAACAAGGAAAACCGCTTTACCGGGTGGACCGATGTCGATCTCACCGAGCAAGGGGTGGGAGAAGCACGCGTTGCGGGCCAGTTGCTGAAGGATGAGGGATACGCTTTCGATCTCGCATTCACCTCCGTGCTCAAGCGCGCGAACAAGACGCTCAACATCGTGCTCGAAGAGCTCGATTCGCTGTGGCTGCCGGTCGAGCACTCATGGCGCCTGAACGAGCGCCACTACGGCGCACTGCAGGGGCTGAACAAGGCCGAGACCGCGGCCCAGTACGGCGACGAGCAGGTGCTGGTATGGCGCCGCTCCTACGATACGCCGCCGGCACCGCTGGAAGAGGGCGATGCGCGCCTGAACTACGACGATCCCCGGTATGCGTCGCTGCCGCGTGCGCGTTTCCCCCGTACCGAATGTCTGCAGGACACCGTAGCCCGTGTCGTGCCCTACTGGGAAACCGTGATCGTGCCGCAGATTCTCGCCGGCCGCCGCATCCTGGTCGCCGCCCACGGCAACAGCCTGCGTGCGCTGATCAAGTACCTCGACAACATCTCCGATGCAGATATCGTCGGCCTCAACATCCCCACCGCGCAGCCGCTGGTGTACGAGCTCGACGTCAATCTGAAGCCGGTCAAGAGCTACTACCTTGCCGACGAAGACACCATCCGCGCCGCTCAGGCTGCGGTTGCCGGACAGGGCAAGGCAAAGGTCTGAAACCTCTCTCGTGACAAACGCTTGTGGTCGTGCCGCCCTGCGGGGCGTTCTGGTGCTGATGCTGGCAGGCATGCTCCTGCCCGGGAGCGCGCTTGCGCAGGCGACGGTCGAGATCAAGGAGAAGCGTTCCGACCTGGACGACCTCAAGCAGCGGATCCGCGATCTGCAGAAGGACATGGCTCAGACCGAGGCCACCCGTTCGGGCGCGGCCACGGCGCTTGCCGAAGCCGAGCGGGCCGTGTCGAAGGCGGAGCGCGATGTCCGTCGCCTGGCCGCAGAGCGCGCTTCCTCCGAGAAGAAGCTCGCGATGCTTGAGGCCGAGCAGCGCGAGGTCGAGGCCCGCATCGGTGCGCGCCAGGGAGAACTCGCGGAATGGCTGCGGCGGCACTACATGTTCGGTGCTGCCGATGGCGTTGCGCCGCTGCTGTCGGCGCGCGACCCCAATCAGCTCGCGCGTGACGCGCACTATCTCGAGTATCTGGGGCGCGCACGCCTCGAACTCATTGATGGTTTGCGCAGCGACCTGCGTAACAAGGCCGAGCGTGCAGTCGAGATTTCATCCCGTCGCGATCGCCTGACGCAGCTTGAAGCCGAGCAGCGTGCGCAGCAGGCATCGCTCAAGGCGGTGCATGAGAAGCGTCGCGAAGCACTTGCCGAGATTGCAAGCCAGCTTACGTCGCAGCGCAAGGAAGTCAGTGCGCTCAAGGCTGACGAGCAGCGGTTGTCGCGCCTCATCGAAACCCTGGCTCAACGGGCCCGTGAAGCGGCGGCGCGTCAGGCCGCAGCGCGCGCGGCCGAGGCCCGCAGGGCGGCTGCCGCTGCGGCCGCGGCGGAGCAACAACAGGCCGCATCATCATCCTCATCCGAGCGGCGTCCGTCGCGTCCGACGGCGTCCTCTTCACGTCATTCCGAGCCGGTCGTCGGCGAAGTGCGCAAGTCAGCCGGCCCCACGCCGACAGGTGTCAGCTTCGGACAGCTGCGTGGTCAGCTGCGTTTTCCTGTTCGTGGAGAACTCATCGGACGCTTCGGTGCTCAAAGGGCTGAGGGTGGAACGACCTGGAAGGGCGTTTTCATCCGTGCAGCCAGCGGTGCCGAAGTGCGCGCAGTTGCGGCCGGCGAGGTGGTGTTTTCCGACTGGTTGCGTGGCTACGGCAATCTGCTGATTCTTGACCACGGTGGAGATTATCTTTCCGTGTATGGCAACAACGATGCATTGCTCAAAGTCGTCGGTGACAAGGTGGCTGGCGGCGATGCGATTGCCAGTGTGGGGGTGAGCGGAGGCGGC
The DNA here is from genome assembly GCF_057621855.1 of Parazoarcus sp. PS-13 R2A. NCBI lineage: Bacteria > Pseudomonadati > Pseudomonadota > Betaproteobacteria > Rhodocyclales > Zoogloeaceae > Parazoarcus > Parazoarcus sp. PS-13 R2A. The sequence goes on from NZ_JBYEXN010000034.1 coordinate 11,736, forward strand.
CCGGAATCGGGTTTATACTTCGAAGTCCGTCATCAGGGACGGGCACTCGACCCCCTGCAGTGGGTGCGGCTTAACTAGATTCAGATTCAGGCGCGGCCGAGGGGTCGCGCTGGCATATTCCCCGATGGAGTGCTCATGCCCAGCAGCAAGTTGAAACAATTCGGGCTCGTAATGACCGGCGTCGTCGCCGGTGTAATGATCAGCCTGAACTTCTCCGCCAATGCCGACAAGACCGCGCTGGCGCCGCTTCCCGTCGAGGAGCTGCGTGCGTTCGCCGATGTCTTCAATGCCATCAAGCAGGGCTATGTCGAGCCGGTCGATGACAAGAAGCTGGTCACGCATGCGATCAGCGGAATGCTGAGCGGGCTCGATCCGCATTCGGCCTACCTCGACGCAGAGGCGTTCAAGGATCTGCAGGTGGGGACTCAGGGCGAGTTTGGCGGCCTGGGCATCGAAGTCGGGATGGAAGATGGCTTCGTCAAGGTGGTGTCGCCCATCGAGGACACACCGGCCTTCCGCGCAGGTGTGAAGGCAGGGGACCTGATCGTCAAACTCGACGATACGCCGGTGAAGGGCATGAGCCTTAACGATGCGGTCAAGCGCATGCGCGGCAAGCCCAAGACCGACATCACCCTGACCATCATGCGCAAGGGCGAAGTCAGGCCGGTCATCGTCACCCTCACGCGTGAAGTGATCAAGGTCCAGAGCGTCAAGTCGAAGGTCGTCGAGCCCGGCTATGGTTACCTGCGCGTCGCGCAGTTCCAGGAGAACACCGCGAGCTCGGTCGTGACGCACCTGCAGAAGCTGGCCAAGGATGGCGAACTCAAGGGGCTGGTGCTCGATCTGCGCAACGATCCGGGCGGCCTGCTGCACGGTGCGGTCGGTGTGGCGGCGGCTTTCCTGCCGGTCAATACCCTGGTGGTGTCGACCGACGGACGTACAGAGGATGCCAAGCGCGAGTTCCGTGCATCGAGCGACGACTACCTGCGCGGTTCGCGGGACGACTTCCTGCGCGCGCTGCCGAAGTGGGCGCGAGATGTGCCCATGGTGGTGCTGGTCAATGGTGGCTCGGCCTCTGCGTCGGAGATCGTTGCGGGTGCGCTGCAGGACCACAAGCGTGCCGTGATCATGGGAACCCAGAGCTTTGGCAAGGGCTCGGTGCAGACCATCCTGCCGCTGAACAATACGACGGCGATCAAGCTCACCACGGCGCGTTACTACACGCCGAGTGGCCGATCGATCCAGGCCAAGGGTATCGAGCCCGATATCGTGGTCGAAGAATCCACCAACGGCTCGGCCAAGCGGATTCGCGAAGCCGACCTCGACGGTCATCTCGGCAACGATCGTGATCCGGAGGCCGAGCGCAAGGCGCGCGAGGCGCAGGATGCGCAGGGTGCTGATGAGGACGAGGCCGCTCAGGCTGCGCGTTTCGAGCAGGCCGGCAAGGACGACTATCAGCTTGGTCAGGCGATCAATCTTCTCAAGGGCCTCCAGATCGTCCAGAATAAAAAATAATCCATGAGACAGGGAGGGGTGTGATGCGACGTGAAACCGCCTACAAGCTTGCCGGCAGGCGTCACGACCATCCCGTTGCCGGGTCGGGGATGGAGAAGCACCGCGAGTTGCGCTTCAAGAAGCTGCCGCCGGGTCAGGTTGAGCAGGCGCGTCGGGCGCTGAGCATGCTGAAGGGGCTGGACGTCGAGGTGGGAGAGGGGGATTACGCGCTGGTTGTGCGTTATTCAGTCCTCGACTACAGCCTGGAGTCACTCGAAGAAGCGTTGCGCGAGGCCGGTTTCGCGCTGGACAACACGCTGTATTCGAAGCTCGTGCGGGCGCTGGTCTATTTCTGTGAGGAAACCCAGCGTCACAACCTGGTCTCACCCGAACGCCTGCTGAAGAAGTCCAACGAGGTCTACATCCAGGCCTGGGATCACCATGCGCATGGTGATCACGACGAAACGCCCCCTGACTTGCGTGAGTACAAGTAAGGGCGTTTTCCAATCCCTCGTGCGGGCTGCCATGTGTGGCCCTTTTTCTTGTGTGCTCTGCCATGAATGACGATCAGCTACTGCGCTACAGCCGGCATATCCTGCTTCCGGAAATCGGTGTCGAAGGTCAGGAGGCCATTCTCGGCGCGCGTGTCCTCGTGATCGGGGCTGGTGGCCTGGGGTCGCCCGCTGCGATGTATCTTGCCGCGGCCGGTGTCGGCACGCTGGTGCTTGCAGATGGCGATACAGTGGATCTGACCAACCTGCAGCGCCAGATCCTGCATAGCGCAGAGGGCGTAGGGCGGCTCAAGGTCGAGTCCGGACGCGATACGCTGCACCGCCTCAACCCCCTTGCCCAAGTCGAGATCCTGCCGTTCCGCCTTGAGGGCGATGCGCTCGACGCGCAGATTGCTGCGGCTGATGTCGTGCTCGATTGTTGCGATAACTTCGCGACCCGTCATGCCGTCAATCGGGCCTGCGTCAAGCATCGCAAGCCCCTGGTGTCGGGCGCGGCAATCCGCTTCGACGGTCAGGTGTCGGTGTTTGATCTGCGCAATGCCGAGAGTGCCTGCTATCACTGCCTGTTCCCGGAAGGCGAATCGCTCGAAGAGGTCCGCTGTGCCGTGATGGGCGTGTTTGCGCCGCTGGTGGGCATTATCGGCTCCACCCAGGCGGCCGAGGCGCTCAAGCTGATCGCTGGCTGCGGAACCTCGCTCGATGGTCGTCTGCTGCTGCTGGACGGCCTCGGAATGGAGTGGCGCAGCGTGTCGCTCGGGCGTGATCCCGGTTGCGCGGTGTGCGGGGCGCGCTAGGCGCGATCAGCGACGGGGGCGTGCGATCAGGCGCAGATCGTCGCCAATCTGGCGCAGATCGCGGATGTCGAGGCTTACCGCCTCATCCAGGCGGGTCAGCTCAGCCAGATTGAACAGGCCCTGCGCCGCGTCGCCAACCAGCATCGGCGCCAGATAGAGCAGGAGTTCATCGACGCAGCCTTCGCGCAGCAGCGAGCCATTGAGTTTCAGGCCGGCTTCCGCGTGGATTTCGTTCAGGCCGAGTCGGCCAAGCTCGTTCATCAATGCAGGCAGGTCGACCTTGCCGCCCGCGTTCGGCAGGACCAGCAAGTGGTGCCCGGCGCCTGCCAGGGATGCGTGCCTGTCACGGTCTTCGCTGGCGGTGGCAATCACGATCGGGTCGCCCTGCAGGATGCGTGCTGTGGGCGAGACGTCGAGCCGGGCGTCGATCAGCACCCGCAAGGGCTGGCGTTCGCAGGGCACGGCTCGCACGGTCAGCTGGGGGTCATCTGCCTTGACCGTGCCGATTCCGGTCAGGATCGCGCATGCGCGAGCGCGCCAGCGATGACCGTCGGCACGGGCCGCCGCGCCGGTGATCCACTGGCTGACGCCATTGTTGAGCGCGGTCTTGCCGTCGAGGCTGCTGGCTGCCTTGAGGCGCAGCCAGGGGCGGCCGCGGGTCATGCGCGAGACGAAGCCGATGTTGAGTTCCCGGGCTTCGTTCTCAAGCAGTCCGTGCGCGGTCTGTATGCCGCTGGCCCGCAGTCGTTCCATGCCGCGCCCGCCAACCAGCGGATTCGGGTCTTCCATTGCCGCCACAACGCGGGACACCCCGGCCGCGATCAGCGCGTCGGCGCACGGAGGGGTGCGACCGAAGTGGGAGCAGGGTTCAAGGGTCACGTAGGCCGTCGCACCACGGGCGGCATCACCAGCCTGCTGCAGGGCGTTGATTTCGGCGTGAGGCTCGCCGGCACGGCGGTGCCAGCCTTCGCCAACGGTCATGCCATCACGCATGATCACGCAGCCTACCCGAGGATTGGGGGTCGTGCTTTCAAGGCCATTGGCGGCCAGGGCGAGGGCCCGGGCCATTGCCTGGTGGTCAGCTGCCGAAAAGGTCATTCTCGGGATCCGCAGGTGTTACGCTGCCCCGCGCGCGCTTGGAGCGCGGCTGCACTTCGCGAATCACTTCGGAAAACTCATCCACGTCGGCAAAGTTGCGATACACCGATGCGAAGCGGATATAGGCGACCTTGTCGAGCTTCTTGAGCTCCTTCATCACCAGTTCGCCGATCTTTTCGCTCGCTACTTCGTTCTCGCCCATCGACAGCAGGCGTGCCTCGATTCGATCGACTGCGGCCTCGAGCGCTTCGGTGGTGACCGGGCGCTTGCGCAGCGAGAGCTTCATGCTGCCGGAGAGTTTCGCGTGATCGAAATCGGTGCGGCTGCCGTTGCGTTTGACGATGTGCGGCATCTTGAGGTCGATGCGCTCATAGGTCGTAAAGCGCTTGTCGCAGTGCATGCAGCGTCTACGGCGGCGCACGACGTCGCCGTCGTCGTTCTCGCGCGTATCGGTGACCTGGGTATTGGGGTCACCGCAGAAGGGGCATTTCATCGCGTGGGCGCAGGCAGTCCGCTCGTGCGACCCGTGCTGAAACCAGCAGCGGGCCGCTCGTGCGTCAAATGCTTACTTGCCGTAGACCGGGAACTTCGCACACAGCGCCGACACCTTGCTGCGCACGCCATCGATCACCGCAGCATCTTCCGGCGCTGCGAGTACGTCTGCGATCAGGTGGGCGATCTGCTCGGCCTCGATCTCGGTGAAGCCACGGGTGGTCATCGCCGGCGAGCCGATACGGATGCCGGAGGTCACGAAGGGCTTCTCCGGGTCATTCGGGATCGAGTTCTTGTTGACCGTGATGTGCGCACTGCCGAGCACGGCTTCGGCGGCCTTTCCGGTGATCTTCATCGAGCGCAGGTCAACGAGGAAGACATGGCTCTCGGTGCGGCCGGAGACAATGCGCAGTCCGCGCTCTTCGCCGAGTACGCGCGCCATTACGCGGGCATTGGCAATCACCTGTTCCTGGTAATTCCGGAACTTGGGCGATGCCGCTTCCTTGAAGGCAACTGCCTTGCCAGCGATGACGTGCATCAGCGGGCCGCCTTGCAGACCGGGGAAGATGGCGGAGTTGATCGCCTTTTCGTGCTCGGCCTTCATCAGGATGATGCCGCCGCGCGGGCCCCGCAGCGTCTTGTGCGTGGTCGAGGTGACGACGTCGGCGTGGGGCACCGGGTTCGGGTAGTAACCCGCGGCGATGAGGCCGGCGTAGTGCGCCATGTCGACCCAGAAGATCGCGCCAATTTCTTTAGCAACCTTGGCGAAGCGCTCAAAATCGATGCGCAGCGAGTAGGCCGAGGCGCCGGCGATGAGGATGCGTGGCTTGTGCTCGCGTGCCAGCGCTTCCATCTTGTCGTAGTCGATTTCTTCCTTCTCGTTCAGGCCGTAGGCTACGACGTTGAACCACTTGCCCGACATGTTCAGCGGCATGCCGTGGGTGAGGTGGCCGCCTTCGGACAGGCTCATGCCCATGATGGTGTCGCCCGGCTTGGCAAAGGCCAGCAGCACGGCCTGGTTTGCCTGCGAGCCCGAGTTGGGCTGCACGTTGGCGGCTTCGGCACCAAAGAGTTTCTTTACACGTTCGATGGCGAGTTGCTCTGCCACGTCCACGTGCTCGCAACCGCCGTAGTAACGCTTGCCCGGATAACCTTCAGCATACTTGTTGGTCAGCTGGGAGCCCTGGGCTTCCATGACCGGGTATGAGACGTAGTTCTCGGAGGCAATCAATTCGATGTGGTCTTCCTGGCGGCGGTTTTCCGCCTGCACGGCGGCCCACAGCTCGGGATCGACCTTGGCGAGGGTATCTTGGGAAGAAAACATGGAACGGACTCGGCAGGGTTGTGATAAAGGCGGATATTAACACGCGAGGCGAGGGCGTATGTCGAGCCGCGTGCGCCGCAACATGTTTGTTTCGCACAGACTCAGGCGTTGGAGAGCTCGTCGAGTGCGCTGCCAAGGTGGGACTGGTCGCCCCAGCTGACCAGTTGCCAGCAGCCGTCGTGGTGGGTGATCCAGTTCAGCGCGGCATTCGGAATGGTGAAGTCGCGTGGCGAGTCGAGCGACTTGCCTGTGCTCAGGCGGTGAATGATGTCGAGCACGCCGCCATGCGTCACGATCAGAACCTGTTCGCCGGGGTGGCGCTCGACGATTTCGAGGAGGGCTGCGGCAATGCGCGCAGCGAAGGCGGTCAGGCTTTCGCCTCCATCCTCGAAGGCAAAGCCGGCGTCGCGGCTCAGGAAACGGGCGTAGTCAGCCGGGAAACGGGTTTGGGCTTGCTCGTAAGTCAGGCCCTGGAAATGCCCGTAGTGGCGTTCACGCAGTCCCGGGTGGGTGTTGATACGGTCTTCGGGGCCGGGCCAGATGCACGCCGCAGTGCGTCGGGCGCGCTGCAGGTCGCTGCTGTAGGCGGCCGCGAAGCGCTGGTCCGAAAGGGCACGGCCCGTGGCGTGTGCCTGGGCGATGCCGTTTTCGTTCAGTTCAATGTCGAGATGCCCCTGGAGACGCCTTTCGGCGTTCCAGGTGGTTTCTCCGTGACGAACAATGCAGAGTCGGGTGAGTGGATTTGCCATCCGCCCGATCTTACCACCCGCCAGATTCCGCCGGCGCCCCCCAGCCGCCGCCTGATGTCGGAGCTTCGATCTCGATGGTGTCCAGATCCACCTTCACTTCGGCATCCAGGCTTCCGGTAACAAGTTCCGGGAAGATGATGATCAAGGCCAGAACGAAGATCTGGATCAGAACAAATGGAACCGAACCACGATAGATCTGGGTGGTCTTGACCGGTTCGATCCGCTTGCCCGTCACCCGGTCGAGGAAGGCGCTGACCGGCGCGACGCTGCGCAGATAGAATAGTGCGAAACCGAACGGTGGTGTCAGGAACGACGTCTGCATGTTGATCGCGATCATCACGCCAAACCAGATCAGGTCGATGCCGAGCTTATCGGCAACCGGTGCGAGAAGCGGAAGCAGGATGAAGGCGATCTCGAAGAAGTCGAGGAAGAAGCCCAGGGCGAAGATGACCACGTTCACAAAGATCAGGAAGCCGATCTGGCCGCCCGGCAGTTTGTCAAACAGGTGCTCCACCCAGTGCTGGCCATCGACTGCCGTAAACGTGAAGCTGAAAATCGTCGAGCCAATCAGGATGAAGAGCACGAAGCACGACAGACGGGTCGTGGACTCGAGTGCCTGCGTGAGCGTCTTCAGGTCCAGGCGCTTGCGCACGGCGGCGAGCAGGATGGCGCCGACCGCGCCCATTGCGCCACCTTCCGTGGGTGTTGCAACACCGAGGAAGATCGTACCAAGCACCAGGAAGATCAGTGCAAGCGGCGGAATCAGGACGAACACGACACGCTGACAGATGCGCGACAGCAGTCCGAGCTTCAGCGCGCGGCTGATGCTTGCAGCGACCAGTGCGAAAATGGTGCCGGCGGACATTGCCATGACGATGATCTCGTCGAGCGCAGGCTTTGCTTCGGTGCCATTCATGGCGCTCAGGATGTTGGCGTAGTTCATGCCGAACAGCGTCGAAATGGCCGTGGTGACAACGGCAAAGACGAACAGCGAGCGCAGGCCTGAAGTGCCGTCTGGCTCGCGGTGGGTCAGCGCTTCAGGCGGCAGGGCCGGCACCAGTTTCGGCTTGAAGATTGCAAGGCCGATAATGAAAATCGCGTAAAGCGCAACAAGCAGGAAGGCCGGCAGGAAGGCGCCCTTGTACATGTCGCCGACGCTGCGTCCGAGCTGGTCGGCCATCACGATGAGCACGAGAGAGGGCGGAATCGCCTGGGCCAAGGTGCCGGAGGCGGTGATCGCGCCGCAGGCGATTTCACGGCTGTAACCGTAGCGCAGCATGATCGGCAAGGAGATCAGGCCCATCGAGATGACCGAAGCCGCCACCACGCCCGTGGTGGCTGCAAGCAGGGCACCAACGAAGATCACGGCCAGCGCGAGGCCGCCGCGTACCGGGCCGAACACCTGCCCGACGGTGTCGAGCAGGTCCTCGGCCATGCCACTTCGTTCGAGGATCAACCCCATCAGGGTAAAGAAGGGAATTGCCAGCAGCGTGTCGTTCTGCATGATGCCGAACACACGCAGCGGAAGCGCCTGAAACAGTGACGAGGGCAGCAAGCCCGCCTCAATGCCGACAAAGCCGAAGAACAGGCCGCAGGCTGCAAGCGCAAATGCGACCGGGAAACCCGACAGCAGGAAGAAAATGACCGCGCCGAACATCACTGGCGCGGCATTGGCGGAAAAGAACTCGATCATTGCGTGGCCTTTGCTGCGTCGGTTTCGTGTTGTTCCGTCGGGGCGTCACCATGTCCGCCATGCAGGGTTGGATCCGGGGCCTTGCCCGCGAGGTAGCCAAACCGCTTGATGAGCTCGGAGACTGCCTGCAGCGCAAGCAGCCCGAAACCGATCGGTACCATGATGTACACCGGCCAGCGGATCAGGCCGCCGGAGTTCGAGGACATCTCACCCGAGGTGTAGGCGGCCTCAACGATGGGCCAGGAAAAATCGATCATGAAGTAGCACAGCGGCAGCAGGAAAATCAGAATGCCGCCAATGTCGATGAATGTGCGGGTGCGCTTGGAGAAGTTGTTGGCAACCGCGTCGATGCGCACGTGTGCGTTCTGCAGGAAGGTGTATCCGGCGCCGAACATGAAAACGGCTGCGAACAGATACCACTGAATTTCGAGAAACGAGTTCGAACCAACGTTGAAGGCCTTGCGTGCAATTGCATTCAGGGCGCTGATGACGGCTGCAGCGAGGATCAGCCAGATGATGGATTTCCCGACCAGTCGGGTCAGGCCGTCTATCAGGCCGGAGAGTTTTAGAAGGATACCCATGAGAAAGTCGGCTTTGCCCCGAAGGTGCTGATTGAGCCGGTGTACTCCTGTGCTCTGCTCAGAAGGGCGGCTGGAAAGATGGTGCTGGCGATGTCTTGTCAGCACGTTTGCACGGCCGGCAGGGGCCGGCCGTGCGTGAACAGCTGTTACAGTTTCTGTGCCGACATGTACTGGTCGTAGCTACCATCGGCGATCGGCGCCCACTGGTAGGAATCGGCGAGGAATTTTGCGTAGTCGCCGTAGATTTTCTTCCAGTCCGCGTTGGTGTCGTTCAGTTCTTTGTACACCTCGTTGCGGGCCTTGAACGCAGCATCCATGACCGACTTCGGGAAGCGGTCGAGTTTGGCGCCTTCTGCAATCAGCTGCTTCAGGGCGTTCGGGTTGCGCGCATCGTAGCGGGCCTGCATGACAACGTGAGCATCGGACGCAGCCTGGCGAACAATGGCCTTGTACTCGTTCGACAGTGCGCCCCACTGCTTGTCGTTGATGTACAGGGACAGCTGAGCGCCACCCTCCCACCAGCCCGGGTAGTAGTAGTAGGGAGCAACCTTGTGAAAGCCAAGCTTCAGGTCGTCATACGGGCCGACCCATTCGGTTGCGTCGATGGTGCCTTTCTCGAGTGACTGATAAATCTCGCCGCCCGGGATGTTCTGCGACACGCCGCCCATCTTGCCAAGCACGCGACCGCCGAAGCCGCCGATACGCATCTTGAGACCGTTGATGTCGGCGGGCGACTTGATGGGCTTGCGATACCAGCCACCCATCTGCGCACCGGTGTTGCCCATCGGGAAGTTGACGACGCTGAACTGCGCGTAGAACTCGCGCAACAGCTTCATGCCGTTGCCTTCGTACATCCACGCGGTCTGCTGGCGCGAGTTCATGCCGAACGGAATGGCGCAGTCGAACGCAAACGCTTCGTTCTTGCCGAAGAAATAATACGGAGCAGTGTGGGCGGCATCGATGGCGCCCTGCTGAATTGCGTCGACCACACCGAAGGCCGGGACGAGCTCGCCGGCGGCGTGGACCGAGATCTGGAACTTTCCGCCCGTTGCGTCCGCAACGTTCTTGGAGAACGTCTCAGCGGCGCCGTAAATCGTATCGAGCGACTTCGGAAAGCTTGACGCAAGACGCCAGCGGATCTGTTGTTGTGCGTTTACGATCGCCGGTGCGGTGCCAGCCGCAAGTACGCCAGCGAGACCTGCACCCTTCAGGAATTTACGACGTTCCACGTTATCTCCTTTGTATCTTTCTGTTTTAGCAATTGCTGCGCTGATTATAGGGATTGGCGCGCGCCGGAAAACCGCGGAAAACCCTAATCGGGGTGCCACTTTAGTTGTATTCATGCGGCTGAAGTCGTTGTTTTAGTGAAAACTTGTCGTGCCGGCAGTGTTTCCTGGCTGGTTTGGCGAAGACTTGCGCGGAACGTCAATCAGTCCCCGGCCTCGACGCGGTCCTCTCGATTTCCGGTGTGGCCCTGTCATTCGGGTGGATGAGGGCCGTCAGTGCGTCAACTGCATAGTCGACGGCGTTGCGCATCGGATACAGGATCGTCGTCGCGCCGTGCATTTTCAGCGCAGCATCGTCGAAGTCGTCGCGGGCAACGATCGCCACGCCTCCGGCGAAATGATGCGCCCGCAGGCCGTCCAGCAGGTCGTGGTTTGAGGTCATGTCCGGTAAGGTGCTGACAATCCAGCGTGTGTCCCTGACCGGAAGGCTTTCGATGAACTCGCTGGTGGTGCAGTCTCCGTATCGCACCGGCAGACCGCGTCGCCGCAGCTTTCGCACCGCCTCCGGGTCGTATTCGACGCCGAGCACCTTGAGTTCGGCTGCCTGGAGGCAGAGCGCCAGCCGGCTGCCGTAACGCCCGAGGCCGACCACGATCACGTCTGCCATCTCGAGGTCGTGCCGCTCCGTCGCGACCGCCAGTTCGCGGAAGGGGCGCTTGCGTTCAAATACACCGAGCCAGGCTGCAAGTTTCTCGTAGAGCGGGTGGGAGTAAAGAATCGCGTAGGTCGACAGGGCAATGGTGATCAGGCCGACAAGCGTGGTCAATCCGAGTGCGCTCCTGTCGAGATGCCCGAGGGAGATGCCCATGGCAACGAAGATGATCGAGAACTCACTGATCTGGGCCACCGTCAGTCCGCACAGGAAGCCCGTACGCTTCCGGTATCCCATGTAGCCCATGATGGCCATGACGATCAGGGGGTTGCCGACCAGCACGAACAGGGACAGCGTTAGAGCTGGCCACAGTTCGTTGCCGAGCGTGGAGAAATCAAGTTTCGAGCCGAGGTCGATGAAGAAGAACAGCAGCAGGAAGTCGCGGATCCCGGTCAGCCGTGCGTTGATGGCGTTACGATAATGCGTCGAGGCAAGCGAGAAGCCGGCAAGGAAGGCGCCTGCTTCCTTGGAAAAGCCGGCCCACTCACCAAGTGCCGCGAGCCCCGTGCCCCAGGCAACGGCAAAAATCAGCAGCAACTCCTGCGATTGCGCCATGCGGGCGACGACCCTCGGCAGGACGAAGCGCATCAGCAGATACAGCCCGGCGACGGCAATGCCGATCCGCAGGCCGAGCGACCCGGCAAGCGATAGCAGCGAGCCTTCGCCGGCATCACCGCGCATAGCGCTCATCACCATCATTGCGATCACGACGGCGAGATCCTGCACGATCAGGAAGCCGACTGCGATGCGTCCGTGCAGGGAGTCGATCTCGTGCTTGTCGGACAGGAGCTTGACGATGATGATGGTGCTGGAGAAGGTCAGCGCCACAGCGATATACAGCGCTTCGATCCAGCCCTTGCCCATCGCAAGGACGATGAGGAAACCAATCACGATGGTGAAGGCAAGCTGGCCCAGGCCGGTGGCGAGTGCAACCGGGCCAATGTGGCGGATATGCTTCAGGTCGAGCTTGAGGCCAACGACGAAGAGCAGCATCGCGACGCCAACCTGCGCCAGCAGGTCAATCTGGTCGTGCGCGGTGACAAGGCCCAGCACGGCGGGGCCGACGACGATGCCGATGACAATGTAGGCAATGAGTACCGGCTGGCGCAGCCAGAGCGAAAACGCGCCTGCGGCGGCGGACATCATCAGAAGCAGTGCGAATTCCGAGAAAACGGTATGCATGCCTCAACTCCGTCATTCGCGGGTTTTGAATCCTGGGCTCGAGCGTCCGTGACTGGCGTCGAGTCTGGTCCCCGGTGTTGAACGCAACGGACCGCGCGTCGCCCGGGTTGAACAGACCCGCCATCGAGGGCCGTGAGTATGGCAGGTCACACCCATCCGGGATGACTGCGACGGTGCCCAATGCCACCGTTGTGCCACGCAGGGGCGCCCCCGTCAATCAGGTTTCGCCGCGACTGCTGGCGACGAACGGGCGGAATGGTCAGCCAGTGTCCAATCCTTTGCTGCAAGACGGCTGCCGAGCCGGGCGGAAAAGAAAAAGCCCCGACTGATAACAGTCGGGGCTTCAATTTGGTGGGCCGGGGGCGCTGAAAAAGGTCTTGTAATGTATTGTTATTTATATATAAAAGTGCTTTGTGCAGGGTGAGGTACCGTCAAACTTACCGTCTTCCTTGGTGACTAACATGGCGCATCGTCTTTCTTCGATGGCTTGTGCCGAAAACGATGATGATCTGGTGGTTGATTTATAACTGTACCTCGCGGCTCTCGGCCGGATGGGACAGGTCAAGCTTACCTTGTTTCGAGGCAGGGTCGAGCTCAAGTTCGTAGGAGCTTATGACGTCGATCCCAGCTTGTTTAGCGTATTTCTTGATGTCTTCGTCATCAGAGTAAATTCTTTTTGCGCCCTCGACGACGGCGATTGCGATGATCTGTCGGTCAATCTTCATTTTTTGCCGCCACCCTTCCGCGCGAACCTTTGGCTTGTAGGCGCGATGTGTCCGCATTGCAGTTGCGCACTCCACAGCTGCTCGCGTCGAGTAGGAGGCAGGTCGAAACGGATGGTGATTCAGTATTGGGAGTAGGTCTGCCGGGCTGACATCGCCGTTCGCTGCGAATATGAACTCGGAGAGGACTGGCGTAGGAACAACAACGTTCATCTTCCCCTTAGTCAGAGTTTTTACTAGGTGCTCGATGCGTTCCTTGGCAAACTCAAGAGGACGTCCCGTTCTCGGATCTTTTGGGACTGCCGTCCCTGGAAAGTGGAGCATCAGGAGAATGTTCGTGTCGAAGATGACGTTCATCACTTCCCCTTCCGGAATTTGATCCAAGTTTCAAGTTGATTTTCGGAAGTCGTCACATCCTTCGAGACGATTTGCCGCATTTGGGCTACCAGCTCATCGAGTGGGAGTTTCTTGACGATTTCGAATCGGTCAGCGCTCATGTTTTCGAGGTCCCAGCCGGCTTCACCGCGAGTCCACGTTCCTGTGCCGAATACGCGTACCTGTTCGAAGAGGTGTCGGGCCATCTCTTTTGCAAGGTCACGGCTGCGCGTCGACACTTTGAGGGTTCGCCCGTTAGGGTCGATGATCCTCATGTGGGCCGTCGCATCTTTACCTCCCACCGATATGAGCTCTCCCTCGACGTCGCCGGCCTCCCTTACGACCATAGGTTTCTCGACAACCTTTGGTGCTCTTGGGAAGACAATTAATTTTTCCCCGCTGGGAGAGGAGATGGTTCCAGACGCGCCATCTTCACGCAGCATCTCCGAGATGTCCTGATACGCGCGGACCGCTTCAGGCGGGCAGTCGGTGCCGCCGACTAGGGTCAGTCGAGTTCGTATCGGTTCGGCATCCTCGGGCTCTGCGCGAAATCGGATTTTTGTACTTCCCTTGCGTAATCCGGCAAAGCGCAGATGGTCTTCGCTGCCGACAAGCGCTGCTAAATGCTCGAGATACCGCCCAAGGCGACCCAAGGGGATCGTCGCAGGCGAGTAGGCGCCGATGCGGAAAGTGAAATTTGCCTCTTTCATGACATGGCGATTTTAGCAGTGGTCTATCAATAGGCAATAGAGGCAGGCGAATTAGTCTGCCTCTGAGGTGCTCGTCGAGTCCGTGAGAGTCTTGTGGGTTGGTGTGTGGCTGTATCGGGTTTTCCGAGTACGAGCCTCAAGAGCTTTGTCACGAATGCAGCACGTTAGTAGCCAGCTGAAAGTGTAAGGGCATTGAGGGGGGGTGCCCGTCGACGACTCCAGTAGCCTGAGAAATACGGCCTTAATCTAAGACTTCACGGCTGACGTCCATGTGACCCTTGAAGCGCTTGCGTCTGAGTTCGGAAGCAGACTGAGAAGGTTGTGCTTGGTCGGATGATGCTGTTACCAAAGTTCTTCAGCCGTGAGGATCTTGGATTCTCGTTTTTACCCCATGCACGCATCTATAGAGAACTAGTGCGAGCGGTGATTGGTTGAGTTGGCGTCGTGTGATCACTGGGTGTGGGAGACGGCCTCCATCACTGACCGCTCGGAATCTCCCGCTTTTTGGTGGCAAAAAGTCATCGACAGCCTTCGCTTCAACTCAGATAGGGCATCACCGAATGTTCGGTTGAACTCTGCATGCGGAATCACTCTGCAGCCTTGTTTGAAGGCCCACTGTGCGCCATAGACCTCGAACCCTCTAATTACCCTTCGGTGCTCATTCTTTGCTGCTTTGTGGGCTGTCTGGACCTTCTGAAACTGTGTAGTTCTGCTTCGCTTGATGTTTGGTTTGATGCCGTTTGCTACGTGAAAATAGGGGGCTACTCTTTTGCGCAACGTTCTGAAGATCCGAGGCAGGTCGCGTAACCGATACCGTCCGTCGCCGTCTTGTAGCCCGGCTCCGATGAGTGTGACTTCAACGCGAACCGAGTGGCGTTTGATGTACTTTTTATTGTCTATGGTTTTGATATAACAGCGAACCTGAATCAGGTTCTTCGTGTTCTGAAAGAGGACCGATGTGTCCGTAGAAGCAGTGCGAAGCCGATCTCGCACGTACCTTCTCTTCGTCGGATCGTAGAACTTGCGGGCGACACTTGATCGCATCAGCTCATGCTTTTGTGGAAATAGGTGGTTCGTCAGATAGCAGTGAAGCGCGCGAAGGCGTTCGTGGTCATTGCTGTGGTCGCGCGTGAAGAAGTCAACCGACACCTCCATTTCGTCAATCGGGAACTCTGGCAGCGTCTCCACAAGTGAAGCGAAGTGTGAGTTTTGCGGATCATGCACAGTGAGCGTGGTGTCTCGATAACCGCTGGTGGCGCAGGTGGTCGATACGTCGAGTCCGGACGCGAGTGCATTCGTGCACCGATCGATAGCCCTTTCACGATCTGGGATGCGGATCTTGATGAAGTCGATCTTTGCTTTGGTCTTCCATTCACTGGGCTGTACATTCATTTTCTACGCGAAGCCCTAAGAAAACACGCCGATTTTGTGGAATGTCGGAGGGATTTGGGCTGCGGTGTGGCGCTGTTGATCTGGCTTCTCCTCATGCTGCATTCGCCGTGGTATTGGTGCTTGTGAGGCGATCGAGCCATGCGTCGATATCACCCTCAAACCATCCGACAGATCGAGCGCCCAAGCTGACCGCTTTTGGAAAAGTGCCGTCATTCATTCGTGCATAGATGGTGGAGCGGGATAGGCCGGTTCGTGCTTGGACGTCGGGTCGTCGGAGAATGGACTTTTTGGGGTTGTGCTGCATCGTTGGGCCTCTCATTC
>NZ_JBYEXN010000035.1:0-25553 GCF_057621855.1 Parazoarcus sp. PS-13 R2A
AGGCTTGGCGCCGACGAAGCTGGGCAGAAAGCTGTGGTGGATGTTGATGATCTGGCCCGGGTAGCGCTCGCACAGCCCCGGCGACAGGATCTGCATGTAGCGCGCCAGCACCATCACGTCGCCCCGCGCCTCGCGGTACAGGTCCTCGACCCTGGCATAGGCCTCGGCCTTGGTGTCGGGCGTGACCGGCACGTGATGGAAGGGAATGCCGTGCCACTCCACCAGACCGCGGAAGGTCTCGTGGTTGGAGATCACGCACGGGATCTCGATGTTCAGCTCATCGGCATGCCAGCGCGACAGCAGGTCGTACAGGCAGTGCTCCTGCTTGCTCACCATCACCACCACGCGCTTCTTGCGCGCGCTGTCGCTGATCTTCCAGTCCATGTCGAATTCACGTGCGATCGGCGCGAACTTCTCGCGCAGCACATCGATGTCGAAAGGCAGCGAGCCGGCCAGGATCTCCTGGCGCATGAAGAAGCGCTTGCCGTCCACGTCCGCGTGGTGGTTCGCCTCGGTGATCCAGCCCTGGTGGCTGGAGAAGAAGCTGCTGACAGTGGTCACGATGCCAACCCTGTCCGGGCAGGACAGGGACAGGGTGTAACGTCTCTCTGAGGGGCTCATGGGGGTGCTGTTTTCCTGTTTTCGGTCTTGTTGCGCGGGGGCGTAGCGGGCGCACTCGCGGCGCCCTTGCAAGGCTTCGCCCCTCAGCCCTTGGCGGTACGCTTGAGCTTTTCGGGATCGTCGAAAGGCAGCGTATGGGTGGTTGCCGCACAGCGCAGGGTGGCGCCGCGCAGTTCGAGCGCACGCCCGGGAACGGCGTAGGCCGGGTCCATGCGGGCGATGGCCATGCCACGCCCGGTGAGACGGGAATACATTGCGCAGGTCACGAAGCCGACCTTGGTGTCGCCGTCCCAGATGGCATCGCCGCCTTGCGCGATTTCCTTGGTATCGAGCTCGACGCCGTAGATCTTGAAGCGCTCCCTGCCTTGCAGGCGGAAGTGCTCGGCCGCGCCGCGGAACTCCGTCTTGCCCGGCGACACGGTGAAGTCGAGGCCCAGCTCCCACAGGCTGTCGCCAATCGCTTCGCCTTCCATCGGGTACATGTCGGAGTTGTCGTAGGGATAGAACAGCAGGTAGCTCTCGACCCGCAGCCAGTCCAGCGCGGTGAAGGAGCAGGGCATGATGCCCATCGCCTTGCCTTCCTCCACGATGGTGTCCCAGATCAGCGGCGCATCGACGCCCTTGCAGAACAGCTCGTAACCGCGCTCCCCGGTATAGCCGGTGCGCGAAATCGTGACCGGGCAGCCGAAGAGCCTGGTCTGCATGTGATGGAAGTAAGGCAGGTCGCGGATGCCCGGCACATGCTTCGACAGGTACTCCACCGCCAGCGGCCCCTGCAGCGAAAGGTCGTGCAGGTCGTCATCGAACAGCACCGCCACGTTGCGACCCACCGCGCCGCGGGTCAGGATCTCGTGGCCCTGGCCCGAGCCGTGCACCACCATGAAGGCGTTGGGGCCGTTGCGGTAGATCACGCAGTCGTCGATGAACTTGCCGGCTTCGTTGAGCATGCAGGCATACACCGACTTGCCCGGATAGAGCTTGCTGACATTGCGCGTGGTCGCGTAGTTGAGCAGGGCTTCCGCATGCGGTCCGACCAGGTGCACCTTCTTGAGCCCGGACACATCCATCAGGCCGGCGCGGGTGCGAATGGCCTCGTGTTCGTCGGCGAGATCGGTGTTGTAGGTCCAGGCTGTCGCCATCCCGTTCCAGTCTGCGAGGGTCGAACCCAGTGCGCGATGCCGGTCAGCCAGTGTCGACTGTCTCCATGAACTCATTTGAAACTCCCTTTTCAGCGAAGAGTGAAATTGAGTTCATTAAGCCAGTGTGCCGGGCACGCGAAAATACTCCTCTGGTACTACGCCCCGGCCTCCCACCACGGCGTCAGGCCTGGTGTCTCTCGTCCTCGCGCAGTTCGCGCAGCCACACCGCCGCCTCAAACCGGTTACGCAGATTGAGTTTCTGCAGCACATGCTTCACGTGCACCTTCACCGTGCTTTCGGCAATACCGAGCGCACGCGCCACGATCTTGTTCGATGCGCCCTTGGACACCAGCTCCAGGGTTTCCTGTTCGCGTGCGGTCAGCGACGACCAGTGCTCGTCGAGCGTTTCCCGCGACGGCGGCGAAGGCTTGGCCAGCAGGCCCCCGACCTCGGCCGACAGCACCGTGCCCCCGGCCGCGACCTGACGCAGCTTCATGCAGAACTCGTCCGGCTCCATGTCCTTGAGCAGGTAACCGCTGGCGCCCGAGTTCAGCGCCTCCATGATGTCGAAACTGGAGTCGGACACGGTGAGCATCACCAGGCGGGTGGTCGATCCCGCGGCCTTCAGCGCCCGCAGCACCGAGATGCCGTCGAGCCCCTTCATGTGCAGATCGATCAGCGCGACATCCGGCCGGTGCGTCAGCACCGCCTCGATCCCCTCCGCACCCGACGCCGCCTCGGCGACGACCTCGACATCGTCGTACATTGCCAGCAGCTGGCTGACCCCCTTGCGAAACAGTGCGTGGTCATCCACGACCACCAGTCTGATCGGTGTGCCCTGTCGATCCGGGTCGCCCCCAGCCGCGTTGTCCATGCTGTCCGTCCTCATTGCTTGATCAATCCGTTTCAGGCGCTGCCCGGCCGCGGCCGGAAGCGCATCTCGACGCAGGTGCCCTGCCCGCCCACAGCGGGCCGCAAGTGCAAGGCCCCGCCAATCTGCCGGGCGCGGTCGCGCATGATCGACACCCCATGGTGGCCATCGCCGCCGCTGCCCTCGCGCAGCCCGCGACCATCGTCCTCGACCGTGAGCACGATCTGTCCGTCGTCCTCCTCGTCGAAGCGCACCTGTGCGTGCTGCGCCCGCGCGTGACGCACGACATTGGTCAGTGCCTCGCGGACGATCTGCAGCAGGTGGAACTCCTCATTGACCGACAGATGCCTGCTGCCCAGCCGGTAGTCGAAGCCGAGTTCGGTGCCCGAGCGTGCGGACAGCTCGTCCACCACCTCGCGCAGCGCCTGCTGCAGGCCGCCCGGCGGCATGCTGGTGCGAAAGGCCGAGAGCAGCTCGCGCAGGTGACGGTAGGCGCTGTCGAGCCCGTTCTTGATCTCGCCCGACACCTCCAGCACACGCTCGCCGGGACCACAGGCCGCACAGCTGCGCCCGATCTCCAGCTGCAGGCGCGCCACCTGCAGCTTCATGTAGGACAGGGCCTGGGCGAGCGAGTCGTGCAGCTCCCCGGCGATCGCGCTGCGCTCGTCCATCAGCGCCAGACGCCGGCGCCGGTGATTGCGCTGCAGATTGCCCAGCGACAGCGCAAACAGCGAGGCCACCGCCTCGATCAGGCGGCTGTGGCGGCTCTCGAACATGAAGTCTCCCGGCGCCTCGACAATCAGCACGCCATAGGTGTCGCCGGCATCGCGCACCGGCACCGCCAGCTCGACATGCTCGCCTTCGGCTGCAGTCGATGCCCGGTGCCGGCCGTTTCCGCGCGACAGCTCCTCGACCGAAAACGCTTCCAGCAACTGCAGGCGGCGGACATCGCCCAGCTGTGACGGCACCCCCAGCCCCTCGGCCACCGGCTCCAGCAGCACCAGCGCACACGCACGCACCGCCAGGCAGTCGGCCATGTCCTCGAGCAGGGAATTCAGCCACGGTGCGCTCGCGCTGTGCTCCGCAAGGCAGAGACTGGCCTGGCAGATGAATTCGAGTGTCCGGGTGGCGAAGCGCTCATGCTCGGACGCCTGCCGCGACAGCCGTTCGCCCTCCGCAAGGTGGCAGGCGAGCTGGGTCGACACCCCATCCAGCGCCCGGTGCAGCCGGTCCACCTCATCCACGCCCTCGTCCCACGCCACCGTGGCACCAAAGACGTGCCGGTTGAGCCGCTCGAGGGCGAAATCGGTGCGCACCACGAGCATCTTGCGCGCGATCCGCAGCGTGGCCCCGCACCCCAGGAGGAACATCAGCGCGAGCAGGACCTGCAGCAGTTGCAGGACCGCAAGACGGGACGAAAGCGTCGGGTCCGAGGCGGTTCTGAGCGTCGCCTGCAGCCCGGCGGCAATGCCGGCGCTGACGAACAGGGTCGCGCACAGGCAGGCGAGACACACCAGAACGAGCACAAGACGCGAGAACAGCGGGTGTTTTTTCAAGATGGACAGTCAGCAGGATGCAATGATCAGGCGTTTAATCGTTTAACCTGAAGCAACTTTTGCGCCCAGCAGGAATCAAGCATCACAGCATATTCCTGCGTGCCAGCCCACGTGCTGGAGTGAATCCTGCTTTGAGTAGCGCACCCGCCACCCACCTACAGCCCTGAACACTGCACCGATGACGCTTTACCTGATCGCCACCCTCCTTGCCTGCTCGACGGCCTTGCTCGTGCTCGGCGATGGCAGCGACACCTCACCCCTGCTGTGGATGCTGGCCATGATTCCACTGCTGACCTGGATCGCGCTGCGCCACGGCGCCCGCCACGGGCGCAGCAGCCCGACGACCGACGCGCTCTCCGCGCTGCAGTCGCTGAGCCGCTTCGCCGAACACAGCGGCCAGCCCGCCCTGCTGCTTGAAGGCGGGAACATCGCCAACGCCAACCGCGCCCTGCTCAAGCTCATCGGGCTGGAGGATCGCGGCGACGAACTGATCGGCATGCCGCTCGACAACATCGTGCATCCGAAGCATCACCGCCGGCTGGCCGCCCTCTTTTCACCCGGGGCGGACAACAGCGACGCCGGCACGCTGTCGCTGATGCGTGCCGACGGCACGCCCTGGCCTGCCCGTGTCAGCGTGTTCCAGGGGCACAGCTCACAGCTCACCCTGCTGCAGTTCTCCGCGCCCCAGGATGGCCCGGACAACAGCGGACACGAGTATCTGCAGGCGACCCGGCTGACCCATTTCTCCCGCGAGATCCTGTTCTCCCTCGACGCGCAGATGCAGCTCAGCTATGCCAACGCGCAATGGGAGCACAGCACCGGGCGCAGCGTTGCCGAGAGCCTGCAGCAACCCCTGCTGTCGATCTTCCACAGCGATGACCGCGCCGCCCTCGGCACCGGGCTGCGACAGCTGCAGGCGGGCAAGCGCGACAACCTCACGCTGGAGGTGCGCATCCGCGCCACCCGCGCCCACGCCGCGCGCTGGGTCGAGCTGCGCGCCTGGCCGATGCCCCTGCCGGCGCTCGGCGAAACCGGGGTGAGCGGCATTCTGCTCGACATCGACCAGCGCCGCCGCGGCGAAGAGGCTCTGCGCGCACAGCGCCGCGGCCTGCACACCATGCTGGATAACCTCCCGGGGATGATTTACCGCGGCCAGAACGATCGCAACTGGACGATGGAGTTCGTCAGCGAGGGCTGCTTCGAACTCACCGGCTACACCCCGCTGGAACTGGTGGATAACCACTCGGCCTGCTTTGCCGAAATGATCCATGAGGAAGACCGCGATTTCGTGTGGAACTTCGTGCAGATGCGGCTCGACCGCCGTGAGCGCTACGAACTGAGCTACCGCATCGTGGACCGCGACGGTCAGACGCGCTGGGTATGGGAACAGGGGCGCGGCATCTATTCCAGCCGGGGCGAATTCCTCGGCCTGGAGGGCTTCATCACCGACGTCAGCGCCAGCCGGGGCGCGCAGGAGGAAGCGCGCCGGCGCCTGTTCTTCGACAACGCAACCGGTCTGATGAATCTGAGCCTGTTCCTTGACCGTCTGCAGCATCTGTACCGCCACGCGGCGATTGCCGATTACCCGTTTGCGCTGATCCACATCGAGATCGAAACG
Organism: Parazoarcus sp. PS-13 R2A; assembly: GCF_057621855.1. NCBI lineage: Bacteria > Pseudomonadati > Pseudomonadota > Betaproteobacteria > Rhodocyclales > Zoogloeaceae > Parazoarcus > Parazoarcus sp. PS-13 R2A. The sequence continues at coordinate 5,806 of NZ_JBYEXN010000035.1, forward strand.
ATCACCGAGATTGCCGAGCACTACGGGCCGGCAATGAGCGAACGCGTCAGCGTCGAGATCGGCAAGCGCCTGCGGCTTGCGCAGAGCGACTGCAACGGGGTTGCGCGTCACGCCGGCGGCTTTGCGGTGCTGATTTCGGACTTCCGCCCGCAGACGCTGAGCTGGGCCGGGCCGCCGAGTGCCGAGCCATCCTCGGCAGCCGGCCTGCTGCATCTCGCCCATGCACTCGCGGCGGAGATCAGCCGCCCGCTGCGCATCGACGGCCATAGCCTCAGCCTGAGCGCGCGCTTCGGCATCGCGACCGAGCGCGAGGCCCACGCCGATGCGAACGCCATGCTCGAGCAGGCAGCGCGCCACGACCATCCCGGCGCGCTGACGCCGCCGCCCGAGCAGGCTCACTGAGCAGGCAGGCTGAAAACCGGCCTAGCTGCGCACCCTGGACTTGGTCGGATCATAGTGCGGGAAGGCCACGACGCGCGCATCGAGGCGCTTGCGGTGGCCGTCGAGCTGACCCACCTGCAGCGCCGTATCGAGCTCGGAACAGGCAACATCCACCCGCGCCAGCGCGACCTGTGCATTGAGCACCGGAGAGCGGACCGCGCTGGTGATCTCGCCCACCCTTGCGCGACCGATGTGGACGCCGTCGCCGTGATGCACTGCTTCGTTGCTGTCGATCGCAAGCCCGACCAGCTTGCGCCGCGGGTGTGCCTTGCGCTCTTCAAGCGCCGCCCGGCCGATGAAATCGTCGGGTTTGGACAGTGCCACGGTAAAGCCGATGCCGGCCTCGAAGGGGTCGGTCTGATCGCAGAACTCCTGACCGGCAAAGGCCAGCCCGGCCTCGATGCGCAGCATGTCGAGCGCATCGAACCCGAGCGGCGCCAGACCGAGTGGGGCCCCGGCCTCGGCCACGACATTCCACAGCTCTGTGCCATCGCCGGGGTGACACCACAGCTCGAAACCGAGCTCGCCGGTGTAGCCGGTGCGGGAGACCACCAGCGGACGGCCGGTGGGTCCGCCCAGACGCGCTGCCATGAAGCGGAACCAGCCGAGTTCGGCAATGCCCGGCTGTGCCGGCGCGGTCCACAGGATCCTGTCCAGCAGCTCGCGGCTGCGCGGCCCCTGCACCGCAATGTTGTGCAGGCTGTCGGTGGCGTCACGGACATGCACCTTGAAGCCCCCCGCCGCAGCCTGCTCCTTCAGCCACAGGCCGGTCGTGTCCTCGCCGCACACGAAGCGGAATACATCGCGCCCGAGGCGGAACACCGTGCCGTCGTCCATCATGCCGCCATGGGCATGGCACACCGCGGTATAGACCACCTGCCCCACGGCCAGCTTGCGCATGTCGCGGGTCACCACCTTCTGCAGCAGGGCCTCGGCGTCGGGCCCGGTGATGTCGAACTTGCGCAGCGCGGTCAGATCCATCACCGCGACCTTCTCGCGGCAGGCCCAGTATTCGGCAATCGTGCCGTGGCCGACGAAGCTGCGCGGCAGCCAGAAGCCGTGATAGTCGATGAAGTCCCGCGTCAGCGTTTCGGTCACGCCGGCAAAGGCCGTGGGACGGGTCAGGCGTACAGGGGCGTCGGGAGTCATTCGGTGGGCCATCGCGCGAGGGAATGAATGGGCCGCGTCATAGATGCGAACCTCGATGTCGGTCGGCTGCCAGGCGTTGGCAGGGTCGATGTCGTCGGCGCAGGACGACACCGCCACCACCAGATCCTTGAGCGCCCTGAGCAGCACGTAGTCACCCGCCTTCGACCACGGCTCGGCAAAACCGAGGCTGCCGCAGGGCTGGATGAAGGTGTTGTAGAAAAAGTTGATCGCCGGCCAGCCTGCGCGGGGACGAACGCCCATCGGTTCGAGCACGGCGTTGAAGTTGTCGCTGCAGTTGGCGTGACCGGGAAAGCCCTGGTCCTCGTAGTACTTCGCAGTGCAGGCAAGGGCAAAGGCATCGTGCCGCCCCACGGTGTCCTGCACGGTCTCAAGCAGGGGCTGCATGCGCGCATCGAAATACTTCGCGTGCAGGCCGGGCATGGGATAGGACGAACCCGCCAGGGTGCGGGTCACCGTCGGGTCCAGCCCCCACTCTTCACCGGCGGCAAGCGCTGCAGCATCGAAGGCGAGGACATCCGAGCACTGACGCCCCTCCACATCGATGACCTGAATGAACTGCCCGGCCTTCAGCTCGAAGGCCCGGGCGCTCGCCGCCCCGACCCGGATCACCGTCAGCGGCTCGGGAAAGACCTGCTGCAAAGCGGGCTGTGCGTCCGCCTGCAGCAGGAAGGGGTCCTCTTCGATGAACGGCGGTGCCTTGTCGTTCATGCGCTGGCGTCCTTCGCAACCAGCTTGCGATAGCCACCGGCGCAGAACACCAGCGGTTCGCCATCGCGGAAACGCAGGTTGTCGACTTCGGCGACGAAGATGATGTGGTCGCCGCCCGGATACTGTGCGAACAGGCTGCACTCGAAACTGGCGAGGGTGTCGTCCAGCAAGGGGGCGCCGAGCTCGCCCGGCGCATAGTTCAGATCGACCCACTTGTCCCCGCCGCCGCGGGCAAAGCGCGACGACAGCTCGCTTTGCTCGTGGCCGAGCACATGGATCGCCAGCGCCCCGCCGGCGGCGAATGCCTCGCAGCAGGCGCTGTTCCGCGCCAGGCTGAAGAGCACCAGCGGCGGATCGAGCGACACGGTATTGAAGGAGCTCACGGTCGCCCCCACCGGCCGTCCCTGATCGTCCCATGTGGTAACGATGGTGACCCCGGTGGGAAACAGGCCAAGGACCTGACGAAACAGCCGGCCATCGAACGGTGCGTGATGGGCGGCAAGGGGTTCCGGCCCGGGGGCCGGAACCTGCTTGAGTGCAACAGCGTGCATGGCAGGCTCCGTGGGTTGGCTCAGGCCTGAGCGTCTTCGAGCAGCTTGGCGGCGAACGCAGCCTTTTCCGGTTTGCTCATCTTCTTCAGTTCGTTGTTCAGCACGCGCTGATTCACCGACTGGTTCCAGTAGTCGAGCACCTCGAAACCGAGCAGCGCCGACTTGCCGACGAACTGGCGCAGCACCTCGTTGGTGGGGCCCATCACCCAGCCCGCCTTGCCGTCACGCAGCAGGCGCTCGATGCCCAGCGCCGGCTTGTAACCGGTGCCACCGCAGGCGTGGAGCATCTTGTCGACCACGTTGGAGACGTTCTTGGAGGAGAAGAACTTGACCTGCCACAGCCAGTTCAGCAAGCCGGTGCGCGGCAGGTAAGTAACGTCGGCATGGCCAGACCAGTCGCAGCCACCGGTCTGATCGTCAAGCGCCTTGGCGGCCAGATAGACATAGCTGCGGCTAGCGTTGGTGTCGATCAGGCATTCACCCACGTAGTCCTGGATCGTCGGGTAGTCGGCGACGCGCATGCCGACGTCGTTATGCACCTTGCGCGTGGTGTGGTTCTTGGCGATGTCCATGGCGGCCAGGCTGATGCCGTTCCAGCATGCGGACGAGCACACCAGGAAGAAGGGGTCGACCACCTCGTCGTTGGACTTGGCGCCGTCGCCGACCGGGCCGACAAGCGCATCGGGGGCGATATCGACACCATCGACCGAGATCGGGCCGGACTGGTTGCCGCGCATGCCCAGGCCATCCCAGTTGGCGGGGTCGGCCTGGATCTGGTCCTTGGTCACCAGGAAGCAGGACAGGTCAGAGTAGTTACCGCCGAAGTCAGGCGAGGTGGTCTGGATGATGTACCAGTCGGCGAAGCCGCCGGAGGTGGTCCAGGATGCCTTCTTGAAGACCTTCCAGCCGTTCTCGGTGCGCTCGGCACGCGACGACATCGGATACCAGAAGTGCGAGCCGGTCTCCGGGTCGGAGAAAGACAGGGTGCCGATCAGCACGTCCTTGTCGACGCGCTTCAGGATGGCCTTGAGGCGTTCGTTGTCGTGGTGGCGCAGCAGCGCGGCGGCACATGCGCCGAGGTGCATGGTGTAGCACATTGCGGTGGAGGGGCAGCCGTAGCGGGCAATGGTCTCGACCACCATGGCGGCGCACAGGTGGCTCTCGCCCCGGCCACCCAGCTCCTTCGGCACGGTCAGGCCCAGCAGCCCCATGGCCGCGAGCGCCTCGAAGTTCTTGCGCGGGTAGATGTACTTCTTGTCGCTCTCGATCGCGTTCGGGCGCATGGTGCTCATGCACACGGCGATCAGTTCGGCCTGCAGGGCCAGCTGTTCGGGGCTGAGCATCCACTGCGGGCTCCATTCCGAGCTGATACCGGTGGGGGCGAGTTCATTGATGGCGTTCATGTCAGTGTCCTTTGTGGAAAGTGATGAATGGGCTGAAGTCGGATCAAAGGGGTGCGAGTTCGGTGATGTCCGGGCCGATGCCGGTGGCAAGCTCGGCGCCGTCATCGAGCGGTGCTAGCCAGGCCAGCGTGGCCGGCAGGTAACGGGTCAGGCCCTTGTACTCGACCAGTTCGGGCGGCAGCGAAGACAGCACCCGGTGCAGGCGCTTGCCCCACTTGGGCACACGCGCCAGCTCTTCGACCGAGATCAGGAAACAGCGGATCGGGAACAGGATTGCGTTGCTGCGCGGCAGGCGCCACAGGGTCTGCAGTTCGACCCGCAGGTGCACCTTGCCGCCGGCGTTTTCGACGGTGACCGAGGCGCGGTCCGGCCCCCACTCCGGGTAACTCTCGGGCGAGGTGTCGAGCCGCGGATTGATGCTCATGGTCCAGTTCAGGCGACGCACCGGCTGGCCGAGGCGCAGCATGAGCAGATACTTGAGCGCACGCTCGAACACGCCGGCCTGATGCGCGAGCGGCACCGGACCGTGCCACTCCATGAAGTTCATGCCGACGTTGAACGCCAGCGACCAGTCGGCCTGCGAGGTGACCATGCCGGCGTCGAGGTAGAGGTTGTCCTCGCGCTGATCGCAGATCGCGAAGTCGCCCTGGGCCTGACGGGTGATGTATTCGAAGGGCTCGCAGGGCAGCGTGTCGGGGTCCCCGAAAATGAAGCTCTGCTCGATCCCCAGCGGGCGGTTGATCCAGGTCCAGCGACTGCCGAACACGTCGCCTTCCTTGGTCAGCGAGAACTGCTCCGGATAGTCCGCAGCCATGTTCTCCATCAGCAGCTCGAGCGTGTCCCACTGCGCCGTCATCATGTGCGGCAGCGCCTGACAGCGGCCGGGGTCCTGCTCCAGCGTCAGCGCGCGGTCGCGGCACTCGGCAACGTAGTGCTCGTCGATATCGAAGGGGCGGTGGAAAACGTCGGTCGGGCCGCTGCGGACATGGGGCTCGATGTTGACGCTGTACATGTAGCGGTCTTCCGGAAACGGAAACGGGAAGCGCAGGATGGCTGCATCGCTGTTGCGGTAGGTGTAGTCGCCGCGGAAGGTTTCTTCGGGCTTGAATACCAGGCTCATGATTGCCTCCGGCTGATTGAGTTGTATGGGTTCAAAGATCGAGGACGAGACGGGCCGAGCGTGCCCGCGACACGCAGGGCATGATCAGTTGTCCGCCCTCACGCTCGTCCGCGCCGAGATAGTGGTCGCGATGCTCCGGCTCGCCCTCGAGCACGCCGGTGACGCACACGCCGCAGGCACCGCCGCGACACAGGCAGGGCGCGCTCGCGCCGATACGCTCGATGGCTTCGAGCAGGCTTTCGCTCTCGCCCACCTCGACCTCGATGCCGGAGCGGCTGAGGAAGGCGGTGAAGGGCGTGCCGCCCGACAGCGCGGCACCGAAGTGCTCGCAATGCACATGGCTTGCAGGCCAGCCTGCATCGGCTGCGGCCTGAATGACCTGGTCGTTCAGTGCAGCGGGGCCGCACACATACAGGTGGGTCCCCGCGGGCTGCTGTGCGAGCAGCGCCGGGATGTCCAGACGATGACCGTCGGCGTCCCAGTAGTAGTTGAGGTCGCCGCAGTCCTGCAGCCAGGGCGCGAAGGTGGCGGTCTCGGATTCGCGGCAGCACACGTGCAGCGCATGGCTCGCGCCGTTGTGGGCAAAGTCCGCGACATACGACAGAAAGGGCGTGATGCCGATGCCGCCGGCGATCATCAGGTGATGACGTGCCGTGCGCTGCGGCGCGAACAGGTTGCTCGGCCAGCTCGCAACCAGGCGGTCGCCCGGCTTGAGCACTTCATGCACGAAGGCGGAGCCGCCACGCGATTCCGGCACCCGGCGCACGATGATTTCATACACATCGCGCCGACCCGGCTGACTGATCAGCGAGTACGCGTTGCGCCAGGTGCGCGCTTCACCCTGCAGCCGCAGCTGGATGTTGGCACCGGCCGCAGCTGGCGGCAGCTGCCCGCCGTCTGCCGCAGCCAGGCGCACGTGACGCAGGCTGGGGGCGATGTCGTCGACGCCGACGACGGTGAGTTCGAGGGTTTCGCCGATCATGGAAATACCTCCTCGCGCTGCGGCACTTCGCCGGGCGCTTCCGCATCCACCATCACGCCCATGAAGGCACCGAGGCGGCGCGAGAAGTGATCTCGAACCAGCAGCTCACGCCCGCAACCGGCACAGGTCGCGATGTTGGTGGTGACGTTCTCGGTGGTCTGGTGGCAGTGGGTGCACCACACCCGGCGCTTCAGACTGCCGGCGTGCTGCATGCGGATCTGGGTCGGGCTCAGCCCGGCGCGGGTCGCAGCCGCCGCCAGCATCCACATGAAGGGCTCGGTGCCCTGCAGGTAGAGCCGGTCGGCAATGCCGAAACCTTCATCCATGTGCTCGAGCGCTGCAGCGGCCTCTTCGGCGGTCTGCAGCTTGCGCACCCTGCCGGGTGCGAGCGCGGTGGCCGGTGCGCTCACCAGCCAGGTCTGCATGCGCTCCGCGACCGGGGCGAAGGCCGCCGCAAGCGTGGCCATCTGTCCGGGCGTGAGGGTGTCGCCCTCCACGATCAGCAGATGGGCTCCCGCAGTGTCTTCGGCCACCAACTCGCGATAGCGCGGACGGCTTGTAATCTGCGATTGCATCATGTCCGCCACCCTCAGAGCACAGCCACGGAGTGGGCGATATAGACCACCGCGGCACCGGCAGCGAGCGTCACGTAGGGCAGGATGCCGGCCCGGCTGCGCACGCCTTCCTCTGCACCGAGGTGCATGTCTTCGAGCATCGCCGCAGGGAATTTGCCCTTGTCGGTGATGTAGTGACGGAACATGAAGACCGGCACGATGCTCGCTGCCATCACCAGGCCAGACACCAGCGTGCCTGCGCCCCAGATGTCGGCGCCCATGCCCATCAGCCCCATGTTGCAGAACGCCAGCACGGTGCCGACTGCGAGCAGCCAGTTCGGTGCCTTGAACGGACGCGTCCAGCTCGGACGGTCGAGGCGGTGAATCCAGGCGGCGTTGAGGTTGAGGAAGTTGAACAGGACGTAGCAGACGTTGGAGATGGCGAGGACGAAGATGTAGTCCGACATCATCAGCAGCAGCAGGTTGAAGCCGAGGTCGGTCCACATTGCCGGGGTCGGCGCACCGTTGCGATTGACGTGGGAGAGGTACTTCGGCAACCAGCCATCGACCGAAGCCTGGTACAGGGTGCGCGAGGAGCCCGCCATCGAGGTCATGATCGACAGCACCAGTGCCAGCACCAGCATCGCCATCAGCACGCGCTCGACCATCGCACCGCCACCGATCATGTGCGCCATGGCCTGTGCAACACCCATGCCGCTGTAGATCTCAGGCGCGAGGATGCCGTCATACACGGCGGCGCTCACCACGTTGCCGGCGGCATCGGTCACTTCCGGCGTCACCAGCTGACCGAGGCCGAGCGTGCCCTGGAAGGCAAGCGGCACCACGGTGAACACGAAGATGCACAGCAGACCCGAATACAGGATCGCCTTGAAGGTATCGGTGCGCGGGTTCTTGAATTCACGGGTGTAGCAGACTGCCGTCTCGAAGCCGTAGGTCGACCAGGCGGCGATGAAGAGGCCACCGGCGATCAGGGTCAGGCCGCCCATGTCCCAGGCACCGTCGATTACCGCACCGGAAGCGTCATGGGCTAGCGGATACATCGGCGCCAGATTGGCGGTCGATACATCACCCGAGAGCAGCGGCCACAGGCCGACGAGCATCAGCGGTGCGAGTGCGGCAATGCCGAGCACCATCTGCATCCGTGCAGCCTGCAGGATGCCCCGGTGCTGGATCGCAAACGCGCCGAGCAGCACCGCTGCGCCCAGCACGAAGGTGGCGTTGATGCGCAGCGCCAGATCCGCGCGAATCCAGCTCAGATCCAGCAGCGTGAGTTGCCAGGTGTTGATCGCCGCATCGGGCGCAAACAGGATGCTCAGGATGTAGCCCGCAGCCAGGCCAGAGCCGATGGCCAGCACCGGCGACCAGGCCAGCCAGTTGCACCACACCGAGAGCGGCGCGAGGATCTTGCTGTAGCGCACCCAGGCCACGGCGCCATACACCGACGCACCGCCCGACTTGTGCGGAAACAGGCCGGCGATCTCGGCATAGGAAAATGCCTGCAGAAAGCCGAAAGCGATCGACACGATCCAGATCGCCCACGACGGCTTGCCCACCGTTGCGGCAATCGAGCCAATTGAAAAAAGCACCAGGGCAGGTACGCCACTGGCCACCCAGAACGCACCCGCCCATCCGATCTTGCGGTGGAGCGTCGCGCTCTGCTGGCAGCCCCCTGCGAAACCGGCGGCAAGCGGGTCAAGCACCGTTGTGTTCATCCGAGTTCTCCTGAAGGTCGAAACAAAATCGCAAACCGCTTGAATGCGATACGGCCTTCAATGTCCGCTTTGGTGCTGCGACGCACAATCCGACTTTGGGAGTAGCCCGGGGGAGTAAGCCGGGGGAGTAAGCCCGCATGTGGAGGCAGGCGCGCTCGACACATGCAGACAGAAAACGGACGAAACAGGCAGCTGCAGGGGCGGCCGCTGCGGGGAGAAAGAACGGAAGAATGGGACCTGCCCGCACCGGGCAGGCAGGTCTCAGTGGGCCCGCAGCAGCGTCAGGCCGCAGCCCTGACTGCCGAAACAGCCGCCGGCCACGCCGCCATGCGGCTCACCGACACCCGGCGCGCACCCGGCACCGCCGCCGGCTTGGCGATTGTTACCTCCAACCGCCGGATGGCGAAGCGTTCGCCCAGGGTGTCGAGCATGACCTGGCTCAGGTGTTCGAGCAGGTTGTAGTGGCGCGCCGCGATCAAGGCTTCGAGGCACGCCACCACTTCGTCGTAGTCCACCGTGTGGCGGATGTCGTCGCTGCGCCCGGACGCGGCGCCGTCGATGCACAGGGTCAGATCCACCAGCAGGGTCTGGCGCGCGGCCAGTTCGTGCGGGTAGATGCCGATCGATGCTTCAAGCGCCAGCCCTTCGAGACGGATCACGCACTCGTCGGCCCCCATCTCAGACCGCCTTCAGCACCGGGGCTTCCCAGTCCTGATAGTCGTCGGCTGGGGTCGCCTGCAGGCTGCGTTCGGCTGAGCGCAGCGTGTTCTCGATCAGCATGGTCACCGTCATCGGCCCCACGCCGCCGGGCACCGGCGTGATCCACGAGGCTTTTTCCTTTACCCCGTCGAAATCCACGTCGCCGACGATGCGGTTGTCCGGCAGACGGTTGATGCCGACGTCGATGACGATGGCGCCTTCCTTGACCATCTGCGGCACGATCAGCCCCGGCTTGCCCGCGGCCACGATCAGGATGTCGGCCAGAATGGTGTGCTGGGCGAGATCGCGCGTTTTCGCGTGGCAGATCGTCACCGTGGCTTCGCGCTGCAGCAGCATCAGCGCCATGGGCTTACCGACGATGTTGCTCGCCCCCACCACGACCACGTTCTTGCCTGCGACCTCGGTGCCGGTGGTGTCGAGCAGCAGCTGCACGCCGTAGGGCGTGCATGGCGGGAAGATGGTGTTGCCCACCACCAGCCCGCCGACGTTGTACAGGTGAAAGCCGTCGACGTCCTTATGCACCGAAATCGCTTCGAGCACCCGGCGCACATCGATGTGGCCGGGCAGCGGCAGCTGGATCAGGATGCCGTGCACCGTGGGGTCGGCGTTGAGCTGGGCGATGCGTGCCAGCATCTCCACTTCCGGCGTATCGGCCGGCAGCGCCACGTGCAGCGAGCGCACGCCGCACTCCTCGCACGCCTTCACCTTGTTGCCCACATACACCCGCGAGGCCGGGTTGTCCCCGACCAGGATGACCGCCAGCCCGGGGCGCACGCCCTGCTCCACCAGCCGTCCCACGCGCTCGCGAAAGCCCACCCGAAGCTGCTTCGACAGCGCCTTGCCGTCGATGATCTGTGCCGTCATGGCGATCGAATCTCCCTGAAAAAAAGGGCCGGCCCGGTAGCTCCGGACCGGCCCGATATCGCCTCATCGAGGCGATGGCGGAAATGCGCGAATCAGAAGCCCTGACCCGGAATCCAGTTAGTGCCTGCCAGCGGCAGACCAGCCATGGCGGCCGCCTCGATGGTGAGGGCAACCAGGTCTTCGCGTTCGAGGTGATGCACGTTCTGCTTGCCGCAAGCCCGGGCGATGGTGGTGAGTTCCATGTTCAGGGTCTTGAGGTAGTTCCTGAGGTGCTTGGCGCCGACTTCCGGCGACAGACGCTGCTCGAGGATCGCATCCTGCGTGGTGATGCCAACCGGGCACTTGCCGGTGTGGCAGTGGTGGCAGAAGCCGGGGGCTGCGCCAATGGCGGTGTAGTCGGCTTCGGCACCATGCAGGGCGCCATTCTGGTAGTAGGTCTCGCCGTTACAGCCCAGCGCAACCAGCACGCCCTGACCGATGGCCACTGCGTCCGCGCCCATGGCCAGCGCCTTGGCGACGTCGGCACCGGTGCGGATGCCGCCGGACACCACCAGCTGAACCTTGCCGATCATGTCGAGGTCTTCGAGCGCATTCACCGCCTGACGCACTGCAGCCAGGGTCGGGATGCCGATGTGTTCGATGAAGCAGGTCTGGGTGGCAGCGGTGCCGCCCTGCATGCCGTCGACCACGATCACGTCGGCGCCGGAATGCACTGCAAGCTTGACGTCATGGAAGGTACGGGTCGCGCCCACCTTCACGTAGATCGGCTTCTCCCAGTCGGTGATCTCGCGCAGTTCCTGGATCTTGATTGCGAGATCGTCCGGACCGGTCCAGTCCGGGTGACGGCAGGCCGAACGCTGGTCGATGCCTTCCGGCAGGGTGCGCATCTTGGCCACACGCGGGGACACCTTCTGACCCAGCAGCATGCCGCCACCGCCGGGCTTGGCGCCCTGGCCGATCACCACTTCGATCGCATCGGCGCGACGCACGTCGTCCGGGTTGAAGCCGTAACGCGAGGGCAGGCACTGATAGATCAGGGTCTTGGAAGACTGGCGCTCTTCGGACGTCATGCCGCCATCACCGGTGGTGGTGGAGGTGCCCATCTCGGTCGCAGCGCGGCCGAGCGCTTCCTTCACGTTGGCCGAGAGCGAGCCGAAGCTCATGCCGGCGATCGTGATCGGGATGTCGAGTTCGATCGGCTTCTTGGCAAAGCGGGTGCCCAGCAGGGTCTTGGTGACACACTTCTCGCGATAGCCTTCGAGCGGGTAACGCGACATCGACGCACCGAGGAAGACCAGGTCGTCGAAGTTGGGCAGCTTGCGCTTGGCGCCCATGCCACGGATCTCGTACAGACCATGGGCGGCAGCGTTGCGGATGTAGTCGAGCGTCTTGCGGTCGTAGCCGTGGGACTCTTCGCGCGATACGTTCTTGAAATGCACGGGTTTGGTTTCCATCATCGAGCTCCTCTTGATTCCTGCTCAATATTCCTGGTTCGCGTCAGCGTTCCAGTGGTAGAGGGAACGCTGCGAGGCGATCCGCTTGAATGCCTTGGGGTCGTGATCCAGGCCAGCCTTGTCCAGCATGCCGGCCACGGTGGCGATGTCGGCGTCGGTCATCGGCTCGTACTGCGCATCGGCGCCGAGCGATTTCACCGAGCCCTTCACGTACAGCACTGCCTCGTACAGCGAGTCGCCGAGCGCGTCGCCCGCGTCGCCGCAGATCACCATGGTGCCGGCCTGGGCCATGAAGGCCGAGAAGCTGCCGACCGAGCCGCCAACCACGATGTTGCCGCCCTTGAGCGAGATGCCGCAGCGCAGCCCGGCATCGCCTTCAATCACCAGCAGTCCGCCCTGGGCGGAGGCGCCGGCGCCGTTCGAGGCAAAACCCTTCACGTGCACCTTGCCGCTCATCATGTTCTCGCCCACACCGGTACCGGCGCTGCCGTTAATGGTGATGGTGGCCGACTTGTTCATGCCGCCCGCGTAGTAGCCGGCGTGGCCGACCACTTCGACACTGATCGGGCAGTCGAGCCCGACTGCGATGTTGTGGGCGCCGTCCGGATTGACGACGGTAACCGCCTCCACCTTGCCTTCCTTGGCATCCGTGTGCAGGAAGGTGTTGAGCTCACGCAGCGAAGTGGTGGCGAGATCGAAAGTCAGGCGTTCCATACGTACATCTCCTCGGGCGCAGGTTCAAACACATGGGCGTGCTTCACGCCCGGCAGGTGGGCCAGCGAACGGAATTCGGAGGCAATGGCCACGTAGTCATCGGTTTCCGCCACGACGGCGGGTTTGCAGGCAAAGGGATCGCGGATCAGCGCGAGCTTGTCCGGCGTACCCATGAGGAAGGTGTAGAAGCCGTCGAGCTCCTCAAATCCCTTCTGCAGCGCGGTTTCGAGGTCGTCGCCTTCGCGCAGGCGCCATTCCAGGAAGCGGCACGCAGCCTCGGTATCGTTGTCGGTCTCGAAGCTGATACCACGCGGCTCCAGCATGCGGCGGATGCCATTGGGGTTCGACAGCGAGCCGTTATGCACCAGGCAGAAATCCTCGCCTGCGGTGAAAGGGTGGGCACGGTCCGGGGTCACTGCCGATTCGGTCGCCATCCGCGTGTGACCGACCAGGTGCGAACCCTTGAGGCCGGCAAAACCGTAACGCGCAGCGACTTCAGCCGGCGTACCGATGTCCTTGTACAGGTCGATGCTGCGACCGGTCGAGAGGATGTGCAGCTTGGGGTAATGCTCCTTCACCCAGCGCTTCACCACCTCCGGCGCGAGGCCGAAGCTGAGGACCGCATGGTTGCCCTTGGCCTCGACCTGAGCGCTCACACCCAGGTGCGACTTCAGTTCGTGACTGAGGCCGAGCCAGTTGAAGTCCGCGCCGTCTTCGGTCAGGCCCGAATACAGGCTGATCTTGCGCTCGCTTTCCGGTAGCGGCTGACCGAATACGGCGAGGCCGGCCGAGTCGGGTCCGCGCTCGGTCATGCCGATCAGCATCGGGACCATCAACTCGCCCAGTCTTTCACGCAATGCCGGTGTCTTGACCAGCAATCCGACGATTCCACACATGTTTGCTTCTCCTTGTTTCCAATCTTTTTGCGTCAGGCCGAATCAGAAGAATTCGAGGTAGTTTTTGACTTCCCAGTCCGACACGTGACGCATGTACTCCACCCACTCCATGTGCTTGAGGCGCAGGAACTCGTCGGCCACGGGGCCGAGTGCCTTGCACAGCACGGTGTCCTGTTCGAGTGCGATCAGCGCTTCATGCAGGTTCTGCGGCAGGATGCCGATCCCGGCTTCCTTCAGCTGCGCCGGGCTCATCTCGTACAGGTTCTGGTTGTGCGGCTCACCCGGGTCGAGGTTGCGCTCGATGCCATCCAGGCCGGCGGCGATCACCGCTGCAGTGGCCAGATAGGGGTTGCAGGCGCCGTCCGGCAGGCGCAGTTCGAGACGTCCGCCGGGGATACGCACCATCGACGAACGGTTGTTGTCGCCGTAACTGATGTAGGCCGGTGCCCAGGTGGCGCCGGTCAGCGAACGACCCACCACCAGACGCTTGTAGGAGTTGACCGTGGGCGCGCAGATCGCGGCCAGCGCCGGGGCGTGGGCGAGGATGCCGGCGAGGAACTGGTAGGCCAGCTTCGACAGCCCGAGGCCGTACTTGTCGGTCTTGTCGGCGAACAGGTTGGCGTTGCCTTCCTTGTCACCGATCGACATGTGGATGTGCATGCCGTTGCCCGGCCGGTTGGCGAAGGGCTTTGGCATGAAGGAGCAGATCATGCCGAGGTCGTTCGCGATCTCGGAGGCCGCCATCTTGAACAGCAGATAGTGGTCGGCCGAGGTCAGGCAGTCGGCGTAGGTGTAGTTGATCTCGAACTGGCCGTTGGCGTCCTCATGGTCGATCTGATAGACGTCGACATCGACCTCGCGCAGGCTCTCGACCAGCTTTTCGAGGAACTCGCGATTACGCGACAGCCCCTTGTAGTCGTAACAGGGCTTGGGCAGGGTGTCGGTCGGATCGGTCGGGATGATGTTGCCCGCGGCATCCTTCTTGAGCAGCGAGAACTCCGGCTCGAGCCCGGTGAAGAAGGTATAGCCCTTGGCATCGAGACGCTTGATCTGATTCTTCAGCACCACGCGGGTATCCAGCGGCCAGGGCTCGCGCTTGACGTGACCGTCGCAGGCGATGCGGGCATAGCCCGGCTGCCAGGGCACCAGCGACAGGGTGTCGAGGTCGCCCACCGCCATGAAGTCGGGGCCGTTGGGTTCGATACCGAGACCCGTTACCGCGAAGCCGGCAAAGCCGGCGCCGTTGGTGATGATCTCGTCGAAATGGGAGACAGGAACGGACTTGGTTTTGGCAGTGCCGTGAATATCGACAAACTGGGCCAGGATGTACTTGACCTTGTTGTCGGCGAGGAACTGCTTGGCTTCGATGGGCGTCATTGACACTCTCCGGATAGGAATGTTGGGATTGGGTTATGCGTATAGATGCTGGGGTAATACCGTGCCGCCACCGAGCTCGTGCGCGATGTCGTGAAGCGTTTCAAACAGATACCGGCCATAGCTGCCGTCACACCAGATGCGGTAAATCAGTCCCTTTGCGCTCTGCTCCGGGAGCACCGTCACACCGACGCCGACCAGACTGGTGAGCACCACCGGACGGTCGGCGGGCTTGAGCGCGGCGAAGTTCACGTTGCAGGTCTGGCGCAGCAATTCATTCACCCGTTCGCCGCCGAGGACCAGCGCGGCATCCTCGTGCTGCACCGGATACACACCGGCGGCCCGCTGCGTCGTGGTGAGGCGCTCGACCACGGCCGCATCGCCCTCGACCAGAAACTCCGTCATTCCCAGACGTGCGATGCGTCCGCCCTCGCCCAGCGGCAGCCAGGTGTTGGGCTTCTCGGGCACCGGCACCGCCAGGCTGTCGAGCCAGGCGATGGTGCCGGGGCCCTTGCAGCCACAGCGCACATCCAGCGACACATCGGCAATGCCAAGGACTGCGGCGGCCTCGGCCTGCCGCGCTACGTCGGTCAGCAGTTCGGCAACGATCTCCGCCACCGGGCTGCTTGCTAGCGCCTGACTCATACCGCCTCCTTCTGCTTCATGTTTTCAGGGTCGTAGAACGGGGTTGCGCTGACCTCGACCTCGACCATGCTGCCGTCGGTCAGGCGAACGCTGACCTTGGTGCCCACGGTGGCGAGGTCAGGACGCAGGAAAACCAGTCCGATGTGGCGACCAAGGGCCGCGCTCCAGGCAATGCTGGTGACGCGACCGGCGATGTCGCCGTCCGCGATGACCAGGTTGCATTCCAGCGGTACGCCACCGCTGTAGCCCGGCGGCAGCGTGAAGCCTGCCAGCTGCTGTTTCAGCTTCTTCGAGGCGATGGCCTTGAGGCTGCGCTGACCGACGAAGAAGGGCTTGGCCATCTTCACTGCCCAGCCCATGCCGACTTCGAGCGGCGTGGTGAGGCCGTCGGTGTCCTGGCCGATGATGATGTGGCCCTTCTCCAGCCGCAGCAGACGCTGGGCTTCGACACCGAAGGGGCGAACACCATGCGCAGCGCCAGCCGCCATCAGCGCATCCCACAACGCGCCTCCGAAGCGCGCCGGAACGTGAATCTCGTAGCCCCATTCGCCGACGAAGCCTACCCGCATCAGCCGGGCGGGGATGTCGGCCACGGTGCATTCACGTACCGCGAGGTAGGGGAAGGCAGCGGCCGAGAGGTCGGTCGTGGTCAGGGTCGCCAGCACCTCGCGGGAGCGCGGACCGGCCAGGTTCATCGCGGCGAAGGCGCCGGTGTGATTGACGATGCCGCAATCCAGCCCCCACATCGTGTTGAGGCGCGACAGTTCGCGGTAGATCGTCGCCGCACCCGAGGTGGTGGTGGTGAAGTAGAAGTGATCCTCTGCCAGTCGTGCGACCACGCCGTCGTCGATCACCACGCCCGACTCGTCGCACATCACCGCGTAGCGGGTCATGCCGACCTTGAGGTTGGCGTAGTTGGAGGTATAGACGCGCTCAAGGAACTCGGCGGCCTGCGGCCCGATCACTTCGAGCTTGCCCAGCGTGCCGACATCGATCAGGCCAAGGCCGCCACGTACGGCTGCGACCTCTTCGCGAATGCAGTCCAGCCGCGCCTTGCCGGCCACCTGGTAGAACTCGGGACGCTGCCACACGCCGGCCGGCATCCACTTCGCGCCCAGCGCATCATGGCGCGAGTGCAGCGGGGTGCGGCGCTCGGGGTTGAAGCCGCGTCCGGCCAGGATCGCCATCGGTACCGGGTGGTAGAAGGGACGCGCCGTCGTGGTGCCGACCTGCTGCGGCTCCTTGCCCGAGAGCCGGGCCAGAATGCGCAGGCCGTTCATGTTGGAGTGCTTGCCCTGGCTGGGGCCCATGCCCACGGTGGAGTAACGCTTGAGCAGCTCGATGTTGTCGAAGCCTTCCTGCACCGCGTTGTGGAAATCCTTGAGCTGCAGGTCCTCGTCGAAATCGACGAAGTTCTTGCCCTCGGGGTGGGCAACGATCGGCCACGGATGGCTGGGCGATTCCACTTCCGGCGCAAGCGCGCTGCCGACGGCCTCGCCGAAGCCTGCAGCCGCTGCGGCGTGACTGCCGGCGCGGGTGCCATCGGCCATGCGCCGCGAGAGCTCATGCACACCGTTGACACGGCCGCAGGCGAACACGCCGTCGGGCAGCACATCGGGTACGAACTGCTCGACCGCGCGGTCGAAGCGCATCCTGGTGCCGGCCTGATACAGCAGGTTGGCAGCCGGCGCCCAGCCCACACTCATCAGGATGCCGTCACAGGCGATCTCACGCAGGCTGGCAGCAGGCGAACCGTCCGCCTGCACCGCGCCGACGCGCGCTGCGGCCACGCTGGCACCATCTGCACCCGGTACCGCCTCGACGACGCAGTTCGACATCAGCACCTCGACCTTGGCATCGCGCAACTGCTGCGCCAGCGGAGCCGCCATGCCCGCATCCGCACGCAGATCGACCACGGCCGCCACGGCCACGCCACGCGCCAGCAGATCGAGTGCCGCGCGGTAACCATCGGCGTTGGCCACCAGCACCAGCGCACGCTGCATCGGCTTGACGCCGTAGCGGTGCATCAGACGCTGGGCGGCCGAAGCGAGCATGATTCCGGGCAGATCGTTGTAGCGAAACACCGCCGGCTGTTCAAAGCCACCGCTGGCCACCACCACGCTGCCGGCACGCATCTTGAGCATGCGCTCGGCGCTGACCAGGGGCAGCCAGTGGTCCTTGTAGTAGCCCGCCGCATAGGTGCTGGTGAGCACCCGGATCCGCGGGTTGGCAGACACCTGGGCCATCAGGCCGGTGAGGAGCTCGACCCGCGCCGGATCGTTGCCGATCTGATAGCCGGCGCTGCCGCCTGCGCGTGCGTTCTCATCCACCACCACGACCTCGGCACCCTGGGCAGCGGCGGCGAGCGCAGCGGACAGACCGGAGGGACCGGCACCGATCACCAGCACGTCGCAGAAATCGTAAGCCTTGGGGGTACGACGGGTGGGACTGTTGAGATCGACCTTGCCCAGGCCCGTCATCGCACGGAACATGCGCTCCCACATCGGGAACAGACGCTTGGTGTGAAAGGCCTTGTAGTAGAAGCCTACCGGCAGGAAGCGGGCAAAGCGGCCAAGCACCCGACCCTTGTCGCCATCGAGGCCGCCGAAGGTGTTGACCGCGGTGAGATCCATGCCGGCCTGCAGCGGCACCACGTCGGCACGCACGTTGGGCTGGTCGCCCCACTGATGCAGCGCGTTGGTGTCGTGGTTGGCGAGCGAGAGCACGCCGCGCGGGCGGTGATACTTGAAGCTGCGGCCGAGCACGCGGACATCCGCGCCCCACAGGGCAGAGCTCACCGTGTCGCCGGCGTAGCCGGTGTAGGTGCGGCCTTCAAACTTGAATTCGATGGGTGCGGAGCGGTCAATCCACTCGCCGCTGGTGGCGGGCAATCGCATCACGCATCTCCCTGATAGAAGTAGGTCTTGAGCACGATGTCCTTCTCGGTGTCGCGCTCGGCGATGAACCAGGTGTTGCTCGGGGTGTGGCACCACCACTCGCGCTTCACGCCGGGGGCGCCGTTGCGGTTGAATACGTAGTCGGCCCACTCGACGTCCGTGCAGGCGTCGGGGTCCGGCATCGGGCGCACTTCGCCCCAGTAAAAGAACTCGGAGACCGGGCGCGGGCCGTTCAGGGGACAGGTCATGATCTTCATGGCGTGATTCCTTCAGTGGCCGACCGAAGCCGCACCCTTTTCACCGGTCAGCGCGTAATTGCTGAAGCGGTCGAGGGAGAAGCCGGTGATCAGGGGATGCGGCGTGTCATTGACGAGGGTGTGGGCCATGGTCTTGCCGCACACCGGCGTGGCCTTGAAGCCCCAGGTGCCCCAGCCCGAATCGAGGTAGAAGCCTTCCACCGGCGTCTTGCCCATGATCGGCGCGAAGTCCGGCGTCATGTCGGCCATGCCGGCCCACTGCCGCATCACCTTCACGTTGGACATGAAGGGGAACATGTCGAGCATGTGCGAGGTGAGGCCCTCGACGAAGTCCAGCGTCGAGCGCGTCGCGTGCAACTCGTACGGATCGAGCGAGGCGCCCATCACCAGTTCGCCGCGTGCCGACTGGCTGATGTACACGTGCAGGCTGCCGGACACCAGGATCGGATCGAGCCAGGGCTTGACCGGCTCGCTGACCATGGCCTGCAGCGGATGGATGTAGATCGGCGTGCGCACGTCGACCATCTTCAGGATTCGCGGGGTCGAACCGGCGACCGCACACAGCACCTTGTTGGTGGAGATGTAGCCGCGCGAGGTATTGACCCCCTTCACCTTTCCGCCCTGCACATCGATGCCGAGCACTTCGGTCTGCTGGTGGATCTCCACCCCGCGCTGGTCGGCACCGCGGCCGTAGCCCCAGGCCACCGCGTCGTGACGCGCAACCGAACCCGGTGCGTGATAGAGCGCACCAAGGATGGGCGAATGACCGGCGCACGAGAGGTCGATCATCGGCGCAGCTTCTTTCACCGCTTCCGGCCCGACCACTTCGGAATCGACGCCGTAGTGCTTGTTGACCTCGGCACGCCAGCGCATGGTGCGCAGCGCCGAATCCGTATGCGCCAGCGTGAAGTGGCCGCGGTTGGCGTAGAACAGGTTGAGGTCGAAGTCGCGCGACAGGTCCTGCCACAGGTTCACCGACTCGTCGTAGAACCTCACGCCCTCGGGCGTGAGGTAGTTGGAGCGGATGATGGTGGTGTTGCGGCCGGTGTTGCCACCGCCGATATAGCCCTTCTCGAGCACGCACACGTTCTTGATGCCGTGCTCGGTGGCCAGGTAGTAGGCCGCGGCGAGGCCGTGGCCGCCGGCACCGATGATCACGACGTCGTAGCTCGACTTGAGCTTGTCGTGGGTGGTGAACATCCGGGGCTCCGGATGCTTCTTGTTCAGGGCGAAGCGCAATAGACGCCAGGGCATGGCTGTTCCTT
>NZ_JBYEXN010000036.1:0-21101 GCF_057621855.1 Parazoarcus sp. PS-13 R2A
TGGGCTCGCGCCGCTGATCGTGCGCGAGATCTTTCGCATCATCGCCGAGCTGCGCAAGCGCGGGGTGTCGATCCTGCTGGTGGAGCAGAACGCCCGCGCCGCGCTGCAGGTGGCCGACTACGCCTACGTGCTCGAGACCGGCGCGATCGCCATGGAGGGGCCGGCCGTGCAGCTGCGCGACGACCCGCGTGTGATCGAGGCCTACCTCGGACTCGGCGGCAAGCATCAGGAGATGCTGGCGACCTGAGCTCAGCGGAACACTCGACATGCAAACCCAAACCCCAAAACGTATCTGCATCGCCGGCGCCGGTGCCATCGGTTGCACCATCGCAGCGCGCCTCGCGATGGCCGGACACGCGGTCAGTGTGCTCGCACGCGGTGCCACGCTCGAGGCCATCCGCAACGACGGCATCACCCTGACCGACCTCGAAGGCGAACACCGGGCTGAGGTGCAGGCGAGCGCGCAGGCCGACTTCGGCATTCAGGACATCATCTTTCTGTGCGCCAAGGCCCAGGACATCGCAACCCTGCTGCCGACGCTGCAGCCGTTGATCGGCGACCACACCATCGTCATCCCCACGGTTAACGGTGTGCCCTGGTGGTACTTCCATGGCGAAGGCGGACGCTTTGCCGGTGAGGCCGTCCACGCGGTCGACCCGGACGGTCGCCTTGCTGCCTTGCTGCCCCTGAAGCACATCATAGGCTGCGTGGTGTTCGTCACCGCGGAAGTCGAAAAACCCGGCCATGTGCTGGCACGAAACCCGCATCTCATCATGTTCGGTGAGCCCGACAACAGCATGAGTCCGCGCCTGCTCGACCTGTGCGCGGCGGTTGCCGCAGGCGGCATCGAGGCTCGGCCGCTGGAGCGCATCCGCGACAAGCTGTGGACCAAGATCATCGCCAACACCAGCACCAACCCGCTGTCGGTGATCACCGGCGCGACGCTGGAAGAACTCTACCGCCCGGGTGAGTTGCAGGACACGGTGATCGCGATCAAACGCGAGGTGTTGCTGGTTGCCGCGAGCTACGGCGCTCGGGTCGAGATCGATCCGCTGACCTTTCTCGAACTCGGCGCCTCGATGGGCGCGATCCGCACCTCGATGCTGCAGGACTACGACAAGGGCCGCCCGCTCGAACTCGCTGCGATTGGCGATTCGGTGCTGGAACTGGCCGCCCGCTTCCATCTGCCGATGCCGGTCACGCGCAAGATCATTGCCCTCGCTCGCTTCCGCGGCGAACAACGCTGCAACGGAAAGCATTGAGTTCCCGAACAGATCATTCAAGGACAGAACATGAGCACGCACACAGAAGTCGTCAAACCCGCCCATTGCAGCGATGAAGAGTGGTCGCTGCGCATCCAGCTTGCCGAGTGCTACCACCTGGTGGATTTCTTCGGCTGGACCGAAACCATCTTCAACCACATTTCGGCACGGCTGCCAGGGCCGGGCAATTACTACCTGGTCAATCCCTTCGGGCTGAACTACACCGAAGTGACGCCGGCGAACCTGCTCAAGGTCGACCTCGACGGCAACAAGGTGGAGCCCTCGCCCTACGATGCCAACCCGGCCGGTTTTGCCCTGCACAGCGCGATTCATGGCGCGCGCGACGACATTCACTGCGTGATTCACACCCACACCAATCCGGTGTCGGCGGTTGCGCAGAAGAAGGCCGGCTTCTCCCACGACAACTTCTACGGCGCCCAGCTCTTCGGTCGCGTGGGCTACCACCCCTTCGAGGGCATCACGCTGTTCGCGGACGAGAAGGCGCGGATGCTCGCCAGCCTCGGCGACAAGCACATCCTGGTGCTGCGCAACCACGGTGTCGCGGTCGGCGAGCAGGACATTGCCAAGACCTTCTTCCTGCTGTGGACGGTTCAGCGTGCCGCCGAAATCCAGTGCCACGCTGGCATGATTCCCGGTGAGGACACCCCGCTCGAGGATGCAATCGGGCAGAAGTGCGCCGACCTCACACAGATGCTGATTCGCGACAGCGGATTTGCGACGAAATTCTTCGGCGCGATGGTCCGAAAGATGCGCGCTGCGCG
The DNA here is from genome assembly GCF_057621855.1 of Parazoarcus sp. PS-13 R2A. Classification (NCBI taxonomy): domain Bacteria; kingdom Pseudomonadati; phylum Pseudomonadota; class Betaproteobacteria; order Rhodocyclales; family Zoogloeaceae; genus Parazoarcus; species Parazoarcus sp. PS-13 R2A. The sequence continues at coordinate 2,045 of NZ_JBYEXN010000036.1, forward strand.
GGGCGCGCTCTGGTGACAGGGTGCCTGGCGTCGCTGCACGCCGGTGCAGCGACCGGAAGCATCTCAAAATAAACTCACTATTTACAATGCGTTAAAGCACTTCCATTCCATTTCATATAGTTCATCTATAAATTATTGAGCAAACTATTGTTTAGCGCTTGACTTGCCTCTCTGTTTGGCAAAAACTTGTCTCACAAAACGAGCTCACCGCGCTCAATACGGCCACAGACCATCATCCTGTGGCCTTGAGTGCGGACCCCAGCCCAGAAAGCAGAGGACCCAACATGAGTAGAAGCGCTCATCTCGACCGGTTTGTCATCGACAACCTGCCGCCTGCCGATACCTGGCCGGAACTGGTATTCGAACGTCCCGAACTCGAGTTCGCCGAACAGCTCAATGCGAGCGTCGAACTCGTCGATTCTGCGGTCACCGAAGGCCATGGCGATCGCCCTGCAATCCTCGGCAACGGCATCCGCTGGACCTATCGCCAGCTCCAGCAACAGGTCAATCGCCTGGCCCACGTGCTGGTGGAAGACATGGGGCTCGTGCCTGGCAACCGCGTTCTGCTGCGCGGCGCCAACACACCCTGGCTCGCCGCCTGCTGGCTTGCGGTTTGGAAGGCTGGCGGTGTGGCAGTGGGCACCATGCCGCTGCTGCGTGCAAAGGAAATCGGCGAGATCCTGAAACTGGCGCAAGTGAGCCATGCCTTGTGCGATGCCAGCCTTGCCGAAGAGCTGCAGCTTGCCGGCGCGGCCTGCCCCCGCCTGCGGCATACCGTGCTGTTCGGAAACGGTGGCACGCTCGAATCGCTGATGGAAGCCAAGCCGGACCACTTCGCTGCCGTCGATACGGCAGCCGACGACCCGGCACTGATCGGCTTCACCTCAGGCACGACCGGCATCCCCAAAGGCACCATTCATTTCCATCGCGACGTGATGGCGATGTGCGAGGTCTTTCCCCGTCACTGCCTCAAGCCCGGCAGCGACGACGTGTTTATCGGCACCCCGCCGCTGGCCTTCACTTTCGGCCTGGGCGGCCTGCTGTGCTTCCCCTTGTGGGCGCGCGCCAGCACGGTGTTGCTCGAAAAGCTCGCGCCCGAGCCCCTGATGAAGGCGATCCAGGACTACAAGGCCACGATCTGCTTCACCTCGCCCACGGCCTACCGTCAGATGACCGGTCTGGTCGGCACCTGCGACATTTCAAGCCTGAAGAAATGCGTATCCGCCGGCGAGGCCTTGCCGACCGACACCCGCGACAAATGGCGTGCGGCAAGCGGCATCCAGATCCACGACGGCATCGGCGGCACCGAGATGATCCACATCTACATCGCCTCCGGACCCGAGGACTACCGGGCCGGTGCGCTTGGCAAGCTCCTGCCCGGCTACCGCGGCATGATCGTCGATGAGGCCATGAACCCCTTGCCGCCCGGTGAAGTCGGCAGGCTTGCGATCAAGGGGCCCACCGGTTGCCGCTATCTGGCAGACGAGCGCCAGAAGGACTACGTGTGCCAGGGCTGGAACCTGCCGGGTGACGCCTTTCACATGGACGAAGACGGCTACTTCTACTATCACGCCCGCGTCGACGACATCATCGTCAGCTCCGGCTACAACGTCTCCAGCCCTGAAGTCGAGTGGGCGCTCATGGCGCACCCGGCCGTGGCTGAATGTGGCGTCATCGGTGTGCCCGACCCCGACCGTGGTCAGCTGATCAAGGCATTCGTGGTCCTCAAGCCCGGATTCAGCGCGGACGAGGCCATGACCCGAACCTTGCAGGATTTCGTCAAGCAGACCGTCGCACCTTACAAGTATCCGCGCGCGATCACCTATGTCGACACCCTGCCACGCACCGAAACCGGCAAGCTGCAGCGCTTCCGGCTGAAGTCGCAGAACTGAGCTATTCGGCGCTTTCCGGGGCGACACCGTCAATGACGGGTCGCCGCCCGAGCGCCCGTCATGAGAAGATTCCGCCTGCAAGCCGTCATCCCTCTGGAGATAAATACAATGATGAAGAAGACCTGCGTTGCCCTCGCCTGCTCCACCTTGCTCGCCAGCGGCGCCGTCATGGCTGCCGACAGCATGAAGGTCGGCATGATGACTACCCTGTCCGGCCCCGGTGCCGGCCTCGGTATCGACATCCGCGACGGCTTCGAGCTTGCAGTCAAGCACCTCGGCGGCAAGCTCGGCGGCATCACCACCGAAGTGATCGTCGCCGACGATGCGCAGAACCCGGAGACCGCCAAACAGATCACCGAGCGCTTCATCAAGCGCGACCAGGTTGATATCGCCACCGGCGTGGTGTTCTCCAACATCATGCTCGCCGTCGGACCTGCCTTCTTCGCCGCCGAAACCTTCTACATCAGCGCCAACGCCGGGCCGAGTCAGTACGCCGGCGCCGAGTGCAACCCCTACTTCTTCAACGTGGCCTGGCAGAACGACAACCTGCACGAAGCCATGGGCAAGCATGTGCAGGACAAGGGCTTCAAGAAGGTGGCGATGGTCGCCCCCAACTACCCGGCGGGCAAGGATGCGCTCACCGGCTTCAAGCGCTTCTACAAGGGCGAAGTCGCCGACGAGGTCTATACCAAGCTCGGCCAGCTCGACTACGCCGCCGAGATTGCACAGATTCGCGCCTCGGGTGCGGACGCGCTCTACATCTTCCTGCCGGGCGGCATGGGGATCAACTTCATCAAGCAGTACTCGCAGTCGGGCATGCTGAAGAAGACCCCGCTGTTCGCGCCCGGCTTCTCCGGCGACGAGGACGTGGTGAAAGCGGTCGGCCCCGCAATGGAAGGCGTGTTCAACACCAGCCACTGGTATCGCGAGATGGACAATCCGGTCAATCAGCGCTTCGTTGCCGATTTCCAGAAGGACACCGGCCGCCTGCCCACGCTCTACGCATCGCAGGGTTACGACGCAGCGCTGCTGATCGATGCCGCGGTGAAGTCCGTCGGCGGCAAGATCGAGGACAAGGCTGCCTTCCGCAAGGCACTGGAAACGGTGAAAGCGTCGAGCACACGCGGCGAATACCATTTCGGCAACAATCACTATCCGGTGCAGAACTACTACCTGCGTGAAGTGGTGAAGAACGCCGACGGATCGGTCAGCAACAAGTACGTCGGCAAGGTCATGGACAAGCACACCGACGCCTACGCCAAAGAGTGCAAGATGTAATGCGGCTGCGGTGCGCCCCCGCGAGGGCGGCGCACCCTGTCTGCAGCGTCCGCGCGGCTTGCGGACCATCATCGTGGCGGCCATGTGCGCGCAGGCGGAGGGCGGATCGTCCTCCATCATCGCCCCTGGCCTGCCTTACCGGCTTTCTCTCAACACAGCACTGAACAGACCCGCCAGCGCCCGCACGGGCCATGGTGTATCTGAGCGTGCCTCCTGACTTCCGGCAGGTCATCCATGCTCTACCTGATCCTCGAACAAGCGCTCAACGGCCTGCAGTACGGGCTGATGCTGTTCCTCCTGGCCGCCGGGCTGACGCTGGTGTTCGGCATCATGGACCTTATCAACCTGGCCCACGGTTCGCTTTACATGATCGGCGCCTTCCTCGCCGCAGCCTTCTACCAGGTGTTCCAGAGCTTCTTCCCGGCCCTGCTGCTGGCCATCATCGCCACTGCGCTGATCGGCGCCATTCTCGAACGCGTGCTTTACCGGCGTTTGCAGCGGATGAGTCACCTGTCGCAGGTGCTGGCAACGTTTGCGCTGATCCTGATCGCGAACGAAACGATCAAGATCATTTTTGGCGCTCAGCCCCTGATGATCGGCATGCCCGAGAGCCTGTCCGGCCCGCTCGAGCTGGTGACCGACGAGCTGTACTACCCGGCCTACCGCATGCTCATCATCGTCGTCGGCCTGATCGTCGCGCTCGGGCTCTACCTGCTGGTCAACCGCACCCGTATCGGCATGTGGATGCGTGCCGGGGCCTCCAACCCCGAGATGGCCGCAGTGATGGGCGTCCGGATCAAGCCCCTGTTCACCTTCGTCTTTGCGCTCGGCGCCGCACTGTGCGCACTTGCCGGCGCACTGCTCGGCCCCTTGCTGGCGGTCTCGGTCGGCATGGGTGAATCGATCCTGATTCCGGCATTCGAGGTGATCGTGATCGGCGGCATCGGCTCCATGCGGGGCGCGCTTGTCGGCTCGCTGCTGGTTGGCATGATCGACACCCTCGGCCGGCTTCTGCTCACCTTCGGCCTCAAGCTCGTGGTCGACTCCGCCACGGCCGCCACGCTCGGCCCCACGCTGGCGTCGATGATGGTGAGCCTGCTGATGGTATGCGTCCTCTTCTTCCGGCCTCAGGGCCTGTTCCCTGCGCGAGGCTGACCGACATGAACCCGACATCCGCACACCTTCGCACACCCGAAACGCCACTTCTGGCCGGGCTGCCCGGCCCGTGGACGGCCATCGCCGTGGTCCTCGCCCTTGCCATCTACCCGCTGATCATGAGTTCGCTGGGCGAGACCTTCTACATCAGTATCGGCAGCCGTGTGCTCATCCTGGCGCTGGCTGCCAGCGCACTCAATCTCGCCCTCGGCTACGGCGGCATGATCAGCCTTGGTCACGCTGCCTTTCTGGGCGCAGGGGGCTATGGCGTGGCCATTCTCGCCAAGTACGGCGTGGTCGCCGCCTGGGTCGCGATTCCGGCTGCAGTCGGGCTGGCGGCCTTCGCCGCGCTGGTGATCGGCGTCATCAGCCTGCGTACCCGCGGCGTGTATTTCATCATGATCACGCTCGCCTTCGCCCAGCTGTTCTATTACCTGGCAGTGTCCCTGCCCGAGTTCGGCGGTGACGACGGGCTACCACTGAGTGCGCGCTCGGAGATTCCCGGCCTGTCGCTCGAGAGCGATCTCGCCTTCTACTACTTCGTACTGTTTACCGCGGGTCTCGCCTTCGTTCTCCTCTACCGCCTTGTGGCCTCGCGTTTTGGCCGCGCCCTGGTGGCGATCCGCGAGAACGAGCGCCGCATGGCCGCCATCGGCTACCCGGTCTTCCGCCTCAAGCTGATGGCCTTCGTGCTGTCGGGCGGCTTGGCGGGCCTGGCCGGCGCGCTGCTCGCCAACCTCAGCATGGGGGTGACGCCGCACACGCTGACCTGGCATCAGTCCGGCCTGTTGATGGTGATGGTGATCATTGGTGGGTCGGGCTATTTCTGGGGCGGGATCACCGGCGCGGCCATCTTCCTGCTGCTGGAGGAAACAATCTCGACCCACACCGAGCACTGGAACCTGATCCTGGGCGCCCTGCTGCTGTTCATCGTGCTGGTTGCGCCAAACGGGGTCATGAGCCTGCGCGAACGCATCCTGGCCGCGCGACGAGCGCCCGCTGCCGTGCCCGGGAAATCCACTGGCGAGGAGAATGCGCGATGAGCCACACGATTCTGCAAGTGCAGGAACTCGTCAAGCGCTTCGGTGGCCTGGTGGCAACCGATCACTGCAATCTCGAGATCCGCGCCGGCGAGATCCATGCGCTGATCGGGCCGAACGGCGCGGGCAAGACGACCCTGCTGGCACAGCTGTGCGGCGAGCTCGCCCCCGACAGTGGCCGCATCCTGTTCGAAGGGCGCGACATCACCCGTCTGCCGATCCACAAGCGGGTGAGCGCCGGCATCGTGCGCTCGTTCCAGATCACCACCCTGCTGCCCAGGCTTACGGTGCGCGAGAACCTGGCGCTCGCCGTGCAGGCACGCACAGGCCACTCGTTCGACTTTCTTGGCACGGTGGCGGACGAGTCCGACCTTGACGAAGGCGCCGAGGACGCCGCCCGCCGCGTCGGACTGATCGACGTCATGGAGCAGATCGTCGGCACCCTGTCGCACGGCAAACAGCGCGCGCTCGAACTCGGCATGGCGCTCGCGTGCAAACCGCGCCTGCTGTTGCTCGACGAACCGATGGCCGGCACCGACCCCGAAGAATCGAAACGCATGGGCGAGCTGATCCACAGCCTGCGCGAGGACCATACCCTGATCCTCGTCGAGCACGACATGGATGCCGTCTTCCGCCTCGCCGACCGCGTGTCGGTGCTGGTCGCGGGCGCGGTCATCGCCAGCGGCACACCCGAGCAGATCCGCAACGATCCCCAGGTCATTTCCGCCTACCTGGGCGACGATGAGTCAGCCGAAACGGAGGCCGTGCAATGAGCAGCCTGCTATCGATCGAGAACCTCGAAACCGGTTACGGCGCCAGTCAGGTGCTGTTCGGCATGAACCTCGAAGTACAGCCGGGCGAGGCGGCCACGCTGCTTGGACGCAACGGCATGGGCAAGACCACGACCTTGCGCGCGGTGTTCGGCCAGTTGCCGGCGTGGTCGGGCGAGATCCGTTTCCTCGGCGAGCGCATCGACGGCCAGCCCACCGAACGCATTGCGCAGATGGGGCTGGCACTGGTACCCGAAGGGCGGCAGATCTTCCCGAACCTCACGGTCAAGGAGAACCTGCTGGCCTTCGCCGCCAACCGCAGCGGCCGAGCCGATCCATGGACGCTGGAGAGTATCCACGCCCTCTTCCCCCGGCTCGCCGAGCGGGCTCAGAACATGGGTAACCAGCTCTCTGGTGGCGAACAGCAGATGCTCGCAATCGGCCGCGCGCTGATGACGAATCCGCACCTGCTCATCCTTGACGAAGCCACCGAGGGGATTTCACCGCTGATCCGGCGCGAGATCTGGCAAGTGCTGGGACGCCTGAAGCGCAGCGGACAGGCCATTCTGGTGATCGACAAATACCTCAACGAACTGATGCGGGTTGCCGATCACCATGCCTTCATCGAAAAGGGCCGCAGCCCCTGGAGCGGCGACAATGACGCACTCGCGGCCGAACCTGAACTCTGGGAGCGTTACCTTGGCGTCTGACCCCACCTCGCTGCCCTATCAGCTGCAGCCCCCACCCGGCACCGATTTGGCGCGCGAATACGACGTCAGTATTCGCGTGCCCGATTTTGCCGGCAGCCTCGCCGCATGGGGTGTGCGTGGCAAGGAAGCGCGCGCAGCCCATCCCGCCGAACTCGACCTGCGCTACGGTCCGGCCGCAGCCGAGACCCTCGACCTCTTCCTGCCCGCGCACGGCGAGGGCCCACACCCCTTGCTGGTGTTCATTCACGGCGGATTCTGGAAGCGTCTGCACAAGGACGATTTCTCGTGGATCGCACCGGCCTTCATCGAGCGCGGTATCGCCGTCGCGGTAGTGAACTACGGGCTCGCTCCAGCCACCACGCTGGACGAGATCACCGCGCAAACCCGGCGCAGCATCGCCTGGCTGTATCGCAAGGCAGCGCACTACGGCATCGACGCCAGGCGCATCGTGGTATCGGGCCACTCTGCGGGCGGACATCTCACCTGCATGGCCATGGCAACCGACTGGCCTGCGCTCGCCCCCGACCTCCCGCGGCACCTCGTCGCAGCGGGCATTGCGCTCAGCCCGGTCGTCGATCTCGCGCCGCTGGCGTCGGTGCCGGTGCTCGATGCCGATCTCGACTTCAACCCCGAACGTGTCGCCACGCTGAGCCCCATCCTGCTGCAGCCCGCGACGGATGCGCCCCTGCTGGGCGCGGTGGGCGGCAAGGAGAGTGCCGAATTCCGGCGCCAGCTCGCCCTGCTTGCCCATGGCTGGGCAGCCGTGTGGAAAGGCGCGGTTGCGATGCCTGAAGATGATCACCTGACCCTGTGCGACGCCTTCGCCCTGCCCGGCTCGGCGCTCTTCGAAGCGGCAATCGAGCTGTTCGACGGGCTGTCGGACTGAATGGCTGAAAGACCTTCAGCCGCAAACAAACTTTTTCATCATAAATTTAAGCGTAAATGATTTAGCCGATTTCAAGGAGTAAAATACGCCATCACCCGGCTGCCCCTGGCCGTTTGTTGCATTTCAAGCAGGTACCACCATGACGCTAGCCCAACACGACCTTTCCGCCGACCAGGATCCGGAAACCATCGACCATGAGACACGTGCGACCGACGATGATCATGAGGCACTGAGGGTGTGGTTGCGCCTGCTGACCTGCACCAATATCGTCGAGTCCCGTCTGCGCAATCAGTTGCGCACGGGCTTCGAGTCGACACTCCCCCGCTTCGACCTGATGGCCCAGCTGGACCGTAACCCGGATGGTCTGAAGATGCGCGAACTGTCGCGCCGGCTGATGGTGACCGGTGGCAACGTCACCGGCCTGACCGACAAGCTGGTCGAAGAAGGTCTCGTCGAGCGCCGCGACGACCCGCGCGATCGCCGTGCTTACTCAGTCCATCTGACCCCGGCCGGCAAGAAGGCTTTCCGCCAGATGGCGAAATCACACGAGGGCTGGGTCATCGAGCTGTTCAGCGGGCTCGACCACGCAGAGAAGACGCAACTCCTCGAACTGCTGAACCGCCTGAAGCGCCACCTCACATCGCTGGACAGCGGCACGCCCTGACCGCCCGGGGTGGCGCGATGCAGGGCGGCCAGCGCGAGTGCGCCAAGCTCACCCGGCCCGACCGTCCACCCGCGCGTAGAGCAGAAACGGCGTGTAGCGCCACAGGTAGAGTGCAAACGCCAGCGCCCAGGTCGTGGCAGCGAGGTGGATGCCACCGATCGCAGCCGCCGGAATGAAGGCCACCGTCAGCACCCGCGCGACAGCGGCCACTTGTACCAGGCCATAGGCAAACGCCTCCAGCCGTCCGGCGACCAGCATGCGCCCGGTGTGCCCAAGCGCCGTGCGGGTCATCATGCCGATGATCAGGCCGCCCGTGGCACCGATCGCCAGTGCATGAACCCCGGCTGACCGTGCCACCAGCCCCCACTGCGAAGCGGCAAGCAGCGCCAGACCGAGCGGAATCCACAGATAGGAGGCATGCAGGATCCACAGCAAGGGCGTGTTGCGCGTTGCCCACGGATTCCAGCCGCCCCAGCGCACCAGTTGCAGCAGCGCCGCGATCAGGGAGATGCCGCCCGCCCAGCCCGTCGCACCCGTTGCCCACAACATCAGCGCAAGCCCGGAAACCAGCGCCGCAGCCAGATCAAAGCGCGCATTGCGCCACTGACGGATGCCACGCATCGAGTTGAAGGTGAACATCGGAATTACACGCCCGCCGATGACGATCTCAAGCACCACCACCAGCCCAAGCGCGATGTGAATCCCCATCAGCGGTTCGATGGCCACCGCGCCATTCACGGTAAGGTGAAACAGCAGATTGGCCGCACCGAGCAGCAGGGGCAGGACGCCGGGAAAGTAATTGCGCCAGCTTCTCGCCTTGATCAGCACACGCAGCAGCAGCGCCGCTGCGACCGGCAGAAAAGCCACATCAACGACGGCCACCCACCAGCCGCTGCCGAAGGCCATTGCCAGCCGGCCTGCAAGCCACAGCGCGGCGAGGCCGGCAAGCTGACCGCCTGCCGGGGTGTCGATGCCGGTCCAGTTGCGGCCGGCGGTGAACAGAAAGCCGACGATCACCGCAGCAGCGAACCCGAAGATCATCTCGTGTGCATGCCACCAGATACCGGGTATCGGCGTCGAGAGCACCCCCAGAAAAACGAGCACCCACAGCGGAATCGCGACCACCGCCAGCGTTGCCGCCAGCAGGTAGAAGGGGCGAAAGGCGAGCGCGAAAAGCGAGAAGGTGTCGGCGGGAATACGCCGGGTAGTCGGCTCTTCGAGGGGAATCAGGGCCATGATGATCTCTGCGGGAGTGGTGTCTTGATGCCCGATTACACCTCACCCCGGCGCGAACAAAAATGACCCCGGTCAATCGCCTGCCCGGCTCCCGCCCTGTTTTACGGTCTACTCCGCTTCGCTGCGGGTCCGCAGCAGGTGATTCACGAAAAAGCTCGAGACCACTTCATCACGCTGATTGAGCGCCCGGTACGCCAGTCGCGCAATGCCCCGGTCCGGCTTGGAACGCGAGGGGCGCAACTCGACGACTTCGACCTCGGTGCGAATCGTGTCGCCGGGCCGCACCGGTGCCAGCCACCGCAGTTCGTCGATCCCGGGCGAACCCATGCTCGATTCGGCGAGCACCCCCTGCTGTATGAACATGCGAAAACACAGCGAGACCACCTGAAAACCACTTGCGATCAATCCGCCATAGATCGAATCTGCAGCGACCCCGGCATCGAGGTGAAATGGCTGCGGGTCGTAGTGCAGGGCGAAACCGATGATCTCGGCCTCGGTAAGCGTGACGCCGCCACAGACAAAGCGGTCGCCCGGCGAGAGATCGTTGAGAAAACGCGATTCCATTCATCCACCCCCAGGACAGAAACAGTACGTGTTACAGCATCCGGATTGCAGTCCCCACATGCGGCTGCGCGGGCATTCGCTGCGGGCGGCGCCGGCCCGCCCGCGCTTGCGATCATGGCCCGAGTCGCCTCGCCATGTACACTGCATCGCCGGGATAGCTGTCCAGCTTTGCCGACTCCTCTGCAACCGGCATGGCAACGCAAAACCCCTGACGCAACCAGAATGCCCTCGATGCCTGCACCGAAACCAGCGTGGATGACTTCAGTCTCGCATCCTGGGCAAAGGCAAGCGCCTTTTTCACCAGCGAGGGACCGACGCGGCGCCCGGCGGCCCGCGGCGAGACGGCCAGATCGTGCAGATAAAGGCAGTCCGGCACGGGCGCTACGCGGAACAAGCCCCCCAGCGAAGTCATCCGCCCCTCCAGCGAAGGGTAGCCCACGAGATATGCGCAGACCCCGTGGCCATCCTCGGCCACCCAGGCGGTCTCGGGTGACGCTTCGAGACGCGCTGCAATCACGTCGATACCCTCGATGAAGCCGTCTCCGTAGGCTTCGGTCTGCACGTCCATGACTGCAGCGAGGTCGCCGGAAACCATGTTCCGATAACGAATACCGCTCATCGGCCGCATCCGCCGGTGCCTCCCGTCACGCCCCTTGTCCCTGCATGCGATGTGCAGTCCGGATCGCATTTCGCGCCCTGCAGATCAATCATCGATGAATTCTCCTGCTGCCCTTCCCGCCTCACCGGCTTCATTCCGGGCGGATGCTGGCGTATCCTCGAACATGCGAGCCTGTTCCAGGCCACATGCGCAAGGGATACGACAACAATGGGCAGACTGCTATTGATCATGGCGCTATGGTGTAGCGCTCTTTTGGGCAACGCAAGCCACGCGCAGGATCAGACGCTCTACGGCGGCTGTGTGGATGCGAAGGGCCGCACGGTCGCTGCGGTCCCCGATCCGGCCCTGCCGTCAGCCGTCAGCACGCGAATCGAGGGCGGACGCCCGGTCATCCGCTACAACCATTCGGCCATTCCGCGCCTGGAGGAACGCGGCCAGCTGTTTCTGTTTGCCCACGAATGCTCCCGCCTCAACCTCGGTCTGCCCGCCAGCGCGCAGCGCACGCCCGCTGGCGCACGCAGGGCCGACTGCTGGGCCGCAAGCACGCTGCTGCGCTCGGGTCTGATCCAGCCTGAAGACCTCGGACCGCTGCAGGACGCGCTCGATTTCAGCGCCGACGAGTGGTCCCGGCTGCCTGGCCCGATTCGCCGCATCGACCTGCGCTCCTGCCCGCGCCACCTGTCGCCCTCCCTGCATGTGCCCGGCCCGGGCCAGGACGACTGGAATACCTGTATCCGTCGCTGTGCAGACGCCTCGCTGTCCTGTCAGGGGGGTGTCGCTGGTCGCAGCGATGCGGCTTGTGATGCGGCGTACTCGCGCTGTGTCGCACAGTGCAATTCGAGCTTCCCGAGATAGGCAGTTCCCCGACACGGCCTGACACCGCAATATCAACTGGAGTAAGGCAATGAACGCCGTACCACCGAGCCCCTCGGGGCAAGCACCCCTGCTACCTGCAGTCGAAATCGAAACCGGCCCGAACCCGGTCACCACGGTCATCTGGCTCCACGGACTCGGAGCCGATGGACATGACTTCGAACCCGTCGTCGGCGCGCTCGACCTCCACGATCTGCCGCCCATCCGTTTCGTGTTCCCGCACGCGCCACCGCGACCGGTGACGATCAATGGCGGCTACGTGATGCGAGCCTGGTATGACATTGTGTCGGCAGACTTTTCTCAGCGCCGTGAAGACCCCAGGGGCGTGCACGAATCGGCGGCCCAGATCGAGGCGCTCATTGCCCGCGAGAACGCCCGTGGTGTCCCGGACAGCAATATTGTTCTCGCCGGGTTTTCGCAAGGCGGCGCCATTGCGCTGCACGTCGGCCTGCGCCGCAAAACACCGCTCGCCGGCATCATGGCCTTGTCCACCTACGTCCCCTTGGCCGATACGCTGGCCGACGAACTTCAGGAAGCGAGCCGGAGCACACCGGTGTTCATGGCCCATGGCCGCGACGACAACGTGATCCCCTGCGATTTCGGGCGCAAGTCCTGCGACCTGCTGCGCAGCCACCGTCTCGCAGTCGCGTGGCACGACTACCCTGCCGATCACACCGTAACCATGGACGAGTTGCAGGACATTCAGGCGTGGCTGCACACGCTTCCATTCGCGGGCAAGGCTGCGCGCTGACGGTTTTCCCTGGGCTGATCCAGGCTTGTGGAACAGCCACGGACGGATGCATGGGCGGTTTCCTTGCGACCCCGCTCAGCCATCCGTCACACCCTTCCCGCTCATGTATATCTCGCGATTGGCGCATTGACGACCACAGCCAGAACGTGCGGCGGAGGTTTTTTCGGTATCGCCCGTAAGGTTTCGCCCCCGACTGTCGACCAATCAGTGCCCGGCCGATTTCAGCCAGGAAGCGCTGAGTTCCGGGGCCATTCACATCCAATCGATACCGAGGAGACACCTATGTCCAACATGATCAACGGCGCCCGCATGGCAGCCATGGCCGCAGCCTTTGCCGCATCCTCCGTCGCATTTGCCGCCGACGCACCGGCAGGCTCAAGCGGTGCAGCGATTGCTGCAAACGACACTGTGCATTGCTACGGCATCAACGCATGCAAGGGCCAGGCCGACTGCAAGACAGCCCAGCACGATTGCAAGGGCATGAATTCGTGCAAGGGGCACGGGTTCAAGGGCATGAAGGCCGCAGAGTGCCTGGACGCCAAGGGCACGATTGGCGACATCAAGTAATGCCCGCCCGGGTGACAGGGGGATGACACGCCCCCTGACACCCGATGCCATGCACGCACCCACAGGTGATCAGAGAATGAACACGCAGTCCCTGCCTGCCGTCGAGACAGACCGGCGCGTTCCCACGCTGGGTTTTGGGCTGGGCTTGCGGCCGGTGCATTACGCCGAATTTCTCAGCGCACCGCAGGACGTCGACTGGCTGGAGATCATTTCCGAGAACTACATGGTGCAAGGCGGAAAGCCGCTTGCCATGCTCGACGCGATCCGTCGTGACTATCCGCTGGTGATGCATGGCGTATCGATGTCGATTGGCTCGACAGAGCCCTTGAACCGGCAATATCTAAGCGACCTGAAGGCGCTTGCCAGACGCATCGAGCCGGCATGGATTTCGGATCATCTGTGCTGGACAGGCGCGCACGGTGTGAACCTGCACGACCTCTACCCGCTCCCCTACACCGAAGAGGCGATCCGGCACGTCGTCACGCGTATCCGCCAGGTACAGGACATGCTCGAACGCAGAATGGTGATCGAGAACGTCTCCAGCTATCTCAGCTATGCAGACTCATCGATGAGCGAATGGGCGTTTCTCACCGCCATCGCCAACGAGGCAGACTGTCACCTCCTGCTCGACGTGAACAACATCTACGTCAGCAGCGTGAATCACGGTTTCGACCCCATGCAATTCATCAACGGGGTTCCCGCTCACCGGGTGCAGCAGATCCATCTTGCCGGACATTCGAACGTCGACGGTTTCATCATCGACACCCATGACGCAGCGATCATCGATCCCGTGTTCGACCTCTATGCAGCCGCATGGCGACGATTCGGTGCGGTCAGCAGCATGATCGAGCGCGACGACAACATTCCGCCGCTGCCAGACTTGCTGACGGAACTTGCGCACGTGCGCCGCATTGCGGCCTCATGCGCCCGCAGGCCGGACGCAAGCACGCCGGAGCCAGCACCATGTCCGACATGAGCCTTGCGGAAACCCAGGCCCGGCTGAAGGCCTACATTCTCGACACCAGCAAGGACACGGCGCCCGTGCTGCCCCTGCTCGATGGCAGTTTTGGGCTCGCGCGGGATGCAAGGCTAGCGGTCTATCATCGCGCCTATCGCGCACGGCTGCGCGATGCACTCGGCACGGTGTTCGAACGCACCTGGATGTATCTCGGCGACGACGAGTTCGGACGGGAGGCGGAGCGCTACATCGAGCGGACACCGTCGCTCAGCCCGAACCTGCGCGACTATGGCCACCGCTTTCCGGATGACCTGGCGGGCTCGATGCCGGCCGATCCGGAAGTGAGCGAGCTGGCGCAAATGGACTGGCTGCTCCATGACGCTTTCGATGCGCCCGACGGCCCGCGCCTGCAGCCCGACGCGCTAACGCAACTCTCTGACACTGACTGGGAGCACGCGAAATTCATTTTCGCGCCCGGCACTGCGCTTGCCACGTTTGCGTGGAACACGATCGAGGTGTGGCATGCCCTCGACCAGCAGCTCACACCGCCCCCCGCCCGCGCCCTGCCACAGGCATTGCCCTGTCTGTTCTGGCGCAATGACAAACAGAGCAGCTTCCGCTCGCTGTCTGCAGCCGAGCACTTCATGCTCGACATGCTGCTCGCCGGCAATGGCTATGCGATGAGTTGCGGCATCCTCGCCGAACGCCATCCGGATGCGGCCGGCTTCATTGGCCCCTGGTTGCAACGCTGGCTGAGCGAGGGGCTGATCAGCGCTGTTGCCACAGGCAAAGCGGTGACAATGCCTCGGCAGATGACCGAGCGGTGACGAAATGAACAGCCGTGGCAGCGCACCGCTTCCCGAACCCCACACGCTGGTCACACATGCTCACGGCGCAATGCAATGGCTGAAACGCCATGCCCGCCTGCTGGCCGTGCTGAGCTTCACCGCCACGATCCTGCTCGTTGTGCACATCACTGGCATTCGCGAACACTTCGGGCTGGATGTCATCCGCGCGCAATTCGAGAGCCATCTGATAAGCGGCACGGCAACATTCGTGCTGCTGTTTGCGCTCGGCAACCTGATTCAGATTCCGGGCTGGATCTTTCTCGCTGCCGCGGTGCTGTCGCTTGGCCAGGTCTGGGGCGCCGCCGTTACCTATGTCGCAGCCGTCCTCTCCTGCACCCTCGTTTTCGTGCTCATCCGGTGCTTGGGCGGCAGCGCCCTGCGCGAGATCGACAACCGTCTCGCACGCAGCCTGCTGACGCGTCTCGATAAACAACCCATCCGCAGCCAGTTCCTGCTGCGCACCCTGTTCCAGACTGCACCTGCGCTGAACTACGCGCTGGCGCTGTCGGGCGTGGGACTGCGTCATTACGTGCTGGGACTGCTGGCGGGCTTGCCGCTGCCAATCGTGCTCTACAGCATCTTCTTCGACTACCTGGCAATGGCTCTCCACCTGATCTGAACCCGCGCAGCTGACCCTGCATCAGACCCTGAAGCGCGCGATCAGGTTACGCAGCTCGGCCGACATCCGCTCCAGGCGCTCGGCCTCGCTCGCGGCACTGGCCACCGCAGCGTCGTTCTGCCCGGCCATGTCGGCAATCCGCGCGACGTAGCCGCTGATGCTGCGCACCGAATCGGCCTGGGTACGCATCGCAGCCGTAATCAGGTCCACGCCCTCCGATGTCTTCGCCACCGACTCGCTCGCCGACGATAGCTGGCTCGAAACGGCTTGCAGGAATCCCTCGCTGGCAGCCAGAGACTCCTGCCCGCGCCGGATGGCACCGCTGACATCGTTGGACCGGCTGTTGATCGCCTGAGTCAGACGGTCGATCTCGCTCGCGGAGCTGGCCGACTTCTCCGCCAGCTTGCGTACCTCGTCGGCCACCACCGCAAATCCCCGGCCCTGCTCTCCGGCACGTGCGGCCTCGATTGCAGCGTTGAGCGCGAGCAGATTGGTCTGTTCGGCGATATCGCGAACCTGCCCCGTCATGCCGCGAATCTCAAGCGTGGTGCGCACGAACTCCGACACCGATGACGTAATCTGCTCCACCGCCGTGCGCACGATGCCGATCTCACCCTGCATCCGGGTGAGCCCCTTGTAACCCTCGTCGGTCTTGGTGCGTCCGTCGCGCGCAATCTGATCCACCTCGCCGGCGTTGCTCGCCACCTCGCCGATGCTGTCCGACATCGCGTTGGCCGAGCTGGCCGTTTCCTGGGTCAGGCGACTTTGCTCGGCCGATCCGCCGGCAACCTGACGCGTCGCCTCATTCATTGCGCCGGCCGTCCTGCTCAGGTTGTCGGCGCTCGATTTCAGCGTATTGATCACTTCGCCGAAGGACCCTGCCATGCGGTTGAAGCTGTCGGCGATATCCGCAAACTCATCCCGGCTGCCGACGTCGATCCGATAGGCAAGCTCGCCGTCAGCAAGGCGCCGTCCGCCTTCAAGCAGGTGCGCGGTCCCCTGTTGCAGGCTGAGATAGGAGCCCATCGACAGATATCCGGCAAGCGCGAGCCCGAGTGCAACAAGACCGAGATTGACCGAGCGTTGACCCGAGAGCGCGCCGGCCCGCTCCGCGAGGCGCTCCGTGAGCGCAGCGATAACGGTTTTCTCGAGATCCGCCGCAGCCAGACGGGGCGCATCGGTCTTGCTCAGTGCCTCTGCCACCGGGATGTTGATGTCGGCAACGTTGACGAGGCTCCCGTCGATCACACGTCGCATGCGGTCGAGCCCCGCCTGGATGTCGTCCAGGCCCTTGTCCAGCGCCGGCTTGAACGCGGGCGCCGCCTTGCCGATCTTCTCGGTGTTCTCGCGAATGCGGGCGAGCTGTGCAATGGCATCGGCGGTCAGGCGTTCCAGGCGCCCGATATCAGCAGCATCGATCATCTGAATGCTGGCAATGCTCGAGGCCTTGAGGCGGATCTGTCCAAGCGCGTCGAAGAGTTGCGGCAGACGGTTGACGAGGGTGTCGTAGAGGTAATTCGTATCGACCTCAGGGTCGAGCGGCAAGCCCGCATGATCAGCAATCAGGCGCGCCTGGGCGGCCAGTCGGTCACCGAAACGCTGGTGCAGTTCGCGGATCTCAGGCGTAGACGAAGCACCGATCACCGACTTGAAGACATCCCACTCCTTTTCGAGCGCCAGCCACGCTTGCTCAAGATCCGGCCCCGCACCTTCGAGTCCGGTCTTGCGCGCGGCGGAAAGCGCTACGCCGATGCGCTCACGCAAGGCAGCAGCCTCCTTCTCCGAGGCGGACTCGCCGAGAGAAAACAGTGATGAGGCCAGCAGGTGCTGGTCCAGCAACTGACTGGTTTCGCGCAGGGCAACGACGTGCTCCACGCCCGTTTGCTCCGCCTCCGTCGTCCGCAGCCTTTCGCCAACTGACTGCAGGAACTGGAACATCAAACCGGCAATGAGAATCCCCCCGGCGGCGCCGATGAGGATGAAGCGCGTCGCAAAGCGCAAACTGTTCATCATGCGCACGGCCGGCGCAAAGAGGAACTGCATAATCTGGTCTCCTGAGTGCTCTGTTATTTTTCGCGTAGTCTGCTAACGACAACGTCGAACATAACTTTAGCGTTAAAGCACTCAGCCACGCGCCTGTGGAAATCCACAGCACACGTGCGGGGGAAGGCCGCCCCGGCTAAAACACGTAAGGCGAACAGCGCAAACGAGGAAATCTTCGCAACGCACACCCGAGGTACAGAGCCTCGATCACTCGACGAGGCCTCGCATCAGCGTTGGCATTGCGCGCGGCGAACACGTGCCAGCGCAAACGAAAGCATTGAAATCGTGATCAGGAACAGCGTCCCGGGTTCGGGGACGGCCGCGTAGAAGCTGTCTCCGAGAATCTGGTGGGCCGCAGTCGTCGGGTGGACAGGATCAAAGAAAAGAAAACCAGGACAGCCGGCGATAACGTTCCCCAGATTTGTCGGATCGTCCGGATTGAAGCACGGCTCGGTCGCGTTAAGAAGTCCGAACTCAACCGGGTTCTCGATCACGTCGTGCAAGAGCCCGGCAGTGTCGAACTCGATGAGATTGAAATCGGGAACACTGGGCAGGATTGCCGCGCGTACGCTGCCCAGAGCCGCCTCAAGCGCCTGGTTGAATCCGACGGAAAGCGCGCTCAGTGCAAGACGGTCCCCTTCCGGCAGGGCCAGACCAAATGGTGTTTCACCGAGATTCGGCATATTCGGGACAAGCAGATTGCGCACCCCGATTGATGCCAATGCACCGACCGAACCAATCAAATTGGATACAGCATTCGACGCCGCGCCCACCGGATCACCTCCGGTCCCAAGCGCGAGAAAGATGTCATTCGCGCCAGCCCAGAGCATGAACAGGGAACTGTCCCGATCAAAAACAGTTCCGCTCCCGGCAAAGACCTCGATCTGTTTTTGAACGCCTGTCATTTCCAGTGCGTTCGGCAAGGGCAAGAGCCCCCGCGTTTCATAACCATAATTCAGCACACCCGTCGTCGCCCCTCCTACCGCGTAATTTGTGCCGCCCACGGACGAAGGCAGAAGCGGGACGCCTAACCGATCCGCAAGATACTGGGTTGCAACCGGCCCGTTTGAGAACTGTTGCGCATAGGGCGGCGAAGGTGGCCATACCCCGCTGGCAAGCCGCCAGAAGTTGCCACTGTCGGCAAGACTGTCACCGAACACGTAGAGCGAGGAGTATGCGGCAAGGACAGGAGCCTGAAATGCTGACATGAGTACAACGGCTGCGACTAGGCGACGGAGCATGATTGCGCTTCCCATTAAATATGGAGCAAGACCCGCTGGAACCGGCAGGACGACGCAAGCAATATCCGAACCAAATATTTAAAACAAGATATTTCAAACAGATGAAACAGCTCTTCAGCATGCTGCGGTATCTTGTGTAAGTTATTCCGACAGTTGAGAGCAACGGCAAGGCATGCTGTGCGACATATCCTGGCAACATTCGCTGGAAAATGCCTGCAATCTGATCAGACAAAAAAACGCGCCTGCGCCGACCATAAGCCGGTCAGGGCAGACGCGAAACACAGCGGACAAGCGGGAGAGGGAGGGAGGCTTGCCCGCCGAAGGGGGTGAAGCCGCTTAGACG
>NZ_JBYEXN010000037.1:0-19652 GCF_057621855.1 Parazoarcus sp. PS-13 R2A
CGACTCTGACCCCTTTGAAATTACGTTCTCGACGCTGCGGGCGTGCCCGAGTTGTGGGACGGGCTTTCCGGAGCCTGATCCGCGTCTGTTTTCGTACAACGCCAAGCATGGCTGGTGTCCCAAGTGCTTCGGGACGGGTCTGAAGACGGCGGCGCGGGTGGAAGATCCGGATGCGCTCGACCTTGGCGATGCGGAAGACACAGTCAGCAGCGACGAGCCCTGCCCGGCGTGTGAGGGTGCGCGACTCAATCCGGTCGCACGTGCGGTGCGTTTCCGTGACCGTGGCCTGCATCAGCTGGCGAAGCTGGCGGTGAACAAGATTGCGGACTTCTTCGGCGAACTGGTGTTGAACGAGCGTGAAAACGATATTGCGCGTGATCTGGTGAGCGAGATACGCGGTCGCCTTGATTTCCTTCAGCATGTGGGACTGGGCTACCTCGCGCTCGACCGCGCTGCGCCCACCCTGTCCGGTGGCGAGGCGCAGCGCATCCGGCTGGCGGCTCAGCTGGGCTCCAATCTGCGCGGGGTGTGCTACATCCTGGACGAGCCCACGATTGGCCTGCATCCGCGTGACAACCGCCTGCTGCTCGACACGCTTGAGGCACTGCGCGACCGCGGCAACACGCTGCTGGTGGTTGAGCATGACGAGGACACCATCCGCCGTGCCGACCATGTCATCGACCTCGGTCCGGGGGCCGGCGTGCGCGGTGGCCGGGTGGTGGCCGAAGGTGATGTTGCGGCGCTGCTGGCGGCACCGGAATCGGCTACCGGCGCCTGCTTCCGCAATCCGCTGCAGCATCCGATGCGTCCGCGGCGGCCGGTGGCGGCAGACCACCCGGCGATTCGGGTCGAAGGTGCCAGCCTGCACAACCTGCGCAATATCGATGCACGCATCCCGCTGGCCCGGCTCACGGTGGTGACCGGGGTGTCGGGATCGGGCAAGTCTTCGCTCGCACGCGATGTGATTCACGCCAATTTGAGGGCCCGGCTGGGCGACCCGGAGGCGGTGCGCGCACGCCGTCGTGGCAAGGCACAGCCGGAGGAAGTCGATCAGACCCTGGTGGGCTGTCGCAGCCTGGAAGGCTGGCAGCAGGTCGGCCGGGTGCTCGAGGTGGATCAGACCCCGATCGGAAAGACCCCGCGCTCCTGCCCGGCGACCTATGTCGGTTTCTGGGATGCGATCCGCAAGCTGTTTGCCGACACTTTCGATGCCCGCACCCGGGGCTGGAGCGCATCGCGCTTCTCCTTCAACACCGGTGCCGGCCGCTGCCCCTCATGTGACGGGGCCGGGCAGACCACGGTGGAGATGAACTTCCTGCCCGACGTGAAGACGCCGTGCGAGGCCTGTGGTGGTGCGCGCTTCAATCCCGAAACCCTGTCGGTACGCTGGCGCGAGAAGACGGTGGCCGAGGTGCTGGCGATGCCGGTGGACGAGGCTGTGGGCTTTTTCGCCGCCCATCCGTCCATCGCCCATCCGCTGCAGCTGCTGCAGGATGTGGGTCTGGGCTATCTGACCCTGGGCCAGCCCAGCCCGACGCTGTCGGGTGGCGAAGCGCAGCGCATCAAGCTGGTGACCGAGCTGTCCAAGGTACGCAACCGTCCGGGCGATGCGGCTGCAGCAACGGGCCTGCCCCTGCCCGCCGACCGCCACACCCTGTACGTGCTCGACGAGCCCACCGTGGGCCTGCACATGGCCGATGTGGACAAGCTGATTCATGTGCTGCACCGGCTGACCGACGCCGGGCACACCGTACTGGTGATCGAGCACGATCTCGATGTGATGGCGGAGGCAGACTGGCTGATCGATCTTGGCCCCGAGGGTGGGGATGGCGGCGGACAGATCGTCGCCGAAGGGCCGCCCGAGGTCGCGATGGACAATCCCGCATCGCATACCGGCCGGCACCTGGTGGAGTTTCTCGCCGCGCGGTGCGGCACTGCGGAACCGAAACCAGCCTGATCCGGTCCCTGAAGGCATAATGGATAGTCGTATTGCAGGGATGGTTTTATGAGCAAGCAAGTTGTGCGGGTGTGGGATCTGCCCACCCGCGTCTTTCATTGGGCGCTGGTGGTGCTGACCGCCGGTGTGTTTGCCAGCGGGCTGATCGGTGGCAACCTGATCGTGTGGCATGGCCGGCTGGGCGTGGCCATTGCCGGTCTGCTGGCGTTTCGTCTGGTCTGGGGCGTGCTGGGTTCGACCTATGCGCGTTTTACCCACTTCGTGCCGGGACCGGGTCGCATCAAGGCGTATCTGCGCGGTCAGTGGAAGGAGCCGGGCCACAATCCGCTGGGGGCGCTGTCCGTGCTCGGCTTGCTTGGCATCATGATCTTTCAGGTGGTGAGCGGGCTGGTGGCGAATGACGATATCGCCTTCGAGGGACCGCTGTATGCCATCGTGAGCAAGAGCACCAGTGACTGGATGAGCAGTCTGCACCGGCAGAACATCTGGATCATCGGCGGGCTGATCGCGCTGCATGTGCTGGCGATCCTGTACTACGCACACGTCAAGAAGGACAACCTGGTGAAGCCGATGATCACAGGGGTCAAGGAGTTTCCCGAACCGGCGCCCAGGCCTGCGCAAGGCGGTGGACTGGTGTCCTTCGTGGTGGCGCTGGCCGTTGCGGCTGCAACAGTGTGGGTGGCGACGGGTGGGCTGGTTTCGCCACCTCCCCCGCCGCCTCCACAGTCCGCGCCCGCCTGGTAAGAACGAAAAAGCCGCATCGCTGCGGCTTTTTCGTGTCTGCGGTCAGGTCAGATGCGGTGCAGACTCACTCCTCGCGGAACTTGTCGTGACAGGCCTTGCACGTCTTGCCAAGGTCGCCGAACGCGGTCTTGACTGCAGCAGCATCACCGGTCGCAGCGACTTTTGCCAGGTTGTTCGCGGCGCCGCTGAAGTCACCCGCCAGCTTGCCGACTTCCGGCATGTTCTGGAACAGCTCCGGCTTTACACGGGTTTTCTGGCTGCCGACGTCCTTGTCGGTACCCGGGCCATAAAGTGCGCCCATACCCGAGTTGGCGATGCCGGCGATGGCATTGGCGGCCGCAGTGACCTGGGCTGCGTCGTAGGTGCCTTCGAGGTTGCTCTTGATCTTGCCCATGTTCCAGCTCATGAAGCTGTATCCGGCCTTGCGGAACTTGATCTGATCTTCCGGTTTGACCTGGGCCGTCGCGATGGTGGCGAGCGACAGTGCGACAATACCGAGTGTTGCGCGGGCGATGGATTTCTTCATGTGTGACCTCTCAGGTTGATGATGGATGATGAAATTCGGATAGGGAACCGGTGCTCGGACAGGGCCTGAATATCTTGGTTCCCTGTGTCTATCAGGGTTGCATGATATTCGTATCAGGTGACAAATCAAGGCTGGTGCCACGTGCCGGGTTTTTCGTCCGAAGAAATCGCTAAAGCTTTGCATCAGATCAGCCGATGTTTCAAATGACTACAGAATGGGCCCGGACGTCGGGCACACAGGCAAGGAGAGAATCATGCGTCGTCTAGCCGACACGCCGATATGGGTGCGCCTCACCGGCGCAATCTGGCTGATGCTTGTGATTGCGTGGGGCAGCATGATCGTGTGGGAGACCCGCGTGAATCGCGATACCGCGATCGATCAGGCGCGTGACTTTGCCAGTTCGGTCAACGAAATGACCATGGCAGGGCTGACCGGAATGATGATTACCGGCACCGTGGCGCAGCGCGACGTGTTTCTCGACCAGATCAAGGAACTGTCTTCGGTGCGGGATCTGAAGGTGATTCGTGGCGAAGCCGTGAGCAAGGTCTATGGTCCGGGCACGGCTGCCGAGACATCGCTGGATGAGGCCGAGAAGGCGGTGATGGCGGGCGGTCCGGCAATTCTGCAGGTCGAGACCGACGACCGCTTCGGTGAGCACCTGAGGGTGGTGATCCCGTCGCCGGCATCAAAGAACTATCTCGGCAAGGACTGCACGCTTTGTCACCAGGTGGATGTGGGCACCACGCTGGGTGCGGTGAGCATGCGCATCTCGCTCGACAAGGTCAATGCCGCGGTGACCGATTTCCGTAACGAAAGCATCCTGTTCGCATTCCTGGCGTCCCTGCCGCTGGCTGCATTCATCTACCTGTTCATCCGTCGTTTCGTTACCCGGCCGCTGTCGCACATGACCGCGAGCCTGGCGGAGATTGCCCAGGGCGGCGGTGACCTCACGCGCAGGCTCGATGCACCGGGTCAGGATGAAATTGGTCGCACGGCCGAGACCTTCAACCGCATGATGGTCACGATTGCCGATCTGGTGCGCCAGGTGGGCGCCTCGGCCGAGGCAGTCACGGGCTCGGCACGCAACCTGGTGACAGGCTCCTCGCAGCTGGCCGAAGGTTCGCACCGGCAGAACGACAGTTCGATGGAAGCGGCCAAATCGGTTGATGAACTCAACGTCAAGATTCTGCACATTGCTGAAAGTACCGAGTCGGTGCGTGTGCGATCCCGCGACAGTCTTGCCCGCTCGCAGGAAGGCCAGCGCAGTCTGGGAGAGTTGATCGGCGAAGTCGCACATGTCGAAACTGCCGTGCAGCACATGGCGGAATCGGTGAGTGCCTTTGTCGATTCGACGCGGGCCATCACCAGCATGACGCAGGAAGTGCGCGAGATTGCCGAGCAGACCAATCTGCTTGCACTCAACGCAGCGATCGAGGCTGCGCGTGCCGGTGAGCAGGGTCGGGGTTTTGCGGTGGTTGCAGACGAGGTGCGCAAGCTGGCGGAGAAATCCGCACGGTCAGCGGGCGAAATCGACACCATCACCCACGAAATCAGCCGCCAGTCGGTTTCGGTGCAGGATTCCATTGCCCGCGGTCTGAGCCATCTCGAGTCCAGCCGTCATGCCGCCGACGTGGTGTCGGGGGTGCTGGTTGCAGCCAATGCGTCAGTCAGCGATGTGGGCGAAGGTCTGGACCGGATCGCGACTGCGACCGAGGATCAGCGCCGTGCCAGCGAGTCGGTGACCAGCAGCATCGACGAGATTGCCGGCATGGCACGCGACAACAATGCCGCGATCGAGCACACGGTCGGCGCGGCGCGCGAGATGGAGCAACTGGCGTCGCGCCTGCAGGAGTCGGTATCCCGCTTCAGGGTGTGAGGGGATTGATGAGGGCGGGTTCCACCCGGTTGCGCCCTGCCGCCTTGGCGCGGTAGAGCGCCTCATCCACTGCGATGAAGAGTTCCCGGGCATCTCTGCCGTGTTCGGGACAGGAGGCGATGCCGAAGCTGGCGGTGACCTGCTCAAGGGCATCGATACCCTCCCATGGATGCGCGGCCAGCAGGTGGCGCAGGGTTTCGATGCGGTGACGCAATTGTTCGAGGTTGCTGTCCACGCAGATCAGCATGAACTCTTCTCCGCCCCATCGGCAAAGAAAGTCCGAGCGCCGGATGTGTCTTCCGAACAGCTGGGCGACGCCGGTCAGCACCTTGTCACCGCACTGGTGGCCGTGCGTGTCGTTGATCTGCTTGAAATTGTCGAGGTCGAACAGGCAGATGCCGAGTGGCACGCCGAGACGTTCGCAAAGCCCCAGCTGGGTGTCGAGCACGATCTCGGCTTCGCGGCGGTTCAGCAGGCCGGTGAGGCTGTCGTGCGATGCGAGTTGCTGCAGGCGGAGTTCGAGGTTCTTGCGATCGGTGATGTTCTGCACCATGCCGACGACTCTTGAGGGTCGGCCGTTTTCATCACGTTCGCAGATCCTCCCGCGGTCATGCACCCACAGATAGTGTCCGTTGCGGTTGCGCAGGCGGTATTCGGCCTCGTAGCGCTCGCGCTCGCCGCTGAGGTGGTCCTCAAGAATACGGTGGACCTGGGTGGCGTCGTCGTGATGGATATTGTCGGTCCAGCTCGACAGCGTGGGCTCGAGTTCGTCCGGCCCATATCCCAGCATGCGCTTGAGCTGGGGGCTGAAAAAGACCCTGTCGCTGCCGATATCCCAGTCCCACAGCCCGTCACTGGCCTCGTTGAGCGCAAAGCGAAGCTGGGCATCGCGCGCGCTCAGGTCGCGTTCGAGCTGCGTGCGCAGGGTGATGTCGCGTGCGACCGACAGGAAATATTCCCGATCCTGGAACTGAAAGCAGCTGGTATGCACCTCTACCGGTACTTCTCGACCAAGCCGGTGTCGATGGCAGCCGATGAACACGTACGGGGCACGCGCCTGGATCTCGGCCGCGATGCTGAGCCACTGCTCCGGGCCGGTCACATCTCTCTGCAGGCTGAGCACCGAATGTTCGAGCAGGTCTTCCGCGCGGCTGTAGCCGAGGCCGGACCAGGCCGCACGATTGCAATAGACGATGCCTGAGCTGGCGGGATCGATCAGGAAGACGCTGTCGGGCAGCGCATCGAACACCGCTTGAAGAACGGCGTGTGAGTTATCGGCGTTGGAGAGCGGCATCTCGTACCCCGTGCGAGCGGGGGTCCTGTCCAGTAGCAGGGCATAATAAACGCATGGCGGACGTGGGTATATCGATTACGTCCCGATTGGCACGAAAGCTTCCCCGGAAAGTGCAGGAAAAGGCATGGTGGCAGGCGGATCACCGCATGCCACCACCGCCGTGCGTGCTCAATCCATGCGGACCGGCACGAAGATGCGTGCATCGCCACGCTGGATCAGCAGTGCAAAACGTTTGCCTGCGCGATCGAGGTACTGGCGGAACTGCTCGACCGAATTCACCGGCTGATTGTTGAGTGCCAGAATCACGTCCCCGCGCTGAAGGCCGGCGCGCGCGGCGGGGCCGGTAGCGCCTTCGACGACGAGGCCGCCGCTGAGACCGATCTGGGCCGCTTCCTGCCCGGTCAGCGGCCGCGCCTTGAGGCCGAGCTTGCCGGTGGTGCTCTCGCTGCCGCCCGGTTGGGTCGTGCTGCCGAATTCGGGACTGAGTTCGTCAAGCACTGCGGTCACTTCGCGATTGCGGCCGTCACGCCAGACATCGAGCCTGACCTTGGTGCCCGGACGCTTCTCGCCAATGATCCGCGGCAGGTCTGCGGAATCCGCGACGCGAACGCCGTCCACACCAAGCACGACGTCGCCCGCCTGCAGGCCTGCCTTGTCCGCAGCGCTGCCCGGGTCGACGCTGGCAATCAGCGCGCCGCGCGCGTCCGACAGGCCGAAGGACTGCGCGAGCTCCTTGTCCACGCCCTGGATGGCAATGCCGAGACGGCCGCGCTGTACACGTCCATGGGTGACGAGCTGGTCCTTGACCTTCATTGCGACGTCGATCGGGATGGCGAAGGAAATTCCCATGAAGCCGCCCGAACGGGAATAGATCTGGGAATTGATGCCGACCACCTCGCCGGCGAGGTTGAACAGCGGGCCGCCCGAGTTGCCCGGGTTGATTGCGACGTCGGTCTGAATGAAGGGGACGTAGTTTTCATCCGGCAGGCGGCGCGCCTTGGCCGAGATGATGCCTGCCGTCACGGTGTTGTCGAAGCCGAAGGGCGAGCCCATGGCCACGACCCATTCGCCCACGCGGGCGCGATCAGGGTCACCGATCGTGACTGCAGGCAGATTCTTCGCATCGATCTTGAGCACGGCGACGTCGGTACGCTTGTCGATGCCGATCACCTTGGCCTTGAATTCGCGCTTGTCGATCAGCCGTACGGTGACCTCTGCGCCATCTTCATCAACGACATGGGCATTGGTCAGGACATAGCCATCGGCACTGACGATGAAGCCCGACCCGATGCCGCGGCTGATCCGTGGCGCACCGCCCTGTTGTCCGGGCATGTTGGGCATGGGTACGCCGAAGCGGCGCAGAAAGTCGTAGAAGGGGTCGTTGGCAAAGGGATTGTCATCGTTGCCGAAGCGTTGCTCCTGGACCACGCTGATGTTCACAACGGCGGGGCCGACCTGTTCGACGAGATCGCCAAAGTCGGGGAGTCCGAAACGGTTGCTACTGACCGCAGCGACAGCAGGCGCGGCCTGGGTGGTCGAGACGAGTGTTCCTTCGGGTAAGAAGGCGACGAGGGCAAGCGCCAGCGTGGTGGCAGCGAGGCTGTTTCTCATGGGCGTTCCTGTGTTGTGGAAGGCAAATCGACTCTCGGTTGACGCGCAAGTGCGCGATGCGTTCCCGCTTGAGATCGTGTTCGCGACATGGGGGCGGTGCGGCTGCCGATCAAGACCCGTGTGCGCGTGTCCTAGAAGCGCGTGCGCATGCTCAGGTAGATCTGCGGCTCGATCGGGTTGGCGATTTTGCTGCCATTGTATTGGGGCAGGAGTTCGACCGGGCGGTGCACGAGTTCCTGATGCCGGCCGAGCAGATTGATGCCGCTGAGGCGAAACTCCACCGTCTGATTTCGCAGTCGCAGGCTGCGTGCGAGGCTCAGGTCCAGCGTGGTGTAGGCGTCGACCTTGAAGCGCTGACTGCCGGCATAGCCCGTACCGGCCTCGGAAGGGCCCATGCGCAGGATGCTGATTGTGGTGTGCCAGGCGCCGAGGTGCTGCATCCAGGTCAGGCTCGCGCTGTAGGGGGCGACGGTGGCTTCCAGGGCCGGGTCGGCAGCCCGGGCCCGGATCATCGTATGGTTGAAGATGATGTCGCCGTCCGCCCACGGGCGAACGCGCAGCTGATATTCGATACCGGTGAGCCGCACCGTATCCGTGCTGTTGCTCCAGCGCGTGCCACCGAGGATGCGCTGGAAGAAATTGGGGTCGGCGAGCGTGTTGTCCGCGGCGCTCAGCATGGGAGGGAGCCCTTCGCGCATGATGTAGTCGCGGATGTGCTCCTGGAACAGACGGACATCCAGGCTGCCCCGCGCCCGGGGCAGCAAGCGGATGAATCCGAGTTCGAAGGCGTCGATACGCTGCGGTTTCAGGTCGGGATTGCGCCGATGACGTTGCTGCAGCAGACCGTAGACCGGGTGGATGACGCGGGTATCGGCTTCGCGCTCGAACAGGGTGGGCTGACGCCAGGCACGCGAATAGCCGGCCTTGAAGGTGGTGGCGGAATCGGGTTGCCAGTTCAGGAAGAGACGTGGTGCCAGTCGAAGCCTGTCGCCTTCGATCTGCTCCACCATGGAGCCGGCGTTCCACAGCCATTGTGGCGCCATGCGCCATTCGGCATTGCCGAACAGGCGCCATTCCTGCTGGCTGCGGGTGTGGTTGTCGTTGAACAGGGCTTGTGCCTTGAGCTCATCGCGCCGCCATTCCAGACCCCACACCAGTTGCAGCTTCTCCGATGTGCGCAGGCGGTGCTGCAGCTCAACGTTGTCGCGCTGACTGTCGCGATCCTGATCGACGTCGATCACGAGTCGGGGTGCTGCAAGCAGGGCCGCACGCAGGCCCGGGAAGGCACCGAGCGTGCCGTCCAGATTTCTGTGGGAGTCGACGCTCCAGGACTCGCGGGCGCTTTCGCTATTGTGGTACCACGATAGCGACCATTCCTCGTCAGGCGAGGGGCTGTGCAGCCAGCGCGCGTGAAGGTGGCTGTTCTGGTGCTCGCTGCTGCGGGGCTCACTGCCATCGAACAGCGTGCCTTCGTAACCGTTGCCGCGATGCCCGTTGCTGAACCCCGCGTTGAGGGTGAGTTCGTCGATGTTGCCGAGTCGAATGTCGCTGCGCAGGTTCAGTGTGTCGATCCGGCGACCGTCCTTGAGCCCGGCAGCGCCGTCGTCCTGCTGGTGGGCGGCGGTGATGCGCAGACCCAGGGGGCCGTCGTGGGTCACCATGCGTGCGCTGACATCCGCGACGCCCTGATTGCCGAGTGTGACGCCGACCGTGCTGCCCGCCTCCGTAGCGGTGTGCTTGGTGATGATGTTGACCACGCCGAGAAAGGCGTTGGAGCCATAGGCGGCGGAATCGGATCCGCGCACGATCTCGATGCGGTCGATGTCGTTGATACCGATACCCAATGCACCCCAGTCGGCCCCACCGTAGAAATACGGCGAGTACACCGAACGGCCGTCGATCAGCACCTGCATCTGGTTCGGAAAGTCGCTACCCAGGCCGTGGTAGCTCACCCACTGATCATTGCTACGCTCCTGCGCAACCTGCATGCCCGGCACCAGTCGCAGCAGGCGGGCGATGTCGCGGTATCCGGTTGCGGCGATGAGCCCGGCGTCGATTACGCTGATTGCGCCCGGCGTATCCTGCATGGGCTGAGGAAGGCGCGACACCGTGAGGACGACGGGAAGCGGTTCGAAGAACGGGTCTTCACTGGCGTCGTGGAACGCCGACGCGGTTGCAGCCGGCGCAGTGAGCAGGCATCCTGCCATGTATCGGGCGATGAGTCGGATTTGCATCCACTCCATTTCTTGTTTCTTGATATGCGCCAAAGTAAATAGTCATCCGATGGATGAATGATGCATATTATAAAGGCGAATACTGCGTTTCCGGCCGTCCTCGCCTCGTCCGCCCTGCGCACGCTTTCGGTAGAAAAACACCATGACGCTGACTGACCTTCGATATCTCGTAGCACTTGCCCACGAACGTCATTTCGGACGTGCGGCGGAAAAATGCCATGTATCGCAGCCGACCCTGTCGGTTGCGATCAAGAAGGTGGAGGAAGAGCTCGGTATCCAGCTTTTCGAGCGCAGTGCGTCCGAGGTGAAGATTACCGAAACCGGCCGGCGCATCGTCGCCCAGGCAGAAAAGGTCATGGTCGAGGCCAGCCAGATTCACGAGATTGCGGCCGCGGGCAAGGACCCGCTGGCGGGTCCGTTGCGCGTCGGCGTGATCTACACCATCGGGCCTTATCTGCTGCCGCGGCTGATTCCGCGCGTACATCAGCTGGCACCGCGCATGCCGCTGATCATCCAGGAGAACTACACCACGCGGCTGGCCGAAGCGCTCAAGCGCGGCGAACTTGATGTCATCATCATCAGCCTGCCGTTCGAAGAGCCGGGTATCGTGACCCAGCCGGTGTATGACGAACCTTTTCGGGTGCTGCTGCCGTCGAGCCATCCCTGGGCTGCACACCGGACGATCGATGCCGAGCATCTCGCGGATGACCAGCTCCTGCTGCTTGGTTCCGGCAACTGCTTTCGCGATCAGGTGCTTGAGGTGTGTCCGCAATGCCGCAATGTGGGCGGTCTGCAGCGCACGCTCGAAGGCAGTTCGCTGGAAACCATTCGCTACATGGTCGCAACCGGCCTTGGCGTGACCGTGGTGCCGAGTTCGGCTGCGGACGAACTCGACGCGCACAACCCCCTGGTCGCGGTCAGGCCCTTTACCCAGCCGGAGCCGTCGCGACGGGTTGCGCTGGCCTGGCGCGTGACCTATCCCCGCAGTGGCGCGATCGACATTCTGCGCACGGCAATTTTTGAGAGCAGCCTGCCCGGTGTGAAGCCGGTCGGTCGACTTCCCTCGCTCGATGCTGCGTGAGTGCTTGGGCGCGGCAAGCGCATTGCATAGCCCTGGCCGATGCCGCCGATACCGAGTTTCAATTAGATCGATGCCCGGGAAACGCCTAGTATGGAGCTGTGAAGGGTGCATTACGGCCCGTCGATGAACAGCCGAGAGACAAGGAGTGATGACATGGAAATGGATATCGGCATCAGCAAGAAAGAGCGCGCAAAGATCGCGAACGGTCTGTCCTGTCTGCTGGCGGACAGCTATACGCTGTACCTGACCACGCACAATTTCCACTGGAACGTGACCGGCCCGATGTTCAACACGCTGCACCTGATGTTCGAGGCGCAGTACACCGAACTGGCGCTGGCCGTGGATCTGATCGCCGAACGCATCCGTGCGCTCGGTTTTCCGGCGCCCGGTACCTATCGCGAGTTCCAGAAGCTCACCAGCATGAAGGAACCGGAGGGCGTGCCCAGTGCGGAAGACATGATCCGAGCGCTTGTGAAAGGCCAGGAGGCAGTCGTAAAAACGGCACGCAGCGTGGCGCCGCTGGCCGACAAGGTGAGCGACGAGCCGACACTCGATCTGCTGACCCAGCGCATGCAGATCCACGAGAAGAACGCCTGGATGCTGCGCAGTCTGCTGGAAAAGTGACAGCACTGAGCAGTGCTGCAGTAAATGAAACGGGCCCGTGTGGGCCCGTTTCATTTGTGCGTCAGCCGATCATCTTGCCCGGCAACCAGGTCACCAGACCCGGAAACACGTAGAGCAGCACGACGGCCAGTGCCATCAGGAGGAAGTAGGGAATGGCATAGCGCGCAATGGTCGTGATCTGGCGCCCTGTCAGCCCTTGCAGCACGAACAGGTTGAAGCCGACCGGCGGCGTGATCTGCGCCATCTCCACCACGACGACGACGAAAATGCCGAACCACAGGGGGTCGATGCCGGCAGACTGAATGGTCGGCAGCAGGACCGCCATGGTCAGCACCACGATCGAGATGCCGTCGAGGAAACAGCCCAGCAGGATGTAGAAAATTGCCAGTGCCACCAGCAGCATGCCGGGGCTCAGGCCGAGCGAGCCGATCCATTCGGCCAGATGCCGCGGCAGGCCCATGTAGCCCATGGCCAGGGTGAGGAAGGCCGAGCCGCCCAGGATCAGCGCGATCATGCAGTACAGGCGGGTGGCGCCCATCAACGCGGCGATGAAGCTCGCCTTGCTGAGCGACTTCTGGCTCGCTGCGATGATCAGGCTGCCGATCACCCCGATGGCCGCGGCTTCTGTCGCGGTGGCAATGCCGCTGTAGATCGAACCCAGCACGCCGCCGATCAGCAGCACGACCGGGATCAGATTGCGCGAGGCGGCCAGTTTCTGGATCAGGCTTGTTTTAAGGTCGGCCGGCGGGATGCGCTTGCTGTTGAGCAGCGACCACAGGATGACCCAGCCCATGAACAGTGACGCGAGCAGGATGCCGGGCAGCACGCCGCCGACGAAGAGCTTGGAGATCGACACGTCGGCCGACACGCCATACACGATCATGATGATCGAGGGCGGAATCAGCAGGCCGAGGGTGCCGGCACCGGCGAGGGTGCCGAGGATCATCGACTCCGGATAGCCACGGCGGGTGAGCTCGGGCATCGAGATCTTGCCGATGGTGGCGCAGGTGGCGGCCGACGAGCCGGACACCGCCGCGAACAGCGTACAGCCGATGATGTTGGTGTGGAGCAGGCGTCCCGGCAGGCGCTCCAGCCAGGGCGCGAGTCCCTTGAACATGTCCTCCGAGAGCTTGGTGCGAAACAGGATCTCGCCCATCCACAGGAAAAGTGGCAGTGCGATCAGGGTCCAGCTCGAGCCGGCGCCCCAGATCGCGACCGCCATGCCGTCGCCCGGTGGTCGCGGGGTAAAGCCGAGCATGCCGAGGATGCCGATGGCCATCAGGGCGAGGCCGATCCAGACGCCGCCGGCGAGCAGTACGAGCATCAGCCCGATGAGAAGGGCCGCTATGGTCAGTTCCATGATGTCTCTCTTATTCCATGCGGACGGCTTCGTTGCCCGCGCCGGCGAGGCGCCGCGGAGCACGGCCGAGGGTGGTGAGGATGAGGTCGTCGAGCAGCGCGATCACCAGCACGACGGTGCCGATGGCCATCGACAGCTGCGGAATCCACAGCGGTGTCGCATCGATGCCCTGGGACACTTCCTCGAATTCGTGTGACTGCCACGCCAGACGCACCGCATACCAGGCAAGCGTCATGGCAATCGTGGTGGCCGCTGCGAGCGAGAACCACTCCAGCACCTTGCGCAGGCGCGGGCCGACGCGTTCGAGCACCAGGCTTACGCGGATGTGCTCACCGTGCTTGAAGGTGTAGGCGAGGGCGAGAAAACCACAGGCGGCCATGCAGTAGCCGGCATAGTCGTCGGTGCCACTCAGGTAGATGCCGAGCGGGCGACTGAAGATGCCGGCCGAGACCATGACCAGGGTGGCCACCATGCCGATTGCGGCAAGCGCACCCGACAGGCGGTAAAGGGAATCGAGCAGTGCTCGCATGGCGGACTCCGGACGAAAAAATGGCCCGGCATGCCGGGCCAGATTGGATTGGTGCTTACTTGGCCTTGCGGTAGGCGTCGAGAATCTTCTGGCCGTCGGCGCCAGTCTTCTCCAGCCACTCGGCGGTCATCTTTTCACCAACTTTTAGCAGGTCTGCACGCAGCACGTCAGATGCCGGCAACACCTTCATGCCATTCGCCTTGAGCTGGCCGATGTACCAGGCAGTCTTCTCTTCCGAGAGCTTCCAGCCGCGCGTCTCAGCCGCGGCCGATGCCTTGAGCACGACTTCCTTGGTTGCCGGATCGAGCGCGTCAAAGGCTTTCTGGGAAACGAACACGATGTTCTTCGGCAGCCAGGCCTGAACGTCGAAATAGTAATCGAGCTGCTCCCAGCTCTTGGTGTCGTAGCCGGTGGACGATGAAGTGATGTTGGCGGACACCACGCCGGTGGACAGGGCCTGGGTCAGATCGGCGGCCTGCACGGTGACGGGTTGCGCCGACATCAGTTCGATCATGCGTGCAACGGTCGGGCTGTAGGAGCGGATCTTGATGCCCTTGAGATCGGCCATCGAGGTCAGCGCGGTCTTGGAGTAGATGCCCTGCGGCGGCCATGCCACCGAGTACAGCAGCTTCAGGCCGTTCTTGGCCAGACGCGCTTCGACCGCATCGCGCGACACCTTCCACAGTTTCTGCGATTCGGCGTAGCTGGTGGCGAGGAAGGGCACGGTGTCCAGCGCATAGAGCGGGTCTTCGTTGGCGAGACTGGACAGCAGCACTTCGCCGATCTGCGCCTGACCGCCCTGCACTGCGCGCTTGATCTCGTTGGACTTGTACAGCGAGCCGTTGGAATGCACGGTGATCTTGAGCTTGCCCGCGCTGGCCTTGTTCACTTCATCGGCGAACTGCTGGATGTTTTCGGTGTGGAAGTTGGCGACCGGGTAAGGCGTCGGCATGTCCCACGCCGTTTGGGCGTGTGCGGCGGTCGTCACGCCGAATGCGACGAGCGAGCCAGCCAGCGTGCTGAGGATTCGGTGCTTCATGTTCATCGTGAAGTTCTCCGTGAAAAAGGCGGAAGGATCGGATTCCTGGGGGCACAGCAAACGCGTGAACCATGATGGTCGAAGTCAGCGTTATTGAAAGATTGGGATTTCATCTATAAATTGTCAAGAAATCGTAAACGAAATGTGAGTAAAAAATGCCCAAGCAACTTGTGCCGCTGGTCGGGCGTGACGGAGGACGGATCGTTTCCTCCCAGCATCTGGTGTCGCCGAAATCGCCCGAACTGTCCGAGTTCGAGTTCGGGATGATCATTGCGTGGCACGCGTTTTCGCGTTGGATGACACGCTGCATGACCGCTGCCGGGATCAAGGACATGACGCCCATCGACGTGCTGGTGCTGCATCATGTTGCTCACCGCGACAGCGAAAAACGCCTCGCTGACATCTGTTTCGTGCTCAACGTCGAGGACACCCACGTGGTGTCCTACTCCTTGCGCAAGCTCGCCGCACTTGGACTCGTGCACAGCAGGAAGCTGGGCAAGGAGGCCTTCTTCGCAACGACCGATGCCGGACGCGAGGCTTGCGTGGCTTACCGCGATGTACGCGAAGCCTGCCTGATGCCCGGTTTCACCGGCAGTGCCGAAGACAACGCACAGATCGGTGATCTGGCACGCCTGCTTCGCACCCTTTCGGGGCGTTACGACCAGGCTGCACGCGCTGCTTCGACATCCGCCCCCTGATTAAGCAAGGAACAAGCCCGTGAGTATGTGTGTGCTGGATGCTGGCGATGCTGCCTTTACCGTTGAGTTCGGCGATGCGATCGACCCGGATCTGCTTGCCGCAGTGAATGCCCTCGATGTCGGTATTGCCCGCCTGCAGGCCGAGGGTCGTCTGCCCGGTGTGATCGAGACCATGCCGACCTTTCGCTCGCTTACCGTCTTCTTCGACCCGCTGCAGACCGGGCGCGAGAGGCTGCTTGAGGCTTTGAGCCCGCTGTTTGCCGCGAGCGGACACAGCGGTGGCGACAATGGCCGGTTGTGGCGGCTGCCGGTGTGTTACGAGGGCATCTTCGCGCCGGATCTGGCCGAAACCGCGCGCACTCTGGGGGTCAGCGAGGACGAAGTCGTGGCACTGCACAGCGGCAGTGAATACCTGGTGTACATGCTGGGTTTCCTGCCCGGTTTCCCCTTCATGGGCGATCTGCCCAAGGCGCTGCGCCTGCCGCGTCGCCCGGAGCCGCGGCTGCGCGTCCCCCCCGGCAGCGTGGCGATCGCGACCGGGCTCACCGCGATCTACCCGTGGGAGAGTCCTGGCGGCTGGCATTTGCTCGGGCGCTGTCCTGTCACCCTGTTCGACGCCGGGCGTGAATCGCCCTCGCTGCTGGCCGCGGGTGACCATGTGCGCTTCGTCCCGGTCTCGATGGCCGAATACGAGCGCATTGCGCGCTCGCTCAAATCGGGTGACATCGAGCCGCAACACTGGCTCACGCGTCGCGGCGCAGAGCAAGCGGAGGTATCGCGATGAACAGCCCGGCCAGTCTCGAGATCGTTTCACCCGGTGCCTATGCATCGGTGCAGGATGTCGGGCGTCGGGGCTTCCGCCGCATCGGCGTGCCGTGGGCGGGCGTGCTCGACCCCCGGCTGATGCGCATCGCCAATGCGCTGGTCGGCAACCCCGCCACCGCGCCGGTCATCGAGTGCTTCGACGGCGGCCTGCAGGTTCTTGCGCGTGGGGCCGCCGTGCGTGTTGCCGTGGCGGGCGATGCCGTGCTCGAGATCGAACACGATGGCGAGCGCAAGCCGCTGCCGCCGTGGCGCTCGGTCACGCTGGCCGACGGCGATATCCTGCGCATCCGCCGCATGGGCAGTGGCCGCATCGCGGCGCTTGCGCTCGAGGGGATGGCGCTGCCGCAGGTGCTGGGCAGTGCGTCGACCTATGCGCGCGCAGCGCTCGGCGGCGTGGATGGGCGCGCACTTGCAGCCGGAGTGTGTCTGCCGGCGCAGCCAGCCAGTGGCGGCGAGCGCATCCTGCCCCGGCCGCCTGTGATCGACGTGCGTCCGATTCGCGTCGTCAGCGGCCCGCAGGCAGACCATTTTTCGGCGGAGACATTCGAGACCTTTCTGGGCAGCGATTACCGCGTGACGGCCGAGGCCGACCGCATGGGCGTGCGGCTGGAAGGCCCGGTGCTCGGGCATCTCGGCCCGGCAGAGATCATCTCCGATGCGACCGTG
The DNA here is from genome assembly GCF_057621855.1 of Parazoarcus sp. PS-13 R2A. Classification (NCBI taxonomy): domain Bacteria; kingdom Pseudomonadati; phylum Pseudomonadota; class Betaproteobacteria; order Rhodocyclales; family Zoogloeaceae; genus Parazoarcus; species Parazoarcus sp. PS-13 R2A. The sequence continues at coordinate 17,065 of NZ_JBYEXN010000037.1, forward strand.
CCGGGCTCCATCCAGGTGCCGGGCAAGGGCCAGCCCATCGTGCTCCTTGCCGATGCGCAGACGGCCGGTGGCTATCCAAAGATCGCGACCGTGATCGGCAGCGACATCCCCCGGCTTGCTGCCTGTCGTCCCGGACAGACACTGCGCTTTGCCGCCGTCAGCGCGGCTGAGGGTGAGCGCATCGCACGCGAAACCGAAGCCGAGACCCTCGCCCTGCTCGCCGCAATCTGTCCCTTTGCGGCAGAAGGTGTGGACGAAGCAGCCCTGTATTCCGCCAACCTGGTGAGCGGCGTGGTGCATGCGCTGTCACCCGAGTACCGGCCGCTGACCGCGGCCGACGACTGACCTGGAGCCCGACATGAAGATCAACCTCAATGCCGACCTCGGCGAATCCTTCGGCGCCTGGAAGATGGGCGAGGACGAGGCCCTGCTGCAGGTGGTGCGCTCGGCCAACATCGCCTGCGGCTTTCATGCCGGCGATCCGCTGGTGATGCGCAATACGGTGCGCACGGCCCTTGCCGCCGGCGTGAGTCTCGGCGCCCATCCCTCCTATCCCGACCTGCAGGGCTTCGGCCGGCGGCCGATGAAGATGGCGCCGAACGAACTCGAAGCGATGGTGATCTACCAGGTCGGGGCGCTGGCCGGCATGGCCGCTGCAGAAGGCGGGCGTGTGACCCACGTCAAGCCGCATGGCGCACTCAACAACCAGGCCTGCGAGGACGCGGCGCTGGCCGACGCGGTGGCGCGTGCGGTGCGTGCAATCGACCCCGGGCTGATTCTGCTCGCGCCCGTGCTGTCGGAGCTGTACAAGGCGGGCGAACGCGCAGGGCTGAGGGTTGCGGCCGAGATCTTTGCCGATCGCGCCTACACCGACGCCGGCATGCTGGTGCCGCGTGGCCAGCCCGGCGCGGTCATCCACGACCACGACGAACTCGTTGCTCACGTGCTGCGCATGCTCGACGCCGGCGGCGTCGTGTCGCAAAGCGGCAAGGTGCTGCCGGCCGCAATGCACAGCATCTGCGTGCATGGCGATACGCCGGGCGCGGTGGACAACGCGCGCAGGTTGCGCGCCGCCCTCGAAGCCGGCGGTCGGGAAGTGGTGAGTTTGCCCGACGTGCTCCAGGTCGCTGTCGCCAACGCGCGACCGGTCGTTCAGGTTGATCGGTAATCATTGCGGTAAACGAAAAACGCCGCTTGCGTTATCAGCAAGCGGCGTTTGTCTGCCCTCAATCAGCGCAGGTTTCAGGCCGAAGCGATGACTGCGTCGATGGAGGCGGCGAGGATGTCCAGACCTTCGTCGAGCACGTTCTGCTCAATGGTCAGCGGCACCATCAGACGCAGCACGTTGCCGTAGCTGCCGCAGGACAGCAGCAGCAGGCCGCGCTTGAGCGCTTCGGCGATGATGGCCTTCACCAGTTCAGGCGCCGGGCGGGCGTGGTCGCCGCCGTGGAAGAACTCGACCGCCACCATTGCGCCGAGACCGCGCACATCACCGATGCTCTTCTGCTTGGCCGCGACCTCACGCAGACGGGCCTGCATGTGCTCGCCGATGTCGGCGGCGCGCTGGCACAGGTTCTCGGATTCGACCACGTCGAGCACGGCAAGCGCTGCTGCGCAGGCCATCGGCGCACCGGCGTAGGTGCTGCCGAGGCCGCCCGGGTTGAGCGCATCCATGATGTCGGCGCGGCCAACCACGGCAGCAATCGGGAAACCGCCGCCGAGGCCCTTGGCCATGGTGATGAGGTCGGGCACGACATTGCTGTGCTCCATGGCGAACATCTTGCCGGTGCGGCCGACGCCGCTCTGGATCTCGTCGGCGATCAGCAGGATGCCGTGCTTGTCGGCCAGTGCGCGCAGCCGCTGCATGAACTCGGCCGGTGCGGGGTAGTAGCCGCCCTCGCCCTGAACTGGCTCGACGATGAAGGCGGCGACGCGCTTGGGCTCGATGTCGTTCTTGAACAGCAGCTCGATGCCGTGGATGGCGTCATCCACGCTCGTGCCGTGCAGTTCGCAGGGGTAGGGTGCGTGGTAGATCTCGGCCGGGAAGGGACCGACGCCGAGCTTGTAGGGGTCGATCTTGCCGGTGAGGCCGAGCGTGAGCAGGGTGCGGCCGTGGAAGGCGCCGTTGAAGGCGATCACGCCCGGACGACCGGTGAAGGCACGCGCGATCTTGACCGCGTTCTCGACGGCTTCGGCACCGGTGCTGACGAAGAAGGTCTTCTTCGGCGCATCGCCGGGGGCCAGTGCGCTGAGGCGCTCGGCCAGGGTCAGGTAGCCGTCATAGGCCACGACCTGGAAGCAGGTGTGGCTGAAGTGCGGGATCTGCTCCTGGGCAGCGGCGATCACCTTGGGGTGGCAGTGGCCGGTGTTGACCACGGCGATGCCGGCAACGAAGTCGATGTAGCGACGGCCTTCAACGTCCCAGATCTCGGCGTTCAGGGCCTTGGATGCGAACAGGGGGTGAGCCTGGCCGACGCCGCGCGGCAGGGCCGCGGCGCGACGCGCCATCAGCGCACTGTTGGTTTGTCCTGCCGGCAGGGTGGTTGCGTTCATGCTGATTCTCCTAGGGTATTGTTCTGGCGACGGTG
>NZ_JBYEXN010000038.1:0-16440 GCF_057621855.1 Parazoarcus sp. PS-13 R2A
CAGGCTGCGCTTGCGGGCGAGACGCCGCAGCGCGACCGGCTGATCGAGTATCTGCACCGTCTGCAGGATGCGCACGGTGCGCTGTTCGCAGACCACCTCGCGGCACTGGCCGAGGCGATGAAGCTGGCGCGCGCCGAGGTATATGAGGTCGCGACCTTCTATCATCACTTCGACGTTGTGGCCGAGGGCGAGGCCGCGCCGGCTGCGCTCACCGTGCGGGTATGTGATTCGCTGACCTGTGCGATGCACGGCGGCGAAGCGCTGGCTGCGGCACTTGAAGGCCGTGTCGGCGCGGGTGTGCGGATACAGCGCGTGCCCTGTGTCGGACGCTGCGATTGCGCGCCGGTTGCCGTGGTGGGGCAGAACCCGGTTCATCAGGCGAGTGCGGACAAGGTGATGGCCGTGGTGGACGCCGATGATCGCGTCGAACCCGCGCCTGACATCATCGATTTCGACGCCTACCGCGTGGCGGGTGGCTACCATCTCTATGAAACGATGCGCAGCGGCGAACACGACGTCGACGAGGTGCTCGGCGTGCTCGACACCGCCATCCTGCGGGGGCTGGGCGGCGCGGGATTTCCGGCGGCGCGCAAGTGGCGGACGGTGATGGCGCAGCCGGCGCCGCGCAACATGGCAGTCAATATCGACGAGGGCGAGCCCGGCACCTTCAAGGATCGCCACTACCTCGGGCGTGATCCGCACCGTTTCATCGAAGGCATGCTGATAGCAGCCCGCGTGGTGGGCATCGCCGCGATCTGGATCTACATCCGCGACGAATACCCCGCCTTGCGCAAGATGCTCATCACCGAACTCGACAAGGTGCGCGCAGCCTGGCCCGACCTGCCGCCGATCGAGGTGCGCCGGGGCGCGGGCGCCTACATCTGTGGCGAAGAGTCGGCGATGATCGAATCCATCGAAGGCAAGCGCGGCATGCCGCGGCTGCGCCCGCCCTATGTGGCCGAAGTGGGCCTCTTCGGACGTCCCACGCTGGTGCACAACCCGGAAACCCTGTGGTGGGTGCGCGACATCGTCGACACCAGCCTGGTGCGGGGCTACGACTGGCTGGAGAAGCGTGGTCGCAACGGTCGTCAGGGCCTGCGCAGCTTCTCGGTCAGCGGTCGGGTGGCCAAACCGGGCGTGATCGTCACCGATGCCGGCATCACCCTGAGCCAGCTCATCGACGAGCACTGCGGCGGCATGGCGCCCGGGCACGAACTCTACGGCTACTTTCCCGGCGGCGCCTCGGGCGGCATGCTGCCGGCGAGCCTGGCCGATGTGCCGCTCGACTTTGACACGCTCGCGCCCTACGGCTGCTTCATCGGCTCGGCGGCCATCGTCGTGTTCTCGCAGCAGGACAAGGCGCGCGCGCTGGCCGAGAACGCCATGCACTTCTTCGCCCACGAATCCTGCGGCCAATGCACGCCCTGCCGCGTCGGCACCGCCAAGGCCGCCGGCCTGATGGCCGCGAAGACGTGGGATGCGCCGCTGCTTGAGGAACTCGGCAGCGCGATGATGGACGCCTCGATCTGTGGCCTCGGCCAGGCCGCGCCCAATCCGGTGCGCTCGGTGCTGCGTTACTTCCCGCATGAGGTCTGCGCCACGACAGCCGATGCACGCGCAGGGGAGGGCGCAGCATGACGACCGTTGCCACCGACATCGACACCATCGCCTTCGAACTCGACGGCCAGACCATCGAAGCCGCCCCCGGCGAAAGCATCCTGCTCGCCGCCCGCCGTGCTGGCGTCGACATCCCGCACCTGTGCTTCACCGACGGACTGCGGGCCGACGGCAACTGCCGCGCCTGCGTGGTCGAGATCGACGGCGAGCGCGTGCTCGCCCCGTCGTGCTGCCGCGCACCCAAACCCGGCATGAAGGTCAAGGCCGCAAGCGATCGTGCCCGTGCCTCGCAACGCATGGTGCTCGAACTGCTGCGTGCCGATGTCGCACCCGAAAGCGAGAAAGCCGACTCCGAACTTGCCCACTGGTGCGACCAGCTCGGCGTCACCGCCAGCCGCTTTGCCCCGCACGAACAACCCGCCACCGACACCAGCCACCCCGGCATCGCCGTCAATCTGGCCGCCTGCATCCAGTGCAACCGCTGCGTGCGCGCCTGTCGCGAAGAGCAGGTCAACGACGTCATCGGCTACGCCCACCGCGGCGAAGCCTCGCAGATCGTGTTCGATCTCGACGTCGCCATGGGCAGTTCCACCTGCGTAGGCTGCGGCGAATGCGTGCAGGCCTGTCCGACCGGGGCGCTGCTGCCGGCCACGGTCAGCGCCATTGCCGCTGTGCCGGAGCGTGTTGCCGAGGCGAAGGCTCCGCGCTTCGTCCCCACGCGCAAGGTTGATTCGCTGTGTCCCTTCTGCGGCGTGGGCTGCCAGCTCACCTACCATGTGGCCGGCGAGGGTGCCGCACAGAAGATCGTCTTCGCCGAAGGCCGCAACGGCCCGGCCAACGCCGGCCGGCTGTGCGTGAAGGGCCGCTACGGTTTCACCTACAGCCGCAACCGCGAGCGCCTCACCGTGCCGCTGATCCGCAAACCCGGCATCGGCAAGGGCGTGAATCTCGACCCCGCCAACCCGCTCGCCGCCTTCCGTGAAGCCACGTGGGAAGAGGCGCTCGACTTCGCCGCCACGGGGCTCGCCCGTATCAAGCGCGCGCACGGCCCGCACGCGCTGGCCGGCTTCGGCTCGGCCAAGGGCAGCAACGAAGAAGCCTATCTGTTCCAGAAGCTGGTGCGCACCGGCTTTGGCACCCACAACGTCGACCACTGCACCCGGCTGTGCCACGCCTCATCGGTGGCGGCGCTGCTCGAAGGCATCGGCTCGGGTGCAGTGTCCAACCCGGTGCGCGACGTCGAATTTGCAGACCTGATGATCGTCATCGGCGCCAACCCGGCGGCCAATCACCCGGTCGCGGCAAGCTTCATCAAGAACGCCGCAGAGCGCGGATCGAAGCTGGTGATGATGGATCCGCGCCAGACTCCGCTCGCCCGTCACGCCTGGCGCACGCTGCAGTTCCGCCCCGATGCCGATGTGGCGCTGCTGCTGTCGATGGCCTGCGTGATCATCGAAGAAGGGCTCACCGATCCGTCCTTCATCGCCGCCCGCACCGAAGGCTTCGATGCCTTCCGCGAAGCCGCACTGCAATACCCGCCCGAGCGCATGGCGCCGATCACCGGTATCGAGGCGGGCATCGTGCGCGAAGTCGCCCGCGCCTACGCACGCGGCCCCAACAGCATCATCTTCTGGGGCATGGGCGTGTCGCAGCACACCCACGGCACGGATAACGTGCGCTGCCTGATCGCGCTGGCGCTGATGACCGGCCAGATCGGCCGCCCCGGCACCGGCCTGCATCCGCTTCGTGGGCAGAACAACGTGCAGGGTGCGTCCGACGCCGGCCTCATCCCGATGATGTTCCCCGACTACCAACGCGTGTCCGAGCCCGAAGTGCGCGCCCGCTTCGAATCCCTGTGGGGTGCGAAGCTGGCAGAAGAACCCGGTCTCACCGTGGTCGAGATCATGGACGCCGCCAGCGCCAGGCGCATCCGTGGCATGTATATCGAGGGCGAGAACCCGGCGATGTCCGACCCGGATCTGGAACACGCCCGTGCCGCACTGGCCGGGCTCGAACACCTCGTGGTGCAGGACATCTTCCTTACCGAAACCGCAATGCTCGCCGACGTCGTGCTGCCCGCATCCAGCCTGTATGAGAAATCCGGCAGCTTCACCAACACCGACCGCCTGGTGCAGATGTCGCAACCGGTACTGCCGCTGCCCGGCCAGGCGCGCCAGGACTGGTGGATCATCCAGCAGATCGCGCAACGCATGGGGCTGGCCTGGGATTACGCCGGCCCGGCCGAGATCTTCGCCGAACTCACCCGCGCCATGCCCAGCTACGCCGGCATCACCTGGGCGGCGCTCGAAGGAGAGGGCGCGGTGGTTGCGCCGAAGGTGGCCGTGGAGGCGCCCTCGCAGCCCGTGCTGTTCCAGACCGACTTCCCCACCCGCAACGGCCTCGGCCGCTTCGTCCCAGTCACGCCGCTGCCCGCAGCCGAACTGCCGGATGCCGACTATCCCATGGTGCTGATCACCGGTCGCGTGCTCGAACACTGGCACACCGGCAGCATGACCCGCCGCGCCGACGTGCTCGACGCGCTCGACCCCGTGCCCTGGTGTGGCATGCACCCGGACGACATGGCAAAAACCGGCGTCGCGCACGGAGAGCACGTCATCCTCGAAACCCGACGCGGCCAGATCGAACTCGAAGTCCGCGCCGACGAAGGCGTGCAGCGCGGCTCGGTGTTCATGGCCTTCTGCTACGTCGAAGCCGCCGCCAACCTGCTCACCCAACCCGCCCTCGACCCCTTCGGCAAGATCCCCGAATTCAAGTACTGCGCCCTGCGGGCACGTTTCAAAGGGGTCAGAGTCGTTTGATCTGCAACGAGGTCGTTTGCATCGGTCTTAATATGAACAATAATAAAAAAAGTGTTTAACAAAACGACTTTCATGCTCTAAGATGAAGGCTCGATAACAGTTCGCGCATGTGACGCGAACCCAACTCCAAGAGGAGACACATGATGCAAATGGAAGACCTGATCCTCGTCAGCGTTGATGACCATGCGATTGAGCCGCGCGGTGCCTTCGACCGCCACATGCCCGCGAAGTACAAAGGTCGCCAACCCAAGGTCGAGAATCGCAATGGGCGCGATATCTGGGTATTCGAGGAGCAGGCCACCGGCTACATGGGCTTGAACTCGGTTGTTGGTCGGCCCAAGGAGGAGTACGGCATGGAGCCGCTCTCTTACGAGCAGATGCGTCGCGGTACGTGGGACATCAAGGCCCGCGTCGAAGACATGAACGCCAACGGCGTGCTCGGTTCGATCTGTTTCCCGACCTTTCCTGGCTTTGCCGGGCAGCGCTTCCAGGTTATGCCCGACAAGGCCGTCAGTCTTGCTGCAATCCAGGCCTACAACGACTGGCATCTGCACGACTGGTGCAACGCTGCGCCGGGTCGCTTCATCCCGCTGATGATGGTGCCATGGTGGGATATGCAGGCTGCTGCTGCCGAGGTTCGCCGCATGGCCGCGCAAGGCGTGCACGCGCTTACCCTCTCGGACAACCCCACCGTGCATGGCTATCCGTCCATTCACAACGCGCACTGGGATCCGCTGTGGCAAGCCTGCGAAGAAAACAACGTGGTCATCTGCTGCCACATCGGCACGGGCGTCAAGGCCGCCCATGCGTCCGACGAGTCGCCCATCGATGCGTGGATTACCTCGATGCCGATTTCAATCTCCAACTCGGCTGCCGACTGGATCTGGGCGCCGATGTGGAAGAAGTATCCCAAGCTGCGCATGGCGCTGTCAGAGGGCGGCATCGGATGGATCCCCTATCTGCTTGAGCGTGCTGACTTCACCCATAACCACCATCACGCCTGGACCAACTCAAACTTCGGCGGCAAAAAGCCGAGCGACATCTTCAATGAGCACTTCATCACCTGCTTCATTGAAGACGCGTTCGGTCTGCGCAACCTCGATTCGATCAATGTCGACAAGGTGACCTGGGAATGCGATTACCCGCATTCGGACTGCACCTGGCCGAATTCCGCAGATGTGTTCTGGAATCAGGCAAAGCATCTGCCTGAAGAGATCATTAACAAGATCACTCACCTCAACGCGATGCGCGAGTTTTCCTACGACCCGTTCGCGGTCCTGGGTCGCGAGAACTGCACAGTGGGTGCGCTGCGCGCGCAGGCCGGCCACGTCAGCATCGAGCCGGCGCTCGGACTCGGCGGTGCCGCCCCTGAACGCGATCCGACGAAGCCGGTGACCTCGGGTGACATCAACAAGATGTTCGCCTCGGCAGACGCTCAGACCGCGCTCTGAGTTGTTGTCCCCGCACCGGAAGCGTTTCCGCTCCCGGTTCTGTTCGGGGCCTGCGCCGTCGCTGACGGCGTGGGTCGCGTGTCCAACGCCGTCTCCATGTGCTGACGGCTCATATGCGAACGCATCATGTCCATAGATCAGTTCAAATACAGCCGTATTCCGCCTGAAGCCGAGGCTTTGCGCGGCGATGTGCGCGCCTTTCTTGCAGATGCACTTAAGGACTATCCGACGATCCGCCGGGCAGATTCGTGGATGGGCTTCGATGCCGAATTCAGCCGCCGTTTGGGTGCGCAGGGGTGGGTTGGCATGGCCTTGCCCAAAGCCTACGGCGGTGGCGATGCGAGCCCATTTGCGCGCTACGTCGTGATCGAAGAGTTGCTCGCCGCAGGGGCGCCTGTGTCTGCACACTGGTTTGCCGACCGCCAAAGCGGGCCGCAGATTCTTCACTACGGCACCGATGCTCAAAGGGACCGTCACCTGCCAGCGATTTGCCGTGGTGAGCAATTCTTCTGTATCGGGATGAGCGAGCCTAACTCGGGGTCGGATCTTGCATCGATCAAGACCCGTGCGGTTCGGAAGGGTGAAAAGTGGGTCATCAACGGACAAAAAGTCTGGACCACCAATGCCCATCGCTCACATTACATGATCGCGTTGGTGCGAACCGGTGAGAACAGCAAACGTCAGGAAGGCCTGTCACAGTTCATCATCGACCTGAGTCTTCCGGGTATCACCATCCGCCCGATCAAGGATTTGACGGGCTCTGAGCATTTCAATGAGGTGTTCTTCGACGATCTCGTGGTGGGTGACGACGCCATTATCGGCACCGAGGGGCAGGGCTGGTCGCAAGTGACGGCCGAGCTCGCATTCGAACGCAGTGGCCCCGAGCGGTTTCTGAGTTCCATAGCACTTTTGCATACCCTGATCGATGCGGTCGGAAAGCATCCCGATGCGCTCCAGGCCAAGGAAATTGGCCGCCTCGCTGCTCGACTAGTGACCTTGCGCCACATGTCGCTCGCTGTAACTGCGCAGCTGGCAGCTGGAAAAAATCCTGCCTGGGAAGCCTCTGTCGTCAAGGATCTGGGGGCAGTATTCGAGCAGGAGATTCCCGAATTGGCGCAATTGCTGTGCGAGCTTCCGCCAACATCGGCGGGCGGTTGCGACCATGCGCAGGTTCTCGCCTATCTGACCCAGATGGCGCCATCGTTTTCATTGCGCGGCGGTACGCGGGAGATTCTCCGCGGCATCATTGCGCGCGGACTGGGGCTACGTTGATCATGAGAGAGATTTTTGATTCCACCCTCGAGCGCCTGTTTTCGGATCTCGTCACCGTCGATGTCGTTCTAGCTGCCGAAGGCGGCAACTGGCCTACCGAGTTGTGGCAGAACATCGAGGAGTCTGGCTTCACCATGGCACTTGTTCCCGAGGAGCTCGGCGGCGCCGGCGCCAGTTGGGCCGATGTCTGCGGGATTATCCGGCTTTGCGGTCGCTTCAACCTTCCCGTGCCACTGCCTGAGGCGATGCTTGCCAACTGGTTGCTGGGCGCGAGTGGTCTTGAAGGCGTTGCCGGTACATTGAGCTTTGCTTCTGCTGGCGATCTGAGAATTGGGAATGGGGTTGTCAGCGGCTCCGTGACGGGTGTGCCCTGGGGGCGAGAGGTTTCCCGAATTGTGGCGATTGCCCAAGGAGAAGTGCCCACGGTGGTGCTCTTGTCGGTTGAGGCAGCAGGGCTCGAGCCTAGCGCCAATACTGCGGGCGAAGCGCGCGACACGTTTGTGTTTGCGTCGGTGAAACCGCTTGCTGCGGCGGCTTTGCCGACCGCGGTGGGTACGCGGGTACTCGAGACTGGCGGCGCTATGTTGCGGGCTGCGCAGATCGCTGGCGCACTTGAGGCGACGCTTAACCTCACTTCGACTTATGCCGGAGAGCGCGTTCAGTTTGGCAAGGCGATCGGCAGTTTTCAGGCGATCCAGCACCAGATTGCAGTGCTCTCCGAGCATGCCGCAGCATCGGTCATGGCTGCCGAAGCGGCCTTTGCCGAATCGGGCGACACCTTTGCAGTTCTGCAGGTGATGGCAGCCAAGATCTGCGCATCCGAGGCTGCGGGCATTGCTGCCAGCGTGGCGCACGGTGTTCACGGCGCGATCGGCTTTACTCACGAACATGCGCTGCATCTCACTACCCGCCGCTTGTGGTCATGGCGCAGCGAGTATGGCTCGCTCACCTACTGGTCGCAGCAACTCGGACGTGCCATTTGTGCAGGCGGCTCGGGCTCGCTCTGGCCAGCCATCACATGCGGCGCGCTTGCTGAAGCCAAGGAAGTCACTGTATGAAGCCATTTCTCATCACTGAGCGCGATGGCGCCATTCTTGTCGTACGCATGGATAGTCCGGAAACCCGGAATGCGCTTTCCGAACCGTCACAGATGCAGGCGTTTGTCGATCTGTGCGCCATGGTGCGCGCAGATCGCAGCGTGAAGGTTGTCGTGCTCACGGGCAACGGGCCGGCCTTCTGCGCTGGCGGCAACGTCAAGGACATGCGTGACCGCGGCGGCATTTTTGCGGGCTCGCCCTATGAGGTCCGCGAGAGCTACCGTAACGGTATCCAGCGTATCCCGTTATGCCTCTATGACCTGGATGTACCCGTCATCGCAGCGATGAACGGTCCTGCCATTGGCGCGGGGCTCGACCTCGCCTGCATGTGTGACGTACGCATTGCCGCCGACACGGCGAAATTCGCCGAGAGTTTCGTCAAGCTGGGAATCGTGCCAGGAGACGGCGGTGCCTGGCTGCTGCCTCGCATTGTCGGTATGCCCAAGGCCAGTTTGATGGCGCTGACCGGCGACATGATCGATGCGCAGACGGCTCTGGCCTGGGGGCTGGTCACTGAAGTCGTTCCGCTTGCCGAACTTGAAGCCTCAGCGATGTCGCTTGCGCGGCGGATGGCGTCCAACCCGTCGCACGGTCTGCGCCTCACCAAGCGCCTGTTGCGCGAGGGGCAGCATATGCGCCTCGATTCGCTGCTTGAACTGTCGGCAGCCTTTCAGGCGCTGGCACATCACACCGAAGACCACACGGAAGCGGTCGCAGCCTTCCTGGAGAAGCGCGACCCGGAATTCACCGGACGCTGAACGCGCACCGGCACAAAAATAGTCAGGAGACAGAAGGATGCGCTCGGTATTCAGGGAAGACCACGAAATGTTCCGCGAAATGGCGCGGCGCTTCATCGAAAACGAGATCGTGCCCCACCTGCACGAGTGGGAACAGGCTGGCATCGTTCCCAAGTCGGTGTGGCGCAAGGCGGGTGAGGTTGGTTTGCTGTGTTCCACCGTACCTGAGGAGTACGGTGGTGCCGGTGGAGACTTTGGCCACTCCGCCGTGATGATCGAGGAACTTGCTCGGGTCAACGCGACTGCGATTGGCTTTACGACCCACTCCGAAATCGTCGCGCCTTACATCGTTGCCTATGGCACCGAAGAGCAGAAGCAGAAGTGGCTGCCGCGGATGGTGTCAGGCGAGATGATCGGCGTGATAGCGATGAGTGAGCCAGGCGTCGGATCCGATCTCCGCTCAATGCGAACCAGCGCGCGCCTGGATGGTGACCACTATGTCATCAACGGCCAGAAGACCTTTATCACCAACGGCGGCAACGCCGATCTTATGGTCACCGCCACCAAGCTTGACCCGAATGCAAAGGAGCTCACCCTCATTTGCGTCGAGGCGGATCGGGCGGGCTTCTCCAAGGGCCGTTTGCTTGAGAAGATCGGGCTAAAGGGCCAGGATACCTCTGAGCTCTTCTTTGACGACGTGCGTGTCCCAGCAGAGAACCGCCTCGGCGATGAGAATAAGGGCTTTGGTTACCTTACACACCAGCTTGCATGGGAACGCACCATCATCGGCATCCGCGCGGCCGCATCAATCGAGGCCCTGATAGAGGACACGCTGCAGTACGTGCGCGAACGTCAGGTCTTTGGCAAGACCGTGTTCGATTTTCAGAATACCAAGTTCAAGCTTGCTGAATGCAAGGCACAGGCGACCATGTTGCGCGTATTCGTGGATGACTGCCTGGGCAAGGCGATGCGTGGAGAACTGTCGCCCGAGGTTGGCGCGATGTGCAAGCTGATGGGCTCTGAGATGCAAGGCAAGGTGCTCGATGAACTGCTTCAGCTCCATGGCGGCTACGGCTTCATGAGCGAGTACAAGATCAGCCGTGCTTGGGTTGACGCACGGGTTGCACGGATCTACGGCGGAACATCGGAGATCATGAAAGAGATCATTGCGCGCTCACTCTGATCGGCGGAAAAGAATGCGGCAGACTGTCGGGTGTGCGGCGAACCATTCGCCCAAGCTGCAGGCATTGGGGCATGAGGTCCCGGGTCGCGTTGAGGAGACGGCAACGTGATGTGGCTGAGTCGATATTCGATCGGCGTAAAGCTGCTGGTCGCGCCAGCGTTGATCGTACTGATGCTGCTGGGCGTCTCCGGCGTTGGCTGGTTGGGCAATGTCTATCAGCAGGGGGTGCTTGAAGAGATCGAAGTACTGCGCTTTGCGCAGTACCGGAACGCCTTGCATGCCTCGCGTGCGGCGCAGGACACCATGGTCGGGGTTTACCGGATGAGCATTCATCTGGCGGAACCGCAGGGTGCGCAAGGTGTTGAAGATACCCGCATGTACATCGAGGATCTTGACGCGGGGCTGACAGAACTGTCCGCGGCAGTGGAGCGTGTGACCTCCCACAAGAGCGTTACTGACAAGGAGCTTGAGGCGTACAAAGCGCTTTCCGAGCAGGTCACATACTTTGCTGATGCCGCTCGCGAACTGGCAGTTGTCGCCACAAGCGACCCTGGTGGAGTCGTGCGCCAGTTACCGCTTGTACGCAAGGAGTATGACTATCTGTCGTCGCAACTGACCCAACTCATTGATGGGGAAGAGGCGCTTGCCGGGCAGTCCTTTGGCAACGCGCGGGCAGCATCCGCGGGTGTCGAGCAGGTGCTGCTTGCGGCCTCGGTTGCAGCGATCCTGCTGGCGGCATTGGGGGGCTGGATGTTGCGCGGTCAGATCGTCACTTCGATCCGCCTGATTGAGGAGGCATCGCGTCGGTTGCGTAGCGGCGATCTGAGCCAGCGCGTTGAGGTGATCGGCAAGGACGAAATTGCACGAACCGCCGTTGCCTTCAACGAATTGATCGACAGCTTTCAGGACGCAGTGCGCCAGGTTGCGCGGGTTTCTTCGACAATCGGGAGTTCCGTAGAGGAGCTTGTGGCAGCGTCACGCGACGTCGCCGAAGGCGCGCATGTGCAGGTTGATGCTGCGGTTACAACGGCAACTTCTGTCGAGCAGATGGTGGCAAATCTTGCGCTCATTTCGGCTAACGCTGAAGAAGTGCGTAATTCGGCCTCCGCAAGCCAAAGTGGCGCGCAGGCTGGCTTGCGATCCTTGTCCAGGCTGTTGGCTGAGATCGAGCGCGTGCGCGGGACCTTTGGCTCCATCACGGAATCTGTCGGCAACTTCGTCAGCAGCACTGCGGCGATTATCGAGACGACTGCGCAGGTCCGGGAACTCTCAGAACAGACCAATTTGCTGGCCTTGAATGCAGCCATCGAAGCCGCCCGAGCGGGGGAGGCCGGGCGCAGTTTCAGCGTCGTGGCCGATGAGGTCCGTAAACTTGCCGAGCGCTCTTCACGGTCCGCCCGGGAAATCGACGAACTGACCCGCGCACTCGAGGGACAGTCCCATCGCGTCGAGCAGTCTCTGGTCGCAGGCCAGCAGGCGTTGGATGGAAGTCGCGATCTCGTGACCGAACTTGAGGGCGTGCTGCGCGATGCCGGATCGCTGGTCGATGCTTCACACACAGGTATCGACCGCATCACCGGAGCGGTGAAATCGCAGAATCTGGACAGCCGCAAGATTCAGGACAATGTCCAGCGCTTTTCCAGCATCGCCGGACAGGGCAAGGGCGTCGCGGCAGATGTCGAGGCCGCGGTTGAACGTCTGCGCGAAGTGGTCTTCAAACTGAATCACTCGGTGGCCAGATTCAATACCGTCTGAACACCGTCGATCGGAATGTACAAGGAATGACGCAATGACGAACGAACGAATGGCAACCGATACCGACCACACCAGCAGCGTCAGTCGCGCGGACGCCGAAGCTGCGGTGCGCACACTGATCCGCTGGGCCGGAGACGATCCGGCACGTGAAGGGCTGCTTGATACGCCTTCGCGTGTGGTGCGGTCGTACGAGGAGTTTTTTTCCGGCTACGCTCAGGATCCTGCCGAGATCCTCTCCCGCACTTTCTCAGAGGTTGATGGCTACGACGAAATGATCGTCATGACGGACATCCGATTCGAGAGCCACTGTGAGCACCATATGGTGCCGATCATCGGGAAGGCTCACGTTGGCTACCTCCCTGATCGCCGGGTCGTGGGTATTTCAAAGCTTGCCAGGCTGGTTGAAATCTACGCTAAGCGGCTGCAGATTCAGGAGAAGATGACGGTGCAGATCGCTGATACCCTGCATTCGGTGCTCCAGCCAAAGGGTGTCGCAGTGGTCATTGAAGCCTCGCACCAATGCATGACTACTCGCGGCGTACACAAGCCGGGCGTGGGGCTGGTGACCAGTCGCATGCTTGGCGCTTTTCGTGAGGATGCGTCAACCCGGCGCGAGTTTCTTGCCATCGTCGGCATGTCGGCGGGCAACGTCCTGCCAAATACCTGAAGGGAGATCAGTCGTGAGCGAAAGCCCCCTTATCTGGAGTGATGAGCTTCTGCTCGGCTATGGGCCGATGGACGATATTCACGAGGAGTTCGTCGATATCGTACATGCCATGCAGGTTGTTGCTGACGAAGCGCTTCCTGCATTGCTGGATCGCTTCGCCGCCCACGCCGAACATCATTTCAGCGAAGAAGCCGCATGGATGAACTCGGGCGATTACCCTGCCCGCGATTGCCACGTCGACGAGCACGACAAGGTCATGGCCTCGGTGCGCGAGGTGCAACAACTGGTTGCAGCCGGCGATATCGACGTTGCCCGCCGCCTTGCGCGTGCCCTGGAGGAGTGGTTCCCTGGCCACGCCACCTACATGGACTCCGCCCTCGCACAATGGATGGTCAAGCGAAGCTCCGGCGGCGTACCGATCGTGCTGCGGCGGAAGGCGGCGAAGGTGGAATAGGGGGAGTGATCCGGTGACGGTGGCACGCGGAGTGTGGATTAATCGCAGTCGACATTAACCTTGGTTTGATCACGTTGAATGAGCAGCTTGACCTTCAACCGCGATAAACACACGTTGAGGCATTGAGCGTCCTGTTACGCAGACCTTCGAAGTAGGTGTCACTTGTGCAAGCCCCGATGCAGAGCTGGCTCCAGCCAACAACAAACCCAGCAATCGCTGACGATGCTGGAGCGGGGAAATGCGCTTCAGGTTTGTCATGGCGGTAGGTCAGTCGGCTTGGCTAATGAGGCAAGACCTTGCGCCGGGGGGCAAGCGCAAACGAACACCGCCTGCAGGTGGCGTTGAGCACCGTGCGACCGCCGCCAGCATCACTTCGATCGTTTCTTCAACGCAAATCAACCGGCCCTTAGGTTGAAGGCAGATGGTCGGCCGGAGCGGTCCTTCGTGACGTTGAGAGCCGATGGCCGTTTCCGCCCCAAAGCGGAACTTAACGGATTAAGGCCAATGGTTGCTCCGCAGAGTTAGCACCGCTTACTCTTGATGGGGCGAACGGCCTTAGCGACGCCACATAGAGCGAAAGGCTATTTGCCAGCAGCCCTTACCGCAGCCTCGACCCACGAACCAAGGTTCTCGCGACCGTTTTCTTTGTTCCAAAGATAGTGCTTGTAGCCGTTCGCGCGCATAGAGCAGCAGTCCGTGGTGTTCCCCTGCATGTCGGCGATCTTGCTGATATCGATGGTCAGCAAGCCGTTTCCGCGGGCGATGCTCTGCTCAATCTCGTACCTAACCCACTTGCTTTTGTGAGTGTTGGCGCCAACGAGAACCACAGTCACGGACGTGCCGCTCAACTGGTTGTCGATCCACGCCTTGATGGCTCTATCGCCTTCCCGTTCGACCTTTTCAAAATCGGCCTTGTCGATGAATCCCGATTTCATGATGCCGCCGATAACGTTGCTATTGCGCACATTCATGGCGCGATGAACGTCGTCATACTTGAAGCTGAAAAATACCTTGCGAGCCATTATTGATTCCTCGATGCGCAACCGCGCTTATTTGTTCAGTTGTTTGACGATATCTGTGATGGTTTTAACCATCGCCTGGGGCGCAGTGTCAGGGTTGGCAAGCGTTTCAAGCATCGGCACGACCCATCTGAAATTGCCGTAATACTTATCTAGGTCTGCCGAGACCTCCTTCCAGAGCTCTTCGGCCATGAAGCCAGTGGCAGCAACCGGTATTGGCAGTAGTCCGTGCTGCAGCGCGATCTCGAACTCACGCTTGACTCCTCCAGCGTTGACCAAGTTGCCCTCATGGAGCTTGTTGCCGAAAAAGAACAGCGCGACACCGGCCAAGCTGATCATTCGCTGGCGGTACTGCTCCCACAGCGCTGGCAGGTTCTCGCCCTGTTGGGGGAAGGGCCGAACGATTAGTTGTGCCTCTGAGTACTTTTCCGGCTTGCCATAGATGGCCTCCAGAGCGCCGTTGATGACGGCACTGCCGATGCCCCATCCGAAACCGTTTACCACCCGGCAATTGGCCTCGACGCAGTTGGCTGCCACATTGTGGACGAAGTCCATCGCATCACAACGGGACCAAGTACCGTACTCCTCCGCGCTGCCGGAGAAGAATACTGTGCGTTTGCGGTAGCGGGCCTCGATTTTCCTCAGGATGGCGGTGATGTCCGAGTAGTTGTCGACCAACAGCGTTTGGATGCCAAAGCGTTTGAGGTCTTCGATCCGCAGTTCCTGCTTGCGGCGCTTGTATTGGAATAGTTCATCGTCGTCATCCTTCGTGCGCTGAGCCTCGCGCATGAAGCAGTAGTGGTTGCGTTTAGCGGTCCCGCCGTGCAATCGGCTCAACACGTAGTCGAGGTTGGGGTCGGTGAAGCTGAAGCCGATGAACAGAAAGGTCTTGGAAACGAGATCGCCGCTTAATGCTGTGATAAACGGCGCGTGAGTAAGGTGGTACTTTTCGTACTGCTCCTTATAGAGGATCGCCTGCTGGGGCAATTGCACGTCACCGTGCATCTTGTAGACGATGGCATCTCGCTTGGGCTTACTGATGGTCAGGTGGTCCACCACGTACTTGACGTCCGGCACCCTGAAGGCGTTGCGCAGAGCACCCTCGATCAGGCTGTCGTAGTTAGTGGTCCAGAAACTGCGGATAGGCAGCCGCGCGATGATGTCGTGTACCTCGGACGGCTCGGCCTGCTCGGAGAATTCCTGCAGGATCTTCTTGGCCAGACCATCGCTGGTCCGCCGGGTGTTGACATGGAATTGGGCGAGCGAGATGAGGTCTTGCTCCTTGTCGACATTCAATCCCAGTTCCTTGGCGATATCGCGGAGTAGTTCGGGCCAGTCCACATAGCCGCAGCTCTTGGACAGGCCCGCGCCGGCAAAGATCGCCGCGCTGTCATTGTGCAGGTCTTGGACGAAGTCTTTGATGAAGCTATCGATGACGTGATCGGGCGACATGACTTAGAAACTTCCGAGGGTTTGCGGTGACTGCGACCCCTTCTGGTACCAATAGAGGAAGGATCCGCCCGACGCGGCCTGATCGATCCGTCGGTAGAGTTGGAGGTACTCGTTGCCGTAGTGGTTACTCGAGGCATCGCGCGTCGCAACGACCGCGATCTGTTCGTTGCGCTTCACGCCGTCAGCGACCCCCAGTTCCCAGGGGCACCAGCGCGAGGCCATGGAATCGCTCGTCGCAAGGAAGAGGAATACGTCTGCGCCTCGAATCACCGTCCGGATGCGAGCGGCGGTCGTGGCATCGGGCAATTCAGGCATCGACGCATCCTGCCAGTCGATGTAGAGGTCCATCCCTTGCTCCTTGAGCCATTGCTGGAGGCCAAGCGCCATCTCACGATCCTTATGGCTGTGGCACAGAAAACCGGTTTTCTGCTGATAACCTTTGGTTCGCTGGTTCAACGCTTGGCTTCTTGCCGCAGCGCGCTTTAAATCGTACTGACCAATCGTCACTTTTATCTCTCTATCCTAAGAAGACTCTATTTGAATAAGCCTGAAAGATTATCAAGGCGCGCTTAAAGGATTTGCGGCGCATTAGCAGTTCAATTTCTCAATTGATGACTGCAGCTAGCCTGTAGATGCATAATCATTAATTATCACCGGCCGGCAGCTCCTAGCCTAGAATCGGTAATTATAACCCGTTGGCATCAGCGCAGCATGGGCCGACGACGAGTCCAAAGCAAAGAAGCCTATCGCCCACTCCGCCTATCCGAGCCTCAGTGCCCGGAGCTGGGTCATTGCAGACTTTGAGCTCCCACAGCTTGGAAGGCTGAATCGGCGCGGATTTCGTAGCTACTGCGCAGTCTGCTTTGCACTTGAAAACAGCCGCTTAGAATAAAAGTGCTGAACGACAGCAACGGCCG
>NZ_JBYEXN010000039.1:0-15357 GCF_057621855.1 Parazoarcus sp. PS-13 R2A
TGAAGGTGGTCGTACTGTTGGCGCCGGTGTCGTCGCCAAGATCATCGAGTAATCGCCTCGGCGATTGATCGATCAGGAGCGCATCCGAAAGGATGCGCTTTGTAGTCTCTGCTGCAGGGGTATAGCTCAACTGGCAGAGCGTCGGTCTCCAAAACCGAAGGT
Source organism: Parazoarcus sp. PS-13 R2A (assembly GCF_057621855.1). Taxonomy (NCBI): domain Bacteria; kingdom Pseudomonadati; phylum Pseudomonadota; class Betaproteobacteria; order Rhodocyclales; family Zoogloeaceae; genus Parazoarcus; species Parazoarcus sp. PS-13 R2A. The sequence continues at coordinate 163 of NZ_JBYEXN010000039.1, forward strand.
TGGGGGTTCGATTCCCTCTGCCCCTGCCATAATTTTTCCGGAAGTCATTACCTCGATGGCCGATAAGTTGAAGTTCGCGCTGGCTCTGGCATTGGTTGCGGCCGGCGTGGTCGGCTTTTACCTCCTGTCAGAACAGGCTCTGGTCCTCCGTGTCCTGAGTGTTCTTGCAGGTCTGGGCGCTGGTCTGGTCGTTGCCTGGTACTCCGAAGCGGGTCGCCGCTTTGTTGAGTTCGCACGTGAGGCGGTTACCGAAACGAAAAAAGTGGTCTGGCCGAGCCGCAAGGAAACGGTTCAGACAACTGGCTTGGTTTTCGCCTTCGTTGTGGTAATGGCACTCTTCCTCTGGCTGACCGACAAGAGTCTGGAGTGGGTTCTGTACGACCTGATTCTGGGCTGGAAATAATCATGACAAAGCGCTGGTATGTTGTGCACGCTTATTCGGGCTTCGAGAAGTCCGTTCAGCGTGCGCTGGTTGACCGCATCACCCGCGCCGGAATGCAGGATGCTTTCGGGCAGATTCTGGTGCCGGTCGAAGAAGTGGTGGAAATGAAAGGCGGTCAGAAGAGCATCACTGAGCGCAAGTTTTTCCCGGGCTATGTGCTCGTGGAAATGGAAATGAACGACGAGTCCTGGCACTTGGTCAAGTCGACGCCGAAAGTCACCGGTTTTGTCGGTGGCACGGCGAACAAGCCTTCTCCGATCACCGAGAAGGAAGTCGACAAGATCATGCAGCAGATGCAGGAAGGCGTCGAGAAGCCGCGTCCGAAGGTGTTGTTCGAGACCGGTGAGGTCGTTCGGGTCAAGGAAGGTCCATTCACGGATTTCCATGGCGCCGTCGAAGATGTGAACTACGAAAAGAGCAAGCTGCGGGTGGCGGTGACCATTTTTGGTCGTTCGACGCCGGTAGAGCTGGATTTCGCCCAGGTCGAGAAGACCTGAGCGTTCAAAGGCGGGCGCCATGCGCCCGCCATTGCCCGTTCACGCGGGCAATGCGAGGAGCGTCGGCATCGTCGGCGCGCTAGCACTCATCACAGGAGCAAGCCGCAATGGCAAAGAAGATTATTGGTTACATCAAGCTGCAGGTTCCGGCCGGTAAGGCCAACCCCAGCCCCCCGATCGGTCCGGCGCTGGGTCAGCGCGGTCTGAACATCATGGAATTCTGCAAGGCCTTCAATGCCAAGACTCAAGGCATGGAACCCGGTCTGCCGATTCCGGTGGTGATCACCGCCTTCGCTGACAAGAGCTTCACCTTCATCATGAAGACGCCGCCGGCCACGGTTCTGATCAAGAAGGCCGCCGGTATCCAGAAGGGTTCGCCGAAGCCGCATACCGACAAGGTCGGTTCGGTCACCCGTGCGCAGATCGAGGAAATCGCCACCACCAAGATGGCCGACCTCACCGCTGCAAACATGGAAGCCGCCGTGCGTACGATCGCCGGTTCCGCGCGCAGCATGGGCATCACCGTGGAGGGCCTCTAATCATGGCTAAGATTTCCAAGCGAGTTCAGGCGCTCCGCGCCAAAGTCGACCGCAACAAGGTCTACCCCGTTGCCGAAGCGCTGACGCTGATCAAGGAATGCGCAACCGCGAAGTTTGACGAGTCGATCGACGTGGCTGTTAACCTCGGCGTCGATGCACGCAAGTCGGACCAGGTCGTTCGTGGTTCCGTGGTGCTGCCCGCCGGTACCGGCAAGTCGGTTCGCGTGGCTGTGTTCGCCCAGGGCGACAAGGCCGAAGCCGCCCGCGCTGCTGGTGCTGACGTCGTCGGTTTCGACGACCTCGCCGAGCAGGTCAAGGCTGGCAACATCGACTTCGATCTGTGTATCGCGACCCCCGATGCAATGCGCGTCGTCGGTCAGCTGGGTCAGATTCTCGGCCCCCGTGGTCTGATGCCGAACCCGAAGGTTGGCACCGTGACCATGGACGTCACCACTGCAGTCAAGAACGCCAAGGCCGGTCAGGTTCAGTACCGTACCGACAAGGGTGGTCTGGTGCACGCCACCATCGGCCGTGCATCCTTCGGTGTCGAAGCGCTGCAGCAGAACCTTAACGCTTTTGTCGATGCGCTGGTCAAGGCTCGTCCCGCAGCTGCCAAGGGCGTGTATCTGCGCCGTATGGCGCTGTCGAGCACGATGGGCGCCGGTGTGCGCATCGAAACGAATACCTCCGCAAGCTAAGCTGCGGAGTCACTAACTTTGGGCCGTTCCGGTGCTTCGGTACCGGACGGATCGTCAAAGACCGCAGGTGCGCTTGCCTCGGCAAGCGTCTAATCAGCCCTCGGGCGGCCTGCGCAGACGGTGAACCCAGAACAGGATTTTGGCTGATGCTTCAGTCGTACTCCTGATCCAGGTCGCCGTGGGTGTGAATCGCAGTGCGGTTCACGTGTTGACTTGAAAGGAGGAAAGGCCTGTGAGTCTCAATCTCGATGATAAGAAAGCCGTAGTGGCAGAGGTGTCGGCACAAGTAGCCAACGCCCAGACTATCGCGGTGGCCGAGTACCGCGGCATGGAAGTGGGTGATCTCACTGTGCTGCGTTCCAAGGCCCGCGAAGCTGGCGTTTATCTGCGTGTGCTGAAGAATACCCTGGTGCGTCGTGCGATCGCCGAAACCCCGTTTGCCGGGTTGTCGGACCAGCTGGTCGGTCCGTTGATCTATGGCATCTCGGAAGATCCCGTCGCCGCAGCCAAGGTGCTCAACGACTTCGCCAAGACGAATGACAAGCTGGTTCTGAAAGCCGGTTCCTATGCGGGCAACACGCTCGACAAGGCCGCTCTTCAGTCCCTGGCTTCGATTCCGAGCCGCGAAGAGTTGCTCGCCAAGCTGTTGGGCATCATGCAGGCGCCGGTTACCGGCTTTGCATGCACGCTCGCCGCCCTCGCCAAGAAGCGCGAGGAAGAAGCGGCCGCCTGACCGTTTTCTGAAAAGTTTCGATTTTGGAGTGATTTAAATGGCAATCAGCAAAGAAGACATCCTCGAAGCCGTTGGCTCGATGACCGTGATGGACCTGAACGACCTGGTTAAGGCGTTCGAAGAGAAGTTTGGCGTTTCCGCTGCCTCCATGGCCGTGGCTGCACCGGGCGCCGGCGCTGCCGCTGCTGCTGTTGAAGAGCAGACCGAATTTGACGTGATCCTCGTTGCCACCGGCGACAAGAAGGTTGAGGTCATCAAGGTCGTGCGTGCTGCTACCGGCCTCGGCCTGAAGGAAGCCAAGGACGTCGTTGACGGCGCTCCCAAGGCTGTGAAGGAAGGCGTGTCGAAGGCTGACGCCGACGCGCTGAAGAAGCAACTGGAAGATGCAGGCGCGAAGGTCGAGATCAAGTAAGTCTCGCTTTCGCTGCAGGGCTGGCGCTCGTGATGAGCACCAGCCCTTTCGTGCTTTGTACTAAGCACGAAGACAGAACAAAGCGTCCCCGAATTTTCTGCGCGTAAAAGTGTCAATCAAGTCCAGAACGTGGGCGTTGTGTTCTGTCTTCCCGACGTTCGACCTCTAGCCGGAGCATCCATGGCGTATTCCTACACTGAGAAAAAGCGTATCCGCAAGAGCTTCGCCAAGCGCGCGGCCGTGCTCGATGCGCCTTTCCTGCTCGCCACCCAGATCGAGTCGTTTGCTGCATTCCTGCAGGCGGATACCCCGCCCGAGACGCGGCTCAACGATGGCCTGCAGGCGGCCTTTACCTCGATTTTCCCGATTTCAAGCCACAGCGGCAACGCCCGCCTCGAGTTCGTCCAGTACATGCTGGGCGAGCCCGCATTCGACGTGAAGGAATGTCAGCAGCGTGGCCTGACCTTCGCCTCGCCCTTGCGTGCCCGTGTGCGTCTCGTGATCATGGATCGCGAAGCGCCCAAGGAGACCATCAAGGAAGTGAAGGAACAGGAAGTCTACATGGGCGAGATTCCGCTCATGACCGACACCGGTTCATTCGTGATCAACGGCACCGAGCGTGTCATCGTGTCGCAGCTGCACCGTTCGCCCGGCGTGTTCTTCGAGCACGACCGCGGCAAGACGCATTCGTCCGGCAAGCTGCTGTTCTCGGCACGTATCATTCCTTACCGCGGTTCGTGGCTCGACTTCGAGTACGATCCCAAGGACTACCTGTACTTCCGTGTTGACCGTCGCCGGAAGATGCCGGTAACGATCCTGCTGCGCGCCATTGGACTGACGCCCGAAGAGATCCTCGAGACCTTCCACGATTTCGACGCATTCCATCTGTCGGCCGACGCGATCCATTTCGATCTCGTGCCCGATCGCCTGCGTGGCGAAGTGGCGCGCTTCGACATCGTATCGCCCGATGGCAAGCTGATCGTTGCGCGCGACAAGCGCATCACCGCCAAGCACATTCGTGAACTCGACCAGGCTGGCGTCAAGACCATCACGGTGCCGGAAGACTTCATTCTTGGCCGCATCATTGCCAAGAACGTTGCCGACGCCGAGACCGGCGAACTGGTGGCGCGTGCCAACGACGAGATCACCGAAGAGCTGCTCGAGAAGCTGCGCGACGCTGGCGTCCGTGATCTGCTGACGCTGTACGTGAACGACCTCGATCGTGGTGCCTACATCTCCTCGACCCTGCGCATCGACGAAACCGCCGATCAGTGGGCTGCGAAGGTTGCGATTTACCGCATGATGCGTCCGGGCGAGCCGCCCACCGAAGACGCCGTGCTGGCACTGTTCAACGGGCTGTTCTACGCGCCTGAGCGCTACGACCTGTCGACCGTCGGTCGCATGAAGTTCAACCGCCGCGCCTACCCGGAAAAGATCGACGAGCGCACCCCGGCGTGGCTCAAGCGTTTCTACGACGCAGTCGGCCCGCGTGGTGAAGACGGCAGCGGCGTGCTGGTGAACGAGGACATCCTCGCCGTCATCGGCATCCTGGTCGAGCTTCGCAACGGCCGCGGCGAAATCGACGACATCGATCACCTCGGCAACCGCCGGGTGCGTTCGGTTGGCGAACTTGCCGAGAACCAGTTCCGCGCAGGCCTGGTCCGCGTCGAGCGTGCGGTCAAGGAGCGTCTGTCGCAGGCTGAGTCCGACAACCTGATGCCGCACGACCTGATCAATGCCAAGCCGATTTCGGCCGCGATCAAGGAATTCTTCGGTTCCAGCCAGCTGTCGCAGTTCATGGACCAGACCAACCCGCTGTCCGAGATCACGCACAAGCGTCGTGTCTCGGCACTCGGACCTGGCGGTCTGACGCGCGAGCGTGCCGGTTTTGAAGTCCGCGACGTGCACCCGACCCACTATGGTCGTGTGTGCCCGATCGAGACCCCGGAAGGCCCGAACATCGGTCTGATCAACTCGCTGGCCGTGTATGCACGGACCAACCGTCACGGCTTCCTCGAGACCCCGTACCGCAAGGTCGAGAACAGCACCGTCACCGATCAGATCGATTACCTGTCGGCAATCGAGGAAGGTCAGTACGTGATCGCCCAGGCGAACGCCGAGATCAACGAAGACGGCCTGCTGGTCGGCGATCTCGTGTCCTGCCGGCACAAGGGCGAATTCGCTCTGGCCACTGCGGATCAGGTCCAGTACATGGACGTGGCCCCGGGTCAGATCGTATCGGTGGCTGCTTCGCTGATTCCGTTCCTCGAGCACGACGACGCGAACCGCGCACTGATGGGCGCGAACATGCAGCGTCAGGCTGTGCCTTGCCTGCGCCCTGAAAAGCCGCTGGTGGGTACCGGCATCGAGCGTACCGTTGCGGTCGACTCGGGTACCGCAGTTCAGGCCAAGCGTGGCGGTCTGGTCGATTATGTCGATGCCCAGCGTATCGTCGTCCGTGTAAACGACGACGAGGCGCAGGCGGGTGATGTCGGTGTCGACATCTACAACATGATCAAGTACACCCGCTCCAACCAGAACACCAACATCAACCAGCGTCCGGTGGTGAAGGTTGGCGATCGCATCTCGCGCGGCGACGTGATTGCCGACGGCGCATCGACCGACCTGGGCGAGCTTGCGCTCGGCCAGAACATGCTGGTGGCGTTCATGCCGTGGAACGGCTACAACTTCGAAGACTCGATCCTCATCTCGGAGCGTGTGGTTGCCGACGACCGCTTTACCTCGATCCACGTTGAGGAACTGACGGTTGTTGCCCGTGACACCAAGCTTGGACCTGAGGAAATCACCCGTGACATCGCGTCGCTGGGTGAGGCTCAGCTGGGCCGACTCGACGAATCCGGCATCGTGTATATCGGTGCGGAAGTCGAAGCTGGCGACGTACTGGTGGGCAAGGTCACGCCGAAGGGCGAGACCCAGCTCACGCCTGAAGAGAAGCTGCTGCGTGCGATCTTCGGCGAGAAGGCTTCGGACGTTAAGGACACTTCGCTGCGCGTGCCCTCGGGCATGGTCGGTACCGTCATCGACGTTCAGGTGTTCACCCGTGAAGGGATCGAGCGCGACAAGCGCGCCCAGTCGATCATTGATGATCAGCTGCGTGGCTTCAAGACCGACCTTGCCGACCAGATGCGGATTGTGGAGCGCGATGCGTTCGCCCGTATCCAGCGCATGATCGTTGGGCAGAAGGCCAATGGCGGACCGAAGAAGCTGGCCAAGGGCAGCGAGATCACCGTCGAGTACCTCGAATCGCTCGAGTTCTATCACTGGTTCGACATCCGCCTCGCGGATGAGGGCCTGGCGACCCAGCTCGAAGCCATTCGCGAAGGTCTCGAGACCACACGCAAGGACTTCGATTCGGCCTTCGAGATCAAGAAGCGCAAGCTGACCCAGGGCGATGAACTGCCGCCGGGCGTGCAGAAGATGGTCAAGGTCTATCTGGCCGTGAAGCGTCGCCTGCAGCCGGGTGACAAGATGGCCGGTCGTCACGGTAACAAGGGTGTGGTGTCGAAGATCGTTCCGGTCGAAGACATGCCCTACATGGCTGACGGCACCTCCGCCGACATCGTGCTGAACCCGCTGGGCGTGCCTTCGCGGATGAACATCGGTCAGATTCTCGAAACCCACCTCGGCTGGGCGGCGAAGGGTCTTGGTCAGAAGATCGACAAGATGCTGCGCGCCAATGCTGCGGTCAAGGAAGTGCGCGGTTTCCTCGAAGAGATCTATAACGGTAGTGGCAAGCCGGAACAACTCGACCAGTTCGACGACAAGGAGATCACCGATCTTGCTTCGAACCTGGTGAAGGGTGTGCCGTTTGCGACCCCGGTGTTCGACGGTGCGCACGAGGACGAGATCGAGAAGATGCTGGTGCTGGCTGACCTGCCGATCAGCGGTCAGGTCACGCTGTATGACGGTCGTACCGGCGAGGCTTTCGAGCGCAAGGTGACGGTCGGCTACAAGCATGTCCTGAAACTGCATCACCTGGTTGACGACAAGATGCACGCACGTTCGACCGGTCCGTACTCGCTCGTGACCCAGCAGCCGCTGGGTGGTAAGGCGCAGTTCGGCGGTCAGCGTTTCGGTGAAATGGAAGTGTGGGCGCTGGAAGCCTACGGTGCCGCTTACACCCTGCAGGAAATGCTGACGGTCAAGTCGGATGACGTTACCGGCCGGACCAAGGTGTACGAGAGCATCGTCAAGGGCGAGCACAAGATCGATTCCGGCATGCCGGAGTCCTTCAACGTGCTGGTGAAGGAAATTCGTTCCCTGGCGATCGACATCGATCTGGACCGCGGTTGAACCGGAGACATTGCGTACCCCGCATGTCCTGGATGGAGTGATATATGAAGAGCCTGCTCGCTGACCTGTTCAAGCAAACCTTGCCGCATGAGGAAGAGTTCGAAGCCATTACCATTGGCCTCGCCTCGCCCGACAAGATCCGGTCGTGGTCCTACGGTGAAGTCAAGAAGCCCGAGACCATCAACTACCGTACGTTCAAGCCCGAACGCGACGGTCTGTTCTGCGCCAAGATCTTCGGGCCGGTCAAGGACTACGAGTGTCTGTGTGGCAAATACAAGCGCCTCAAGCACCGTGGCGTGATCTGCGAAAAGTGTGGCGTTGAAGTCACGCTGTCGAAAGTACGCCGCGAGCGCATGGGCCATATCGAACTGGCCAGCGTCGTTGCACACATCTGGTTCCTGAAGAGCCTGCCGAGCCGCCTCGGCATGGTGCTCGACATGACCCTGCGCGACATCGAGCGCGTGCTTTACTTCGAAGCCTTCGTGGTGGTCGAGCCGGGTATGACCCCGCTCAACCGCGGTCAGCTGCTGACCGAGGACGACTACCTGGCGAAGGTCGAAGAGTACGGCGACGACTTCGATGCCGTAATGGGCGCCGAAGGTATTCGCGAACTGCTGCGCACCCTCGACGTCAGCCTCGAAATCGAGAAGCTGCGTTCCGACCTCGAGACCACCGGCTCCGAAGCCAAGGTAAAGAAGTATTCCAAGCGCCTCAAGGTGCTGGAGGCCTTCCAGCACTCGGGCATCAAGCCTGAGTGGATGATTCTCGAAGTGCTGCCGGTGCTGCCGCCTGACCTGCGCCCGCTGGTGCCGCTGGACGGTGGCCGTTTCGCCACCTCCGACCTGAACGATCTGTATCGTCGCGTCATCAACCGTAACAACCGCCTGAAGCGTCTGCTCGAGCTGAAGGCGCCGGACATCATCGTCCGTAACGAAAAGCGCATGCTGCAGGAGTCGGTCGACTCCTTGCTCGACAACGGTCGTCGCGGCAAGGCCATGACGGGCGCCAACAAGCGTCCGCTGAAGTCGCTCGCCGACATGATCAAGGGCAAGGGCGGTCGTTTCCGTCAGAACCTGCTGGGCAAGCGCGTTGACTACTCGGGTCGTTCGGTCATTACCGTTGGTCCGCAGCTCAAGCTGCACCAGTGCGGTCTGCCCAAGCTGATGGCGCTTGAGCTGTTCAAGCCCTTCATCTTCAACAAGCTCGAACTGCTCGGGCTGGCGACCACGATCAAGCAGGCCAAGAAAATGGTCGAGCTGCAGGAACCGGTGGTGTGGGACATCCTCGAAGATGTCATCCGCGAACACCCGGTGATGCTGAACCGCGCGCCGACCCTGCACCGCCTTGGCATCCAGGCATTCGAGCCGGTGCTGATCGAAGGCAAGGCCATCCAGCTGCATCCGCTGGTCTGCGTGGCGTTCAACGCCGACTTCGACGGTGACCAGATGGCCGTCCACGTGCCGCTGTCGCTGGAAGCACAGATGGAAGCCCGCACGCTGATGCTGGCTTCGAACAACGTGCTTTCGCCCGCCAACGGCGAGCCGATCATCGTGCCGTCGCAGGATATCGTTCTCGGTCTGTACTACGCCACCCGCGAAGGTGTGAACGTGCCTGGCGAAGGCATGTTCATGGCTGACGTGAGCGAAGTGAAGCGTGCGTACGAGTCGGGTCAGATCTCGCTGCATGCACGTATCACGGTGCGTCTGAAGGAAGCCGACCTGGGGCCTGACGGCGAGCGCATCGAGCGTATCGGCCGTTATGAAACCACGGCCGGGCGTGCGATTCTGTCAGAGATCCTGCCGGCAGGCCTGCCGTTCAGCGTCATTGACAAGCCGCTCAAGAAGAAGGAAATCTCGAAGCTCATCAACGCATCGTTCCGCCGTTGCGGTCTGCGTGCGACGGTGATCTTTGCCGACCAGCTGATGCAGTTCGGTTACCGTCTCGCAACCCGCGCCGGTATCTCGATTGCGGTCAAGGACATGCTGGTCCCGAAGCTGAAGGAAGACCTGATTCGCGCAGCCGAGAGCGAAGTCAAGGAAATCGCCCAGCAGTACACCTCGGGTCTGGTAACGGACGGCGAGCGCTACAACAAGGTCGTGGACATCTGGGGTCGCTGTGGCGACCAGGTTGCCAAGGCCATGATGGAGCAGCTTGGCTCGGAAGAAGTGGTCGACCGCGAAGGCAAGACGGTCAAGCAGGAAGCGTTCAACTCGATTTACATGATGGCCGACTCGGGCGCGCGGGGTTCCGCGGCTCAGATCCGTCAGCTTGCCGGCATGCGTGGCCTGATGGCCAAGCCGGATGGCTCGATTATCGAGACGCCTATCACGACCAACTTCCGTGAGGGTCTGAACGTTCTGCAGTACTTCATCTCCACGCACGGTGCCCGTAAGGGTCTGGCCGACACGGCGCTGAAGACGGCAAACTCGGGTTATCTGACACGCCGTCTGGTTGACGTGACCCAGGATCTGGTGGTCATCGAGGACGATTGCGGCACGCGTGAAGGCTTCTCGATGAAGGCCCTGATCGAGGGTGGTGAGGTCATCGAGCCCTTGCGCGACCGGATTCTCGGCCGCGTCTGCGTTGATGACATCGTCAGTCCCGATACGCAGGAAACCGTTATCGAGGCAGGCTCGCTGCTCGACGAAGATGCTGTCGACCTCGTCGAGAGCCTCGGTGTCGATGAAGTCAAGGTGCGTACGCCGCTGACCTGCGAAACGCGCTACGGCTTGTGTGCCCAGTGCTACGGTCGTGACCTTGGTCGCGGCATGCGCGTCAATGCCGGTGAGGCTGTAGGTGTGATCGCCGCACAGTCGATCGGTGAGCCGGGTACCCAGCTGACCATGCGTACCTTCCACGTCGGTGGTGCTGCTTCGCGGGCTGCATCCGCGAGCGGTGTCGAGGCGAAATCGACCGGTACCATCCGCTTTGCCGGCAATATGCGTTACGTGTCGAGCGCCAAGGGCGAGAAAGTGGTCATCGCGCGTTCGGCAGAGGTTGTGGTTGCCGACGAGATGGGCCGCGAGCGCGAGCGTCACAAGCTCCCGTACGGTGCAATGCTGCTGGTCGACGACGGTGGAACCGTCAAGGCCGGCGCGCAGCTTGCGACCTGGGATCCGCACACCCGTCCGATCGTCACCGAATACTCCGGTACGGTGAAGTTCGAGAACGTCGAGGAAGGTGCAACGGTCGCCAAGCAGATCGACGAAGTGACCGGTCTGTCGACCCTGGTGGTCATCGACTCCAAGCGTCGCTCCCCGACGGGTACGGCGAAGGGTGTCCGGCCGCAGGTCAAGCTGCTTGACGAGAACGGCGAAGAAGTCCGCATCGCCGGTACCGATCACGCAGTGACCATCACCTTCCAGGTCGGTTCGCTGATCACGGTGAAGGATGGTCAGCAGGTCTTCGTGGGCGACGTGCTTGCACGTATCCCGCAGGAATCGGCTAAGACGCGTGACATTACCGGTGGTCTGCCGCGCGTTGCCGAACTGTTTGAAGCCCGTTCGCCGAAGGACGCAGGCCTGCTCGCCGAGTACACCGGTACGGTTTCCTTCGGTAAGGACACCAAGGGCAAGCAGCGTCTGGTCATCACCGAGCCCGATGGCACGGTGCATGAATTCCTGATCCCGAAGGACAAGCATCTGATGGTCCACGACGGTCAGGTGGTGAACAAGGGTGAGCACATCGTCGACGGTCCGGCAGACCCGCATGACATTCTGCGGCTGCAGGGTATCAATGCGCTGGCTCGCTACATCATCGACGAAGTTCAGGACGTTTATCGTCTCCAGGGCGTGAAGATCAACGACAAACACATTGAAGTCATCGTGCGTCAGATGCTTCGTCGCGTCGTGATCAGTGATTCCGGCGACAGCCGTTTCATCCGCGAGGAACAGGTCGAACGTTCCGAAGTCCTGGACGAAAACGACCGCCTGGAAGCAGAAGGAAAGCTTCCGGCTCAATACGAGAACGTGCTGCTCGGTATTACCAAGGCTTCGTTGTCGACCGATTCGTTCATCTCCGCTGCTTCCTTCCAGGAAACCACGCGGGTGCTGACTGAAGCGGCGATCATGGGCAAGCGTGACGAGCTGCGCGGCCTGAAGGAAAACGTCATTGTCGGTCGACTGATTCCTGCTGGTACCGGTCTCGCCTACCATCGCAGCCGCAAGGCGCAGGTGGCGGGAGAGGATCTTGGCTCGGGGCATGCCTGGGCACCGGAAGAAGTTGTTGCGGAAGTGCACCAGGATAGTCACACGAGTTGACTTTTATTTAAGTCTCGGACTAAACTCCGGCCTCTTTTTGTGGACCGACCAATCGTAGTCGGTCGCAGCCGGAATAAACCGCCCGAGGCGGCCCTTGGCGGGCTGCCTCGGTTTTTTGGGAATTCTCAAGCTATGCCAACAATCAATCAGCTTGTCCGCAAGCCGCGTCAGCTGGAAGTAATCAAGAGCAAGGTTCCTGCGCTCGAAGCCTGCCCGCAGAAGCGTGGCGTGTGTACGCGCGTTTACACGACAACTCCGAAGAAGCCGAACTCGGCGCTGCGTAAAGTGGCCAAGGTTCGTCTGACCAACGGTTTTGAAGTCATTTCGTACATCGGTGGTGAAGGTCACAACCTCCAGGAGCACTCCGTGGTCCTGATCCGTGGTGGCCGGGTAAAGGATTTGCCGGGTGTGCGTTACCACATCGTTCGCGGCTCCCTCGATCTTCAGGGTGTCAAGGATCGGAAGCAGTCGCGCTCCAAGTACGGCGCGAAGCGTCCGAAGAAAGCCTGATCGGCTTTACCAAAACATTTTTGAGGGTTAGATATGCCGCGTCGTCGCGAAGTACCAAAACGTGAAATTCTGCCGGATCCGAAATTCGCATCCCAGGATGTTTCCAAGTTCATCAACGTGATCATGCAGTCCGGCAAGAAGGCCGTTGCTGAACGCATCGTCTATGGTGCCTTTGATCACATCTCGACCAAGTCGGGCAAGGATCCGCTCGAGGTTTTCGCCTCCGCGGTTGCCAACGTCAAGCCTGTGGTCGAAGTCAAGAGCCGTCGCGTTGGTGGTGCAAACTACCAGGTGCCGGTCGAGGTTCGTCCTTCCCGCCGCATGGCGCTCTCGATGCGCTGGCTGCGTGAGTCGGCCCGCAAGCGTGCCGAGAAGTCGATGGCCCAGCGTCTTGCTGGCGAGCTGCTCGAGGCCGCTGATGGCCGTGGCGCTGCCATGAAGAAGCGCGAGGAAGTCCACAGGATGGCCGAGGCTAACAAGGCATTCTCACACTACCGCTTCTGATTCTTATTGGTGGCGGTGTTTCGAGCCCTGTATAGGGCTCGATTGTTTTTAACGAAACGAACGGTTCATCGCGCATGCTGCGCGAATAACGTAAGGCAGGTAAAACGTGGCTCGCAAGACTCCTATTGAGCGCTACCGCAACATCGGTATCTCAGCGCACATCGACGCCGGCAAGACGACAACGACCGAGCGCATCCTTTTCTACACCGGTGTCAATCACAAGATTGGTGAGGTGCATGATGGCGCCGCCACCATGGACTGGATGGCGCAAGAGCAGGAGCGCGGGATCACGATTACCTCCGCTGCGACGACCTGCTTCTGGAAGGGCATGGAAATGTCCTATCCCGAGCACCGCTTCAACATCATCGACACCCCGGGGCACGTTGACTTCACGATCGAAGTCGAGCGTTCCATGCGTGTGCTCGATGGTGCGTGCATGGTCTATTGCGCTGTGGGTGGTGTTCAGCCGCAGTCGGAAACCGTGTGGCGTCAGGCTACCAAGTACAAGGTTCCTCGTCTGGCCTTCGTGAACAAGATGGACCGCTCCGGCGCCAACTTCTTCAAGGTCGTCGAGCAGATGAAGCAGCGCCTGAAGGCAAATCCCGTGCCGATCGTCATTCCTATCGGTGCCGAAGATACCTTCACCGGTGTTGTCGATCTGGTTCGCATGAAAGCGATCATCTGGGACGAAGCGTCCCAGGGCATGAAGTTCGAGTACAAAGAGATTCCTGCAGAGCTCGTCGAGCTTGCAAACGAGTGGCGCGAACAGATGGTTGAGGCGGCTGCAGAAGCCAACGAAGACCTGATGAACGAGTACCTCGAGAATGGTGATCTGTCGCCTGAGAAGATCAACGCCGGTCTGCGTCAGCGTACGCTGGCTTGCGAAATTCAGCCGATGCTCTGCGGTACCGCATTCAAGAACAAGGGTGTCCAGCGCATGCTCGACGCCGTCATCGAGCTGCTGCCGTCGCCGGTGGATATTCCCCCGGTCGTTGGTATCGATGACGACGAGAAGGAAACTTCGCGCAAGGCTGACGACAAGGAAAAGTTTTCGGCGCTTGCATTCAAGCTCATGACCGACCCGTTCGTCGGTCAGCTGACCTTCGTGCGTGTTTACTCCGGCGTGCTGAACTCCGGTGAGACCGTGCTGAACTCGGTGAAGGGCAAGAAAGAGCGTATCGGCCGGATCCTGCAGATGCACGCCAACGAGCGTGAAGAAATCAAGGAAGTGCTGGCCGGCGACATCGCAGCCTGCGTGGGCCTGAAGGAAGTGACCACGGGTGAAACCCTGTGTGATCCGAGCGCACCCATCATTCTTGAGCGCATGATCTTCCCGGATCCGGTGATTCACGTTGCCGTTGAGCCGAAGACCAAGAGCGACCAGGAGCGCATGGGTATTGCGCTGGGTCGTCTGGCTGCAGAAGATCCGTCGTTCCGCGTGCGTACTGACGAAGAATCTGGTCAGACCATCATCTCAGGTATGGGCGAACTGCACCTCGAGATCATCGTCGACCGCATGAAGCGTGAGTTCAACGTCGAAGCAAACGTCGGTGCGCCTCAGGTTGCATACCGCGAGGCAATCCGCAAGGCTGTCGAGCAGGAAGGCAAGTTCGTCAAGCAGTCTGGTGGTCGCGGTCAGTACGGTCACGTGTGGATCAAGCTCGAGCCGAACGAAACCGGCAAGGGTTACGAATTCGTCGATGCGATCAAGGGTGGTGTGGTTCCGCGCGAATACATCCCGGCGGTCGACAAGGGTCTGCAGGATACGCTGCCGAACGGCGTGCTCGCCGGCTTCCCGGTCGTGGATGTGAAGGTCACGCTGTTTGACGGTTCCTACCACGATGTCGACTCGAACGAAAACGCGTTCAAGATGGCTGCTTCGATGGCCTTCAAGGATGCAATGCGCAAGGCCAACCCCGTGCTGCTCGAGCCGATGATGGCTGTTGTGGTCGAGACGCCTGAGGACTACATGGGTAACGTGATGGGCGACCTGTCGGGTCGTCGCGGCATCGTTCAGGGCATGGAAGACCTCATCGGTGGTGTGAAAGAGATCAAGGCTGAAGTGCCGCTTGCCGAGATGTTCGGTTATGCGACCCAGCTGCGCTCGCTGTCACAGGGTCGTGCGACCTATTCGATGGAATTCAAGCACTACTCGGAAGCGCCCAAGAGCGTCGCCGAGGCAGTGATCAACAATCGCAAGTAATCAACGATCTAAAGCGAGGATTTAGTAATGGCTAAGGGTAAGTTTGAGCGTACGAAGCCGCACGTAAACGTTGGCACGATTGGC
>NZ_JBYEXN010000040.1:0-13517 GCF_057621855.1 Parazoarcus sp. PS-13 R2A
CCCTTTGATTGCAAACCGATATGGAGCCCTGCCATGAGCCGTAGCCTGCTGATTCGAAACGCCCTCCTCCTTGCCACCATGGACGACCAGCGTCGCGAGATCGGGAATGGCTGGGTGCTGATTCGTGGCAACCGGATCGAGGCGCTGGGCGAAGCCGGGGACGCGCCCGACACCGCGGACGAGATCATCGACGCCAGCGGTTGCGTGGTGACGCCGGGCCTGGTGAACACGCACCATCACATGTACCAGACCCTGACCCGCGCAGTGCCCGGTGCGCAGGATTGCGAGCTGTTCGGCTGGCTCAAGCGCCTGTACCCGATCTGGGCGAGGCTCACCCCGGCGATGATCCGGGTATCGACGCAGACGGCGATGACCGAGCTGATCATGTCCGGGTGCACGACCGCGTCGGACCACCTCTACATCTATCCGAACGGCTGCACGCTGGACGACTCGATCGAGGCTGCCGCGGAGATCGGCATGCGCTTTCATGCCTGCCGGGGTTCGATGAGCGTGGGTGAATCCAAGGGTGGCCTGCCGCCCGACCGCGTGGTGGAGCACGAATCCGCCATCCTGAAGGACTCCCAGCGTCTGATCGAGGCGTGGCACGACCCGGCAGACGGGGCCATGCTCAAGATCGCGCTGGCGCCATGTTCGCCGTTTTCGGTGTCGCAGGATCTGATGCGCGAATCCGCGGTCATGGCCCGCCACTACGGTGTTGGCCTGCACACCCACCTGGCCGAGACGGTTGGCGACGTGGCCTACAGCCGCGAGCGTTTCGGCCGCACCCCGGCTCAGTACGCCGAAGACCTGGGCTGGACCGGCGAAGGCGTGTGGCATGCGCACTGTGTGTGCCTGGACGATCACGGCATCGACCTCTTCGCCCGCACCCGCACCGGGGTGGCGCACTGCCCCTCGTCCAACATGCGTCTGGGCTCCGGCATCGCTCCCATCCGCAAGATGATCGACGCCGGCGTGCCCGTGGGCCTGGGGGTGGATGGCTCGGCCTCGAACGACGCCGGCCACCTGCTGCTGGAAGCACGCATGGCGATGCTGCTGGCCAGGGTGCGCGACACCGGCGACGGCAGCGGCGACCCCGCCGCACTGAGCGCGCGCCAGGCGCTGGAGGTTGCCACCCGCGGCGGTGCTGCCGCCCTCGGACGCCGTGACATCGGCCACCTGGCACCCGGCATGTGTGCCGACCTCGCGGTCTTCGACGTCGGCGGCATCGCCCACGCCGGTGCCCTGCACGACCCGCTTGCCGCCCTGCTCTTTGCCGCGCCTGCCGGCGTCCGGCACAGCATCATCAACGGCCGCCAGGTCGTGCGCGACGGCGAATTGCTGACCCTCGATACTCAGCGCCTGACCGAGATGCACAACCGCATGGCCCGCGTGCTGCTCGAAGGCTAGACGGGTCGACCGACGGCAGGCCGAGATCGATAGCCCCCGCAGGCATATAAACTAAACTTTTTATTCTTTTGAAGTCTTTCCGCAGTGCGGTAATTTAGCGCGATCAGAAATCCGTCGCGCAGAAGAACCGCACCATGCAGGTCCCCGAGACTTACCACGCCCTGATTGTCGGCCTCGTGCTGATCGCCCTGTTTGCCTGCTTCGCACGCGAGTGGCTCAAGCCCGACGTGGCGGTGATGGGCGCGGTGGCCTTGCTGATGGCGATCGGGCTGCTCGACCCCAGGCAGGTGCTCGGCGTGTTCAGCAACAGCGCCCCGATCACGATTGCCTGCCTGTTCATCATCAGCGGCGCACTGAGCAAGACCGGCTGCGTGGACCGCATGGGTGAGTGGATCGGCTCGATGGCGGGAAACAGCGAGCGCCGTCTCCTGCTGGCGATGATCGCGGTGGGGCTGTTCGTATCGCCCTTCATCAACAACACGCCGGTGGTGATGGTGATGATTCCGGCGGTGATCGCAATGGGCAGCCGTTACGGTGTGGCGCCATCCCGCCTGCTGATTCCGCTGTCGTACGCAACGATTCTGGGCGGCATGATCACCATGGTCGGCACCTCGACCAACATCCTGGTCGATGGTGTGGCACGCAGCCACGGGCTCGCACCCTTCCGCATGTTCGAGATCAGCCCGGCGGCAATCATGCTGGCGCTGCTCGGCTGTGCCTTCATGCTGTGGTTTGCCCCGCGCCTGCTGCCGGTTCGCGAAACCCTGACGCAGCAGTTTACCGGCAGCGGCGACCGCCTGTTCATGACCGAACTCTTCGTACCCGAAGGCTCGCGCCTGGCCGGACGTACGCTCAAGGATGCGCGCCTGTCGAACGGCGTGATCAAGGTGCTCAACCTGTTTCGCGGCGACGAAGAGATCTCGTCGCCCTCCCCCGACACCACGCTGATGGTGGGCGACCGCGTCGTGGTTCACAGCCGCAGCAGCGCGATGATGGACCTGCGCAGCAGCACCGACCTGATCGGCCTGCAGGCTCAGGGCGCCGACCCGCACGACCTCGAGACCCTGCGCCGGCGCGGGGTGGTGATGGTGGAGGCGATCGTAGGCCAGACCTCGCGCTATGTGCTGCGCCCGATTCGAGATCTTGACCTGGCCGCACGCTACGGCATTCACCTGATCGCGGTGCATCGCAAGAACGCCTCGATTGCCGACATTGGCGACGACTTCCAGCTGCAGTTCGGCGACGTGCTGCTGGTCGAGGGCACGCCGGCCCAGATCAAGCGCTTCTGCGAGAACGGCGACCTGTTCGCGATTACCGACGGCAAGGCGCCGGTCAACAACCATCGCAAGGCGCCGATCGCGCTCGCCACCATCGTCGGCGTGATGGCGCTTGCCGCCTTCAACGTGATGCCGATCGAAGGCCTGGCCATCATCGGTGCGGTGATCGTGGTAGCCACCGGCTGTCTGCGCGCGGACGAAGCCTACAAGTCGATTGAATGGCCGATTCTGGTGCTGATCTTCGGCATGCTGGCGATGAGCATCGCCATGCGCGACTCCGGACTGGACAAGCTGCTCGCCGGCAGTCTGGTCAATATCGGCGGCGACCTGCCGCCGTGGATGATGCTGTCACTGGTGATCCTGATCACCTCGATCGCGACCGAGTTCATCAGCAACAACGCGGTAGCGGTGCTGTTTACACCCATCGTGATCGGCATCGCGGAGCATATCGGCGTCGATCCGCGGCCCTTCGTGGTGGGCGTGATGTTTGCAGCCAGCGCGAGCTTTGCCACCCCGATCGGCTACCAGACCAACACCCTCGTGTATAACGCCGGCAACTACCGCTTCACCGACTTCGCCCGGCTCGGCGTGCCGCTCAACCTCATCGTGTGGATCAGTGCGACGGTGCTGATTCCGCTCTTCTGGCCGCTGGCACGGGTCTGAGCCCGCGTTCCCCGACACCCTGATCTAAGGCAGCAGGCACCCTTCGTGTGCCCCTGCCTCAGCGCGCCTTGCACTTCCGCCACATCCCGCCACGCGCGGGGGCTGGAGTCGCAGCCGCACGCTGTACCCGCCCCTGCACCGTATCAGAGCTGGTACACATCCGGTTTCAAAGCCGCATTCGCCGCTCGTACGGGCCTCAGGCCGCGTTTGAATGCCATCAGGATACGAATCACGGACCGGCGCCCCCTGAGTCTGTAACAAACCTGTACAGATCACGCCTGTCCGCGCCGCGATTCTCACCCGAATTTTCGCAAAACCTCCATATATCTCAGCCACTTGAAGAGGATGGCACGAGAGCTGCTGATGATGAACCCGAGGTGGGACCTCTTGCCCCGCCCTCAAACGGCTCAGAGGAGGAAATCATGAAACTCAGTCTGCTATCAGGTGCAATCGCACTGGCGTTCGGATTTGCCACGCAGGCCATGGCCAACCCGACCAATACGGTCAATGAAGCAACTGACTCAAACACGCAGACGGCTACGGCGACGTCGACGCAAGGCGGCACCGGCCCACAGGCGAATGAGTACGCGACAGCGAAATGGGACAGCAGCACGTTCACGGACAGCAGCAACAACTCCGATAACAGCAACAACTCGGACAACAGCAATAACTCCGACAACAGTAACAATTCGGACAACAGCACCAATGGCATGGCGATGGCCAAGGACTACGGCAATGCGGCCGCGGTCAATGGCGCGACAGCCTCTTCGGCGATGACCGACTCCTTCAATACGACGAAGGCGATCGCGATGACGAAGCTCGACGGCATGGTCACCAAGATCCAGGTTCATGGCTTGGGCAACCACGCAATGAACATGGGTAGCGTCAATGGCGGCGACGGTGGCAAGGCTTACGGCGGCGACGGCGGCAGCGCGACTGGCGGCAATGCCAGGGGTGCCAACGGTGCCGACGGCGGCAAGGCCTATGGCGGCAATGGCGGTGATGGCGCCTCCGGCGGCAGTGCAACAGCGGGCAACGCCGACTCCGGCTATGTGAAAGGCGGCAGCGGTGGCGACGGCGGCCTGGCGAAGAACGCCACGGGCGGCAACGGTGGCGAAGCCTCGGCAACGACAGGTAACGCACGCGCAAACGACTCCGCGACAGGTGGCAACGCCATGGGCAAGGTCGGTGGCGCGACGGCATCCGGCGGCAAGGCCTATGCCAAGGACAGCGCCTCTTCGGGCAGCGCATCGGGTAGCGGCGGCAACGGCATGGCGTCCGACAAGGGCTATGCAGGCGGCGCAATGGCCAGCAGCAAGGCCGGCGGCAGCGGGGCCGATTCGGGCTCTGCAGACGCAGGAAGCTCCTGGGCCAAGGCTGCTGATGGCACCGCCCGGACACGTGGCGAGGGCAACGACCCGGCTGACGTAGCCAACCGTGCCACCTCGACCAGCGGTTCTGGCGGCACGTCCGGCGCAGCAACCTCGACCGGCGGCACGTCCGGCGCAGCGACCGCAAGCGGCGGTACCAGCACGCAAACCGCGACGGCCACGGCTGGTGCAGGCACGGCGACTGGCGGTGCAGCCACGTCCGGCGGCGCAACGGCCACGGCAGGCGCAGCAACCGCGACGGCGGGTACCAACACCTCGACCGGCGGTGCGGCGAGTTCGAGCGCCACGGCGACCTCGGGTAACAGCTCGGCCAACGGTGGCGCAGGCGGAATGGCCTCCAACACCGGCGGTGCTGGCGGTGACGGCGGTGCAGCCACCAGTGGCAGCGCGAGTGGCGGTGCAGCGACCGGCGGTGCTGGCGGTGCTGGCGGCTCCGGCCAGGGCGGTAGCGGTGGTGCTGGCGGTGCTGGCGGCACGGTGACCGCAGGTGCGGCAACCGGTGGTGCTGGCCAGGGCGGTAACGGCGGCGCTGGTGGTGCTGGCGGTGCGGTGACGGTGGATGCGGGACACTTCAACCTGTCCAACTCCATCAGCGGCAGCTTCACCAACGGTGCTGGCATCATCCTCAATTCCCAGAACACCGGGATTGGTTCGCTGGTGCAGCAGAGTGCCAACGTCCAGGCCAACCTGACCCTCAGGTAAGCCTGAAAACGATGCCGGGTGGCTCGTCCAGCACCCGGCATCCATGCACGATATGCAGCATAGGAGGCTGACCATGAGACCCCATCTGTCCATGATCGCCCTGGGCATTGCACTGGCTGTGACATGCAGCTCGCCTGCCTCGGTGCACGCAGAAGTATTCGTGCCGACCGTCACCGACGAGACGCGCAACGATTCGATCGGTCTTGGAAGCGCCCCCCTTGACGAGAGCGTGCTGGAGAACCAGCGGGGCGGCTCGGATCTGCATCTGAGCGAGATTCGCGCTGTTGGCAACGTCAGCGAGGTGGAATCGCACAACGTCATCACCGGCCACAACATTGTTTCGGACGGTGCGCTTGCAGGCGCATCCGGCATGCCGATGTTCATTCAGAACAGCGGTAATGGTGTGCTGATCCAGAACGCAGTCATCCTCAATGTCGAGGTGAAGTAAAGGAGCATGACGATGAAACGCATCGTGCTCCGTTCAGGCCTTTTGATCGTCGTGGCGATAGTGCAATCACTTGCCGCCACGACGGCCTTCTCCGACCAGCTGAGATTTCACGCTCCGATGGGCGGCCAGCTGACGGTGCCCACCGTCAGCCTGAAGGAAGCACGTTTTCTGTCGACCCTGCGCCAGCAGTACGACTTCAGTTGCGGCTCGGCGGCGGTCGCCACCCTCCTCACCCACCACTATGATCAAACGGTTGGCGAATCCAGAGTGTTCGAGGTCATGTACGAACACGGCAACCAGGAGAAGATCCGGCGTGAGGGGTTTTCGATGCTTGACATGAAGCGCTACCTCGATCATCTCGGCTATCGCGCCGAGGGGGTGGAGGCAACGCTCGATCAGCTGGCGTCGGCCTCCGTGCCCGCCATTGCACTGATACAGGAGAACGGTTACGCACACTTCGTTGTCATCAAGGGCGTGCGCGATGGCAAGGTGCTTCTGGGCGACCCGGCGCTCGGCACGCGCGTGATGAAGCGCCAGGCGTTCGAGAAAATATGGGTCAACAGCATCCTGCTGGTTGTACGTAACCGTGTCGGCATGGCCCGCTTCAACGACGAATCCGACTGGCGCGTGCAGCCAAGCGCGCCGATTGCACGCGGTCTCGACCGCAACATGGCAGACGTGCAGTTGCTTCGTCGCGGCCCCTGGGATTACTGAGGACACCGCGCCATGAAGAATTCAATGAACGGACGCACCTCGGCCCTGATCACGACGGTCGCCACGCTCACTGCCTTGTGCGCAAACCTTGCACAGGCGCTGGGCGAGGAAGAAGAGCTTTCTTCAGTAATGGCCGGCGACGGCGTCACCAGCATCATGGACGTGACGAGCGTTGCCACGCGACAGGGCTTTCATCCGGCAAACTGCAGCAGACACGAAGTTCCGCCGGCAGAGTTGCTGGCACTGGCCGACTGGCCGCTGGACGATACCCCCACCTGCAACCAGGGCCGCGCCGTCGCGCGCGCTGCGCCTGTCGTGGAGGCGACGATCCGCCCCGTCCGGGCAATGGCAGAGGTCGTTGAAGCGAGCATTCTCACCCCGCGTGAGGTGCTCGACCGCTACGGCGACACGCCCTTGCCCCTGGCTGCAGCGACGCCTGAGCAAGGGAAGCTGAACGCACGCGGCGGGCTGGCACGTGGCGATGAGGCTGGCAGAATCGCAGCCGTGCCGGCGCCGACCGCAGCAGGCTTGGCTCCCCCGCCCCCGGCGTCGGTGCCGGTCGCCGTCGCCTCGGTGGTGGAGGACAGGACCGCCGGCGAGCTGCCGGTCGCCATCCCACCGCTGATGAAAGCGGAGAAGGCTGATCGCACCATCCATCGCCCCTCACCCGAGACGCTGGTACTGCGTCGCGCGATCCGGCTTGCGGAGGCGCCGGCCGTTGATGAGAACCGGCTCGACAAGCTGCGTGGCGGCTTCGAGACACCGTCGGGGCTGAGGGTGTCGTTCGGCATCGAGCGCGCGGTGTATGTGAATGGCGTACTCAGCAGCGTGACCAGCGTCAATCTTGCCGATCTGGGCAACATGACCGGACGCGGACTGCCCGAAGGCAGCACACTGGCCGTGATCCAGAATGGTCCGAACAACGCGTTCATCGCCAGCGGCCTGAACAACAACGCGCTGGCCACGGTGATCCAGAACTCGCTCGACAATCAGAACATCCGCGCGGTGACCACGATCAATGCGTCGGTCAATAGCGTGGAGATGCTGCGCAGCGCGCAGATGAACAGCTCGATGCGCGACATGATGGTGCAGTCCCTGCTGCGCTGAAACGCGGCCGTCGCGCACACGGCACAAAGCAAAAAAGACAGGCAGTGCAGGGTGGCACTGCCTGTCCTTTTCTTTGCAGCCTGATCTAGAGCGTGATTGGCATGCGCAGGGTGAGTTGCAGATCGGGGGTGTCGTTGGTGACGCCGACACCGAGCGAGAGATTGACCGTATTGCCGGAGTTCAGGCGGTGGGAGTAGCCCAGCAGCAGGGTGCCGAGTTGCACCCGAACCGAACCCGGCGCGGTGCTGCCATTGATCTTGACCTTGCCCACCGACTGGTGGTCGTAGCCGATGCTGAAGGACGAACGGTCGTTGAGGGCAAGCCCCATGCCGAAGTTGAAGCCGATCACCCCGCCCGGCGCAACGTCGCCAACCAGGATGTCGCCGCCGTCGGTGTTTGCCTTCACGTTGCTGCGCTTGAAGCTGTGCTGATAGCTGATGCCGCCGAAGAACACTGCGGGATCGGAGGGAATCAGCACCGTCAGCCCCGGCGTGAGGGTGTAGAAGCCGGAACCCGTGGGCAGCTCGCTTTGCAGGCCGGTGCCGCGTCCGCCAGGCAGCGTGTAGTTGGTCTTGACCTCGAAGGGGTCCTTGCCGGTGCGCGTCTTGAAGCGCAGCGAGGCGATGTAGTACGGGCTGTCGCCACCGCCATCGTTGAGCTGGTAACGACCGGTCAGTTCGACGTCGCCGATGCCGCTGCCGTCGGCGTCGAACACGCTGTCGACCGCAGTGCCGGACGCAATCTCGCGGCTGATGCTGGTGTCGGAACGATAGACCCAGGGCAGCTTGGCCTCGAGCTCGAAGCGGTTGGTGATCCCGCGCCGGACGGTGAGCGCGGCGGTGAAGGTGTTGCGCTTGACCTCGCGCACGTCGATCAGGCCGATCAGGATGGCAGGAATCACGGTGTAGCCGACCAGCGCGATGCGGTTGCTGGACGAGTAGGCATACTGCAGCGACGGCTCGAGCACCCACTTCCCCGGCGCAGTGAGCACGCCGGGGGTCTCGAAGATCGGCGCGATCTCGCGCGACCGCGTGTCGCGTGACGGGTCGGGGGCCTGACCCACGGGCTGCTGCCCGCCGCGCTGGGCCATGGTCGCCGGGACGTTGGCCTCAGCAGCAGGCACGGTGTCCGGCCCACGCCCGCGAACCTCTTCAAACCCGAGCGATCGGCGCAACTCGGACAGCGCGGCTTCCTGACGGGCGAGATTGGCCTTGAGGGCGTCGATCTCCGCATTCTGCTCGGTGATCTGCTGCTTCATCCGCAGCATGTCTGCGCCCCCTGCCTCCGTATCCGCGGCCGCGCCCAGTCCCGGCAGTGCTAACAGCATGATGCCTGCGAAGCCCTGCCCCAGGGCCAGGGCAATCCGTGTCGGCTTATTCTTCATGGTCTCCTCCCAGCAAAGTCGCGGTGCCCGTCACCGCCATCGGCTACACGATAATTTTCAGTCGATCGATCATCCGGTAGAGCGTGACGCGCGACACCCCGAGCTGTCGGGCGGTCGCGGACACATTGTTCTGGTAGCGCTTGAGACTGGTCTCGATCATTTCGCGCTCGACGGTGTTCCGCACCTCGTCCAGTGTGGGCTCCGGTGCCTCGGCCTCGGCCGCAGTGAGCCCGAGATCTGCAGCGCTGATGAAGCGGTTCTCGCTCATGATCATGGCGTGCTGCACGCGATTGATGAGCTCTCTCACGTTGCCCGGCCAGTCGTAGGCAGCCATCGCGTGAATGGCTTCGGTGCTGAAGCCCCTGACCTGGTGGCTGCGCAGGTCCTGGTTGCGGTCATAGATGACCTGGGCGAGCAGTTCGATGTCGTCCTTGCGCTCACGCAGCGCCGGCACCACCAGGTGCAGGACGTTGAGGCGATAGAACAGGTCCTCGCGAAAACGGCCTTCGGCCACCGCCCGGTCGAGATCGACATGGGTCGCGGCAATCACGCGCACGTTCATCTTCAGGCGCTCGGTGCCGCCGACGCGCACGATGGTTTTTTCCTGCAGGAAGCGCAGCAGGCTGGCCTGGAGGTCGAGCGGGAGGTCGCCGATCTCGTCGAGGAAGAGCACGCCTCCGTTGGCGGCCTCGATGGTGCCGATCTTGCGCTGATGCGCGCCGGTGAAGGCCCCGCGCTCGTAGCCGAACAGTTCGGAGTGAATCAGGGACGCGGGAATCCCGCCGCAGTTCATCGCGACGAAGGGTTTGGAGGCGCGGGCCGAATGCCGATGAATGGCCGAAGCAACCAGCTCCTTTCCGGTGCCGGACTCCCCACCGATCAGGACGGGCGCATCGACAGCGACGATCTTGTCGATCTGCCGGTAGAGCTTGAGCATCTTGGCGCTGCGCCCGGTCATGCCGAAGCGACCTTCATCATCCTCCTGCGGCGTGACCTTTTCGAACAGGCTGGCCTTGCCATGGGCATGGCCGAGCGTCATCCGCAGGCGATCGTGCTCGAGTGGAAGTGAGTGGAAATCGTTGAAATTGCGCCGGAGCAGCTGGGCAAGCACCTCGCTGTCGAGCAGGCTGCGATCGAGAACGGCAATCCACTCGACGTCGTAGCGTGACAACAGCCCCTCAAGCTCGCGCAAGGGCCAGGAGTCCGCCGCGTCGAACGCAACCAGACCGACTGAAAATTCGCCGCCCGTCAATAACTCGCGGGCACACGCCAGGGTTGGCGCAACTTCGAACGACCATCCCGACAACTGCAAACCATCAAGGGCCGCGCTTACCAAACCAGCACGATCCAGCAACAACCCTTTGCGTCGAGCCATAGGCCTCTGCCCCAGATCAGTCAAGTTCTGCGGGAAGACAGTCAAGTGTGCATATCAAGACGCTCGCTGTCACAAATGCGGCATCCCCGCATAGGGCAACGAGTGGAACCCTCCTCTGTCTCCATCCAACACCGGTGTTCAAGGTTTCTTGTGGTCTTTTGTACCGATGTCTGCGTTTACTTATAGCACCCAGATATTGCGCGCATCAACGTGATTATGTCCAACCGTTTGCACTCACGTGAGATCAAAGTAAACGTCTTAAAAACCAATACTTTAATCAAGTAATCAAACCACTAATTCATGGTATTGACAAAATGAAAACATACGTACTTTTTACGTTTTTTTAAAATGTCAAGGGCCCTCTTGCCACACAAGCAAGGTTTTAATGACTCGTCAAAAACAGATTGAAAAAATGTATCTGCCACTTTAAGTAATAGAAAAGCGGATACGGCGTCCGCCATACCCGCTTACTCGTCAGCGTCCCGAGCAGTGTCCGCCCGATGCAGCTTGCCCGCTACCGAGCGCAATCGGTGGCGGTTCGACGCGTATGCCGCCGGTACTCATCGTATCCAGCGCCACAAGCGCGAGCACTGCAAGCCAGAGCACCGCCGTGCCGGCACGAAAGAGTTTCTTGCTGTCCATGTCAGTCTCCTCAGGCAGCGACGCGCTTGCGGATGCGCACACCCAGAATCGACCCCGCAAAGGCCAGCGCAAACCACACCCAGCCATGCACGCTGGCCGAGGCGATGCCGCCGAGATAGGCGCCAACGTTGCAACCGAAGGCCATGCGCGAGCTGTAGCCCATCACCAGCCCCGCCACACAGGCGGCAAGCAGGCGCTTGCCCGAGGGCATGCTGAAACTTGCCGGGCCGTTCCAGCGCGATGCAGCAAGCGCACCGAAGATCAGGCCAAGGTTGGTGACCGAGGTCACGTCGGCCAGCACCGGCTCGGCCAGTCGCGCCGCATGCGGTGCGACACCCCAGAAGGGATCGCCCACCGGGCTCCAGCCGAACACGGAGACCAGCTTTGCACCCCAGATGCCGATGCCGTAGACGATGCCCCAGGGCTGGCCGGCGACCACCATGTGGATGAGGTAGAGCGCGGCAAGCAGCACCGCACCGATCCACCACCGACGCGCCCAGCCACTCGCAGCATTTGCGGACGATGACGCCGGCGCGGCAACAAAGCTCGCCACCGCCGAACGCGCAAGCTGCTGCACCTCGGCCGCCGGATTACCGTGCGCGGGACGACGGGCCGCGCGCCCGGCCAGCGCCGCGACCATGCCGCAGCCGATCACCGTGACCGCGAGCGCAGTCGGCCAGCCGTACTGCAGCAGGTCGATGGCCGGCAGCCCACCGAGCTCAATCCAGCCCGGCTGGTGAGACGCACCGACAAAGCTGCCGATGGCGAAGGTGGGGAGCACGGCAAAGGACAGCGGCGCACCCGCCCCTGCCTTGTACAGCGTGCCGGAACCGCATCCGTCTGCCAGCTGCATGGCTGCGCCGAACAGGAAGGCACCCAGCACCAGGCTGATGGTCAGCGGTGCAACGGCCCCCACCAGCTCGCCCCCGCTACCCGCGATCAGCGGCAGCGTCAGCGCGGCCGCCAGCACCAGCAGCAGCATCTGCGCCCACAGCCCCTGGGGGTTGCGGTGCTCGATGAAATCACGCCACCCGGTGGTGAAACCGAAGCGCGCACCCTGCAGCACGGCGCCAAAGCCGATGCCAAGCAGGGTGAGCAGACCCTGACGGATGCCGGTAGCGAGCGTCACCGCCAGCACACCGCTCAGCCCGATCAGGATCAGTACAAAACGAGTAAACCAGCGCATTGCCCTGTCCGTATCAGTTGCTGAAGCTGCGCTTCACGTCCTGCACCAACGCGGAGATGCGCGAGGGCTGGTTGTCCATCGGCAGTTCAGCCTTGCTCCATTCGACGATCGACTCGGGATAGAGCTTCACCTGCTTGTTGCCGGCGATCTCGGACATCACGAACCAGTTGGTCGCAGCCCAGTGCCCGGTGTTGCAGAAGGACACGGCAGGCGCATCGGCCGCACCGGAACGCTGCACCAGCGCCTTGAGCTCGCTGCCCGACTTCAGCGTGGTGCCGTCCTTGGGGAAGAACTGCGCATTGTCGAAGGACGACGCGCCCGGCAGCGTGCCGTAGCGAGCGGACGCATCGGCACGCGCTTCGCCACCAAAGAATTTCTGCGGACGGGCGTCGACCAGCAGCGGTGCGGAACCCGACTTGATCGCCGCAGCCAGCTCTTCGCGCGTCACGATCTGATCCTGATCATAGCGATAGCTGAACTGGCTGGGGCTGACGGCCGGCGCTGCGGTTTCAAGCGCACCGCCGGCGGCCTTCCAGGCCTTGGTGCCGCCGTCGAGAATGGACAGGCGGGTCAGGCCGCCGACTTTCAGCGTCCAGTACACACGCGCTGCTGCGCCGAAATCGGTGTGATCGGTGCCGCCGTGAACGACCACGACATGGGTGTCGGCGCTCACGCCAGCGCTCTGCAGCAAGGTGCTGAGTGCTGCTTCGGTGGGCAACTGCCCGGGGTTTTCCTTCGGGCCACGGTACTTTCCGTAAGGCGTGTTCACCGCACCGGGGATGTGACCGCTGGCGTAGTCCTTGTCAGCACGGATGTCGAGCACACGCACACCGGGCTGGGCAACCAGGGCCTTGAGCTCGGCGGGCGTCAGCAGCGGCGAAGGCGCCGCAGCCACCCTCGGCGCAGCGACGTTTGCAACGGGGGCAACCGGGTTGGCTGCGGCAGGGGCAGCAACCAGCAGGCCGCCGGTGGCAAGGGCGAGAGAAACAACAAGGGTTTTGAGCATGACGATATCGATCCATGAAAATCAGACGGAAAACGCGCCATGACGCAAGGCGTATAAAGCCTGCGTTTCGTGGCGCGTTTCTGATGCATGGATCTTACGAAAGACGAACGCGCGACTGAAGCACAGTGAGGGCAGCTGTATATAACCAATCGTTCTTTGAAAACCAAAGGGGTCAGAGTCGTTTGAAAGTTTCAAACGACTCTGACCCCGTTGAA
>NZ_JBYEXN010000041.1:0-12848 GCF_057621855.1 Parazoarcus sp. PS-13 R2A
GGCGCCCGCGGGCGAGGCGCCGACGGCTGCGCAACTGCGGGTGTTCGTGGCCCGTGGCGACCAGGGCGTGAACTACGCCACCGGCGTCTGGCACCACCCGCTGCTCGCGCTGGGCGCGGTGTGCGACTTCCTCGTCGTCGACCGCGCTGGACCGGGCCACAACTGCGACGAAATCACCCTCGACACCGTCGGCCTGATCGCCAGCGCGGACTGGTCAAGCTAGGCAGCGTCGCGACGCGCCGGACACGCTCCGGGCGCGTGGCGAAATGCGCTCACCCGGACATCAAGCCTTTCGCCGGGCCTGCAGCAAGGGCCACAGGCTGGTCAGCGCCAGCGCCACCACGATCAGTGCCATGCCGGAAAACTCGTTCGTGCTCGGCCGCTCGCCCAGTTCGATCCAGCCCGCAAGCGCGCCGATCAGCGGGATGCCGAGCGCTGACAGACCGGCTACGCCGGCAGGCAGCTTCTGCAGCACGTAAAGCCACAGCAGCCATGCGAGACCGGTTGCGAACACCGCGTTGAAGAGCAGCGCGCCGAAGAAATACGGGGTCGGGTCGATTGGCCGCGACGGCACCAGCAAGGCCACCACGCACAGCGCAAGGGCGCCGAACAGCATCTGCCACGCGGTCATCGACAGCAGGTCGAAGTCATGGTCGCGCCGCATGCGCTTTGCCACCACCGTCGACAGCGCCCAGGTCAGACCGCCGCCCACCGCCAGCACATTGCCCATCACGCTGCCGGTCATCGACCACGGGTCGAGAATGAGCAACAGTCCGAAGGCCGCCACGGCAGTCGCAACCCACTGCACGCCGCGCACGCGCTCGCCAAGCAGCCACCACGCCAGCGGCATCAGCCAGAACGGCATGGTGTACACAAGGATGGCGGTCTTGCCCGCGCCGCCACTGACCAGCGCCCACTGAATCAGCGCCGTAAACGTCGCCGTCTGCAACAGGCCGAGCAGGAGCAGCTGGCGCGGCGCCACCGGACGCAGCGGCCGGCGCGCGATCAGCACCACGATGAACAGCACCACCGCGGCAAGCAAGGTGCGGATGGCGGAAAAGTCGAAGGGATCGACGTAGCTGATCACCTGCTTCATCACCACCCAGTTGTAGCCCCAGATCAGCGACATCAACAGCAGCGCCAAGACTGCCAGTCTGGCAGGACGAACCGAAAGCATTGCATTACTCGCGAAAGCGGCGGACACCCGCATACAGCATGCGGGCCGGGTCCGCCGAAAAAGGAAAGCCGGCACACGGCCGGCGCAGGGAATATCGCCTGTAGCATATCGAAAACAGGCCGGCAGCGCCCATGACACTTTGGCTGCGAAGCGCCGAGCCAGATCGCGCATCATGCTCAACCGCCGATGAGGCCGAGCTTGCCCACAAAGCAGTGACCTGACAATGTACGAACGCTTATGCTGCGTATCGCTCCTTGCGATCACGTGCTGAAATCCCATGCCGCCACATGCCCGAACTGCCTGCCGATACAACCGGATTGCGCACGTCAGCCCCGCACGTGCTTGAACGAGATTACGAGACCATGCCCAAGTTCACCGCCAACATCACCCTGCTGTTCAACGAGCACGATTTTCTCGACCGCTTCCAGGCTGCTGCCGATGCGGGATTTGAGGGGATCGAACTCCAGTTTCCCTATGCCTTCGACAAGGACACGGTCGCCGAGCGACTGGATCGCAGCGGGCTTCCTCTGGTGCTGCACAACCTGCCCGCGGGCGACTGGGACGCGGGTGAGCGCGGCATTGCCTGCGATCCGGCGCGGGTTGGCGAGTTTCAGGACGGTGTCGGTCGCGCAATCGAATACGCACAGGCGCTTCGCTGCCAGCAGCTCAACTGCCTCGCCGGCATTGCGCCGGCAGGCGTGCCCGCCGAGACGGTGCACCAGACCTTCGTCGACAACCTGCGCTTTGCCGCCGAGGCGCTGAAGCGAGCGGGTATCCGCCTGCTGATCGAACCGGTAAACACTTGGGACATCCCCGGCTTTCATCTGTGCCGCACCGCGCAGGCAATCGACATCATCGAAACGGTCGGTTCCGACAACCTGTTCCTGCAGTACGACATCTATCACGCGCAGCGCATGGAGGGCGAACTGGGCAACACAATCGCCCGTCATCTGCCGAAGATCGCCCACATGCAGCTTGCCGACACACCGGGGCGGCACGAGCCGGGCAGCGGAGAGATCAACTTCGCATGGCTGTTCCGGCATATCGACCAGCTTGGCTATCAGGGCTGGATCGGCTGCGAATACAAACCGGCTGCCGGTACGGTCGAAGGCCTCGGCTGGATGAAGGCGCTTGCGGGCTGACTGCGGCAAGCCCTGATGGGCGAATCCGTTCAGTCGCGTATTCTCGCGGATTCACGGTGAGCGGACCGAAAGCGGGCTCGCCGATCCAACACTCGGGGAATTTTCATGCGTCACATTGCCATTGATGTCGGTTCTTTTCACTTTGTCGCCCGCCTCGAAGAGGCCGCAGCGCCGCTCACCAGCGCAGCCTTTCTCAAGCTGCTGCCCTTCACCAGCAAGGTCATCCATTCGCGCTGGAGCGGCGAGGCGGTCTGGGTACCAATGGGCGAGTTCGACACCGGGCTCGACTTCGAGAACCACACCAACCACCCTTCGCGCGGCGATGTGCTGTTCTACCCCGGCGGCTTCTCCGAAACCGAGATCCTGTTCGCCTATGGCAGCAGCCAGTTCGCCAGCAAGATGGGGCAACTGGCCGGCAACCACTTCCTGACCGTCGTCGAGGGCAACGAACTGCTCATGGAAATGGGCCGTACCGTGCTGTGGAAGGGCGCGCAGGAGATCACCTTCACCGATCTCGGCGAGCGCTGAGCCTGCGACCGGCCCCGCCCACATGAACGCCACGCCCCGTGAAGTGCTCGCGGCCATGTTTGCCGCCGCCGTCAATTCCGCCCAGCCCGAACACTGCATTCCGCCTCACCTGCCCGCCCCTCCGAAGGGACGCACCCTCGTCATCGGCGCCGGCAAGGCATCGGCGGCGATGGCACGCACACTGGAGCAGCACTGGACGGGTCCGCTCGAAGGGCTGGTCGTCACCCGCTACGGCTATGCCGTGCCCTGCGAGCGCATCGAGATCGTCGAAGCCGCGCATCCGGTGCCGGATGCCGCAGGGCGCGAGGCCGCCAGCCGCATGTTCGCCATGGTGGATGGGCTGAGTGCCGACGACCTGGTGATCTGTCTGATCTCGGGTGGAGGCTCGGCCTTGCTCCCCCTGCCCGGCGCAGGTGTCACGCTCGAGGACAAGCAGGCCATCAGTCGCGCCTTGCTCAGATCGGGCGCAAGCATTACCGAGATGAACTGTGTGCGCCGCCACCTCTCCGCCATCAAGGGCGGCAGACTTGCGGCAGCCTGCCACCCTGCACGCGTGGTGAATCTGCTGATCTCGGATGTGCCGGGCGACAACCCGATGGACATCGCGTCCGGCCCGACCGTGGCCGACTCGAGCAGCTGCGCGGATGCGCTTGAAATCGTGCGGCGCTATGGCATCGAACTGCCGAATGCGGCGCGAGCCCTGCTCGAAACCGGCGCGGGCGAGACCATCAAGCCCGCGGATGAACGTCTGGCCGGTGTCAGTACGCACCTGATTGCCACGCCGCAACAGGCGCTCGAGGCGGCAGCTGACGTGGCACGCGCGGCCGGCATCACCCCTGTGCTGCTCGGCGACCGTCTTGAAGGCGAAGCACGGGACGTGGGCAAGGTGCTGGCCGGAATCGCGCTGCAGGTGCGCACCCACGGCCAGCCCGTTCCGCCGCCCTGCGTGCTGCTCTCCGGCGGGGAAACCACCGTCACCGTGCGCGGTAACGGCCGTGGCGGGCGCAACGTCGAGTTTCTGCTGGCGCTGGCGATTGCGCTCGATGCGGCACCCGGTATCGACGCAGTGGCGGGCGACACCGACGGTGTCGATGGGCAGGAAGAAGTTGCTGGCGCCTTCATCGGCCCCGACACCCTCGCCCGGGCGTGGGAGAAAGGCATCCGTCCGCGCGACAGCCTCGACAACAACGACGGCCACGGTTTCTTCGAGGCGCTTGGCGATGCACTCGTCACCGGCCCCACACTCACCAACGTGAATGATTTCCGCGCAATCCTGATCACCTGACGCGCCCAACAACACCCAAACAGAGGACGAGACCATGAAAACAATTCAACAACTCACACTTGAAGACGTAAAGCGCATTGCCGCTGCGGCCGAGGCCGAGGCCGTCGCAAAAAGCTGGGCGGTGACCATCGCGATCTGCGATGCCGGCGGACACCCGCTGTGGCTGCAACGCATGGACGGCGCCCCGCTGATGAGCACGACGATTGCACCGGACAAGGCCCGCACCTGCGTGCTTACCGGCAAGCCCAGCAAGGTGTACGAGGACATGGTGAATAACGGGCGCTACGCCGCACTGCGCCTGCCGGTCGTGCCGCTCGAAGGCGGCGAGCCGATCATTGTCGATGGCACGGTGATCGGCGCTGTCGGCGTGTCCGGCGTGAAGGCAGGCGAAGACGCGATAGTTGCGCGCGCGGGTGTCGCAGCACTCTGAGCAGATACTGCGCGCCGCGTCTGGCACCCGGCCTGACATCATCAGGTCGTCGTGGCGTCTCCCGCGCCTGCGCCCAGCCAGTAACCGGCGCTGCCGTAGCACGCCTTCAGATAATCGATGAAAGCCCGCACCCGCAGCGCCAGATTACGGCGGTGCGGAAACACGGCGTACACCCCATTGGCAGGCGCGGCAAAGTCGTCCAGCACCGACACCAGCCTGCCAGCACGCAGATCTGCCGCCACTTCCCATAGCGAACGCCACGCAAGGCCCTCGCCCGCCAGCGCCCACTCATGAAGCACGGCGCCGTCGTTGCAGTCCAGACGACCGTCGACCTTCATCATCGTGGTGTTCCCGCTGCCGTCGGAGAACAGCCACCCGCGCTGCTGCCCCAGCGACAGGCAGACGTGATTGTCCAGATCGTCAGGTGACGCCGGAACACCGTGCCGGACCAGATAGTCCGGGCTGGCGACGACCACCCGGCGGTTCTCTGCCAGCCGCACCGACACCAGACTGGAATCGGCCAACTCACCGATACGGATCGCACAGTCGATGCCTTCATTGACGAGGTCGACCAGGCGGTCGGTCAGGTCCAGCGTGCAGCTCACGTCCGGATTATCGTGCAGATAGTTGCGCACCAGCGGTGCCACATGGCGACGCCCGAAACCCGCTGGCGCCGAGATGCGCAGGTGTCCGCTCGGTTTCACCCCACCCAGACTGACCGAGGCTTCGGCATTCGAGAGGTCATTAAGGATGCGCTGGCAGTCTTCGAGAAAGGCACTGCCCTCGAAGGTGAGCGTGATGCTGCGCGTGGTGCGCACCAGCAGCTTGACGCCGAGGCGCTGCTCCAGCGCATCGAGCCGGCGTCCGATCACCGCGGGGGTCACACCCTCGGCGCGTGCAGCAGCGGAAAGGCTGCCTCGACTCGAGACACTTACGAAGCTTTCAATCTGCTTGAGCTGGTCCATTTTATACTTTTAGTAAAAGATAAAGTGATCATACCGCTTATTCAGTTTTATATAAGAGTTCCATAGACTGCATCTCATTCGGGGAGGAGACAGACCCGATCCAAGACGCTGCGCCCCGGGGGCTCCCCTCCCCCGGAGCAGCCAGCGCACCAGACACCCTGCACGCAAGCCGTTTCACAGGACAGCAATGGAACTCACCGATATCGCAATCATCGCCTTCGCCGCACTCGCTGCGGGCGCGGTGAATTCCGTTGCCGGTGGCGGGACCTTCTTCTCCTTTCCGGCCCTGCTCGCCATCGGCGTGCCGCCGGTTGTTGCCAACGCAAGCAACTCGGTTTCGCTGTGGCCGGCCAGCCTCGCGAGTGCGTGGGCTTTTCGACGGGAGCTGGCACGTTTCTCACGCTGCCTGCCGATGCTGACCGTGGTGGCCTTCGCCGGCGGCATCGCCGGTGGTCTGCTCCTGCTCGCGACCTCCAACGCGGCCTTCGCACGGCTGATTCCGTGGCTGCTGCTGATCGCCACCCTGCTGTTCGCCTTCAGCCGGCAGATCTCCGGCGCACTGAAAGGGTTTCGCCCGCTGCCGACAGCGGGCAACACACACCGCATCGGCCGTGGCGGCTTTGTGTTCCAGCTGGCCGTGTCGATCTATGGCGGGTTCTTCGGTGCGGGCATGGGCATCCTGATGATTGCGGCGCTTGCGATCCAGGGCTTTGAAGACATGCATGAGATCAACGCGCTGAAGAACTGGCTCTCCACGGTGATCTACAGCGTGGCCGTCGCCACCTTCACCATCGCCGGCGCAGTGTCCTGGCCGCACACCGTGGTGATGCTGGTCACCGGCACGCTGGGCGGATACCTCGGCGCCCGCGTGGCTCGGCAACTGCCTGCCGCCCTGATCCGCAGCTTCGTCATCCTGATCGGCGCCGTGCTGACGATCTACTACTTTGGCAAAACTGCCTGAAACCCTTTACCGATTTCTGCTCACTTAACTGAAGGATTCCACATGAGCCTCAACCTGCCCCAGGGCATGCAGATCAACGCCCCCATCGAAGCCCGTTTCGACGAAATCCTCACCCCCGAAGCCCTCGCCTTCGTCGCCAAGCTGCATCGTGCCTTCGAGCCCCGCCGCCGCGAACTGCTGCAGGCACGGATCGACCGCCAGGCCCGCATCGACGCCGGCGAGATGCCCGACTTCCTCCCCGAAACGCAGCACATCCGCGATGGCGACTGGCAGGTTTCCCCGCTGCCGAAGGCGCTGGAATGCCGCCGGGTGGAGATCACCGGCCCGGTCGAGCGCAAGATGATCATCAACGCCTTCAACTCGGGCGCTGACTCCTACATGACCGACTTCGAAGACTCAAACAGCCCCAACTGGTCCAACCAGATCCAGGGTCAGGTCAACCTGTACGACGCCGTGCGCCGCAAGATCAGCTACACCAACGAAGCCGGCAAGGAGTACCGCCTCAACGACAAGATCGCCACCATGCAGGTGCGCCCGCGCGGCTGGCACCTTGACGAAAAGCATGTGCTGGTCGATGGCGAGCGCGTGTCCGGTGGCCTGTTCGACTTCGCCCTGTTCTTCTTCCACAACGCCCGTGAGCAACTGTCGCGCGGCTTCGGCCCCTTCTTCTACCTGCCCAAGCTTGAGGGCCACCTCGAAGCCCGTCTGTGGAACGACATCTTCTGCATGGCGCAGGACGAGATCGGCCTGCCGCGCGGCACGATCAAGGCCACCGTGCTGCTCGAAACCATTCTCGCCACCTTCGAAATGGAAGAGATCCTGTACGAACTGCGCGAACACTCCGCCGGCCTGAACGCCGGGCGCTGGGACTACATCTTCTCGTGCATCAAGAAGTTCAAGAAGGACACCGACTTCTGCCTTGCCAACCGCGCCACGATCAACATGGAAGTGCCCTTCATGCGCAGCTATGCGCTCGCCCTGGTGCAGACCTGCCACAAGCGCGGCGCCCCGGCCATCGGCGGCATGAGCGCGCTGATCCCGATCAAGAGCGATCCGGAAGCCAACGAAAAGGCCATGGCCGGCATCCGTCACGACAAGAATCGCGACGCCAACGACGGCTATGACGGTGGCTGGGTGGCACATCCGGGCCTGGTGCCGATCGCGATGGAAGCTTTCACCAAGGTGCTGGGCGACCGCCCCAACCAGTGGGACAAGCAGGTCGGCGGCAAATACGGCCCCAGCGACTGGCTCGACTTCCAGCCCGAGCAGCCGATCACCGAGGCCGGCGTGCGCAACAACATCAACGTCGGCATCCACTATCTCGGCAGCTGGCTGGCCGGCAACGGCTGCGTGCCCATCCACAACCTGATGGAAGACGCCGCCACCGCCGAAATCGCGCGCTCGCAGATCTGGCAGTGGGTAGTGTCGCCCAAGGGACGCATGGACGATGGCCGCGAAGTGACGGCCGAGCTGATCCGCAGCATGATTCCAGAAGAGCTGGCCAAGGTGAAAGCCACGGTGTCGGCGCAGGGCGAACAGACCGCGACCTACGATCAGGCCGCGGGCATCTTCGAGAAGATGAGCCTCACGCCCGACTTCCCGGAGTTTCTGACCCTGCCGCTGTACGAGGCA
This sequence comes from Parazoarcus sp. PS-13 R2A, assembly GCF_057621855.1. NCBI lineage: Bacteria > Pseudomonadati > Pseudomonadota > Betaproteobacteria > Rhodocyclales > Zoogloeaceae > Parazoarcus > Parazoarcus sp. PS-13 R2A. Next base: position 8,121 of record NZ_JBYEXN010000041.1, read on the forward strand.
ATGGACTGATCGACTCAGCCCTCAAGTAAGTGCCTTGAAGTGAAAACGGCCCCGCGAAATATCGCGGGGCCGTTTCAGTTGATCACGGGCAAACCGCACTCGTCGGCCTGTTGTTGCGCCCCACCACACGATCCTTCGCCAGCGAAAAATACGGATCGCAGGCAGGTGGCTTCGCGCCGGTGCTGACCATGAGCTGCACGGAAGAAGCGCCTTCGGTGCCGCTGGCATCGACCGCACGCACGAGATAACGATAAGTGGTCTGCGGCTGCAGCCCGCGGTCCACCCAGGACGGTCCATCGACCGTCACCGCCGTCACCGCATGCATGACGCTGCCGACGCCCGCGTCCGCGCCTTCCCCACGATAGATCCGGTAGCCGGCAGCACCGGCAACCGGCGTCCATGCCAGCGCAACCTGATCCGCAGAACGGTCGATCACCCTCAAGTCGGGCATCTGCGTCGCGACGGGCGCAACCCGTCCTGCGCCACCACTGGCGAGCTTTTCCACCATGCGCCAGATCGCGGAAATCTGCACCCCGTCGCGGGTCGCATAGTGGCCGGGCATGTCGTAGCCGAAGTCGGTGTAACCCCACCAGTCCCAGCACCCCTTCGGATTGAAGGGCGTAATCGGTACCGCGCTGGTGGCGGCGGTCTGCGGATAGAGCACGACGATACGGTTGGCATCGGCCCATTCGTTGAAGCCAGCGCGGTTCACAAAGTCTTTCCCGATCAGTCCGGCCTGCTGCTCGCAACCGTGGAAAGCCACATGCAATCTGCAGGCTTCACCAGCAGCGCAATCGGCCGGCACATACAGATAGCCGGTGTCCGCCATCGACGCCCGGATCGGGTTCAGCGGCCGGCCACCACGCTGGATGAAGGGGCGCTGGTCGAACTCGCGTACCTGCCCCTTGAGACTGGCAGATGCGCTGCGTGCCAATGGCCCGTAGAACAGCTGCAGCGCAGCGCCTGCGGCGTCGTACGTGGGCGCCCCGGCATCGCCGTCGGGGCAGCTGTTGATGAATGTCCCGCCCGTCGTCGCACACGGATTGCACGCCGCGCCATTCGCGTCCGCACAGCTCGCCGAGATCTGCGCATGCGCCGCACGCAGTTCGTTCTTGTAGAAGATCTGGGTTTCTGGAACAAGCCCTTCGTACCAGGCGTGCAAGGCATCGCTGACAGGGCGCTTGACGATGCCGTCGTTGTAACCGTGAAAAATCCATACCCGCTGACGCTGCAGATTGCTCACGTCGTCGTTCAGGCCACGCGCTGACCATGCGCGGGCCGCGGCATGCATGTCACTCAGGTTGATATTGGTAATCGGCTGCGCCGGGTAGGACGGGTCGCCCTGCATGCAACGCGCCATCACCTTGCCCACCCCACTGCCTGCCCATGAATCGCGTCCGGCGCAAAAGTACGGACCGCCCGCCGTGGCAGCAACCCCGCTGATGGTGGCCGCATGCGCGGTACCGAACTGCACCGCCATGAAGGCGCCCGAAGAAATGCCGGACACCGTCGTTTGCGGCAGGTCTAGCACGTACGCAGGCAGATCCTCTGCCATGGCGGGCGCCAGCACCACCAGCGAACTTGCCGCCAGCATCGCCACGATCCCTGTCCGTAGCCGCCACCTTCTCTCAACCGCCATTCCCGTCCCCTTTGTGCAATGCATTGGTTACCGGGACCATAGACGGCGATCATGCAAACGGCAAGGAATGCGGCGATGGGTGTCGGCCTGCCTGCGCGCAGCGTCAGGGCGACAGCAAGCACATCCGGCGCGCGAAGCCGTCGCCGGAAAGAAAAAACGGCGCACGCGGCGCCGTTTCATGATGGAGCGGAGTGAAGCCCGCGCTCAGCTACCCAGGTCCTGCATCGTCGCACGGGCTGCAGCCACGGCGGACTCGTTGCAACGCAGGTAGCGCGACGAGGCCAGCCACTTGCGGTCGGGGTAGTAGGAGAAAACGAACTGCCCTTCCTTCAGATGGTCTATCACCCTGCGGGCAACGCCGTCCGCCACGGCAGGACAGCCCTGGCTGCGGCCAAGGCGGCCGTTTTCCGCGATGAAGTTCGGATCGACATACGAGGCCCCGTGGATCACGATCGCACGCTCGTAAGCGTTGTCGTTTACACCGGGTTCGAGTCCCTGCATGCGCAGGGAGTAGCCGTTGCGACCGTCGTAGGTTTCGCCGGTGCGAAACAGGCCGATACTGCTCTGGTTGCTGCCGACGCGATTGGAGAAGCTGGTGGCGAGTTCATCACCGGAGTTGCGACCGTGTGCGACCAGTTCCTCGTGCAGCACCTGCCGCTTGTCGAGATCGAACACCCACATGCGCGGCACGTTGGCAGACAGCGAGTAGTCGATTACCGCCAGACGACTCGACGATTCAACCCCTGACGCCGTCGCGCACTGCATGGCGGACAAGGCAAGTTTGAGCACCTTGGGTGCAAGATTTGGCGCAGCAGCGGAAAGCTGCGCCTCGAGCAGTGCATCGGACGAGCCCGCCGATGCATTTGAAGACAGCACAAACAGAGGCAGGCCCAGCACGAGGGCTGCCTTTCGAAGCGAAACGTTCATTGTGTGAAATCCGTCCGGCTTGACGAGAACTAAGGCGCGCTTATCGAGCGCCCTGCTCTTTTTGTATGTCAATATCGTCCCTGAAGCTCGGCAAAACGACTTATTTTGCACAAACAGACCGCATCTTATCAGGCAGTTGCAGAAAACGCAGATGAAAAATCGTATCAACTCCCCAATCCGGGCAGTCCTGTTATTCCCGCTGTTTATTGCCTCCCTGCTCACCGGCGTCGCAGCGGCGAACGACAACGCGGTCAGCGCCGAACTGCGCGCGCAGCTGCAGCCCGTGATCGAGGGCCGCGCCCATGACACCAAGGTGCGCACAGAACTTGCCCGCGCGTATGCCGCACGAGATTTCGCACCGCTGTGGCAAGCACCTGCACGGCGCCAGCAGTTGCTCGCCGAGATCGAGGCCCTCGCGGATGACGGCCTGAACCCTGATCACTACCTGGCTGAGCTCCTGCGCAAACCGCTTGCGGCGTCCGGCACTGCCATACAGCGCGCGCAGGACGACATCCGGATCAGCGAAGCCTGTACCGCAGCCCTGAACCATCTGCAGCGCGGCGTGCTCGACCCGGCCCGCGCGGGCCACTACTGGCGGCCATCCTCGCTTCCTGCACCGAATCTGCCCTCCCCCGCAGCCCAGCTCGGCAAGCCCGGTGACGCCGACCTTGCGGCCCTGTTCAACCGGTTTCGCCCAAAAACGGAGCTCTACACCGCGCTGCGCAAGGCCATGGCTGAAGCCCGTCAGGAGCAGTCCGGGGCTGGCCTGCCTCAGGTGTCACCCGGCCCGACGCTCAAGTCCGGCATGAGCAGCGCCCGCGTCATCGAACTGCGCGCAAGACTCATTGCCAGTGCCTATCTCGACGCACAGGACAGCTTCAGTCCGCAGATGGATGACACGCTGGTCGAGGCCGTGCGCGCATTTCAGCGCGACCAGGGTCTGGAGGCGGATGGTGCCGTCGGCCCGATCACGCTCGGGGCCCTGAACCGCAGTCTCGCGGAACGTCAGGCCATGCTGCGCATCAATCTCGAGCGTTCGCGCTGGCTTGCTGCGCGCCAGCAGGGCGAATACGTACTGGTGGATATCGCGGGCTATCGCCTCTCATACTTCCGCGACGGCGTCCCCCTGTGGTCGGCCAGAACACAGGTCGGCACAGCGGCGCGGGAAACGCCGGAACTGTTCTCGCGCATCACCCACTTCACCATCAACCCGACCTGGACCGTGCCGCCGACCATCCTCAGGAAGGACATCATCCCCAAGGCCAGCACTGACCCGGAGTACCTGGCCAGCCGCAATATTCGCGTTCTCGACCGGGACGGCGACGAGGTTGACCCCGCCACCGTCGACTGGAGCAACACGTCCGGCCTGACCCTGCGCCAGGACGCCGGCGATGGCGCAGCCCTGGGCAAGGTCGCGATCCGCTTCTCCAACCCCTACGCGATCTACCTGCACGACACCCCCAACCAGCGCCAGTTCAAGCGCAGCACGCGCGCATTCAGCTCTGGCTGCGTGCGGGTTGAGGACGCACTCGACCTGGTCAGGCTGCTGATCGAGGGCAACGGCGGCGACGCCCATGTGGCGCGTTTCGAGTCGGTGCTGGCCAGCGGCAAGACCGGCAATCTGAGCCTCGCGGGCTCGGTCCCGATCATCGTCGCCTACCTCACCGCCGCCCCGGACGCCGAAGGTCGCATCACCTACCGCCCCGACATCTACAGCCGCGATGCCGAGCTGATGGCCGCCCTCGATACCGCGTCGAAGTAATCCCTTCGAAACGGTTTTTTCAGGTTTACCTTGATTTTCAGCCCTGCGTTGTTTATAGTGCTGCTTCTCCGACGCGGGGTGGAGCAGTCTGGCAGCTCGTCGGGCTCATAACCCGAAGGTCGCAGGTTCAAATCCTGCCCCCGCAACCAAGATTCACGAAAAGGCCAGTCGCCGTTTCCTGACTGGCCTTTTTGATTCAGCTTCAAACTGCGCAAGCAGTGCACGATCTCCGACGCGGGGTGGAGCAGTCTGGCAGCTCGTCGGGCTCATAACCCGAAGGTCGCAGGTTCAAATCCTGCCCCCGCAACCAAGCTTCAGCATCAAAGCCAATCACTTCACGGTGGTTGGCTTTTTTGTTTTCAGTGACCCGTCCTACCAGAGGTTGACACCTTTTCGAATT
>NZ_JBYEXN010000042.1:0-12776 GCF_057621855.1 Parazoarcus sp. PS-13 R2A
ACCTTGGGCTGCGTACGAGGCCCCATTTGCATCAGTCCTTGTGCCGTTCCTAGGGCTTATATGCGGCGGTTGGCAACAACCTTTTCATCCCGTTCTGGGACCACAATGAAACAAATATGTGTTTGCCAATGTGAGTGTTTGTTGAGATGCTTTTCTAATGATTTCAGTACCTTGTTTGAAGCTCTTTGCAAACACGCCGGCTTGTGATCAAGACGCTACCGGTTGGTAGCCCCTCGGGCTGTAACTAGGATGTGTCTACGAGATACTGCAGCGATGAAACTTACGAGGAGGCGTGCCATGGACTGTGAGACGCTGCCTGATTTCTCAAGGCTATCGGAGGACGAACGTGCGTCGTATATCGACGAACTTGCGCACGATGTATGGTCTGACTCGGACGCTGCGGTGCAGTATCTGACGACGCCATCGAAACACTTTGGGGGAGTGTCGCCGGTAGATATTTCAAGATCGTCAGACGGTGCGAGCAAGGTATGTATTCAGCTGTTCAGGCTCTATTACGGTATTTTTCAGTGAGTGCTGATCTGATTTGTATTTCCTGAAGCAACGTACCTTGAGTCGAGTTCGGTAGCTCTCCTCTGGTTTCATGCCTCTGGCTCTCGGCAGGAGGCCACCACCTTGTTGCCGTCCAGATCGAGGATGTAGGCGGCGTATGCGTTTGGCGCGAATGGGCGTGGCCCTGGGGCGCCTGCATCGGTTGCGCCGAGCTCCATGGCACGTCGATGAAACTCTCTGATCGACGAACGGTCTGGCGCCAACAGGCCAATGGTTGTGCCGTTGCCATGGCTTGCTGTATTTCCGTCGCGTGGGTAGAGGACGATGAACTGGGGGTGCTCGTGACCCCAAGCGCAAGCCTTGCCTTCAACATGCATTAAACGCTTCATGTGCAGTGGTTCGAGTACGGCATCGTAAAACACCCTGGCACGCTCGAGGTCCGAAGTGCCAAGGGTTACATGGGTAAAAATGCTCATGATCGATTCCTTTGTGCGGGCGTCGTCGCAACTATCGTTTGCTGACCTTGATGTCAGTCGTTTCAAGGTCCCAAGTGTTCGGGGTCTTTCCTTCGTCTCTCAATTGATACTTGAGAACGCGACCCTGCGGATTCTTGGGCATTGAGTCGCGGAACTCGATATAGCGGGGCAGGGCGTAATAGGGAACGGAATCGACGGCCCATTTGAACAGGTCTTCTGGGCTCAGAGCACAGCCTGGTTTGAGGATGGCAGTGACTTTGACGTCGTCTTCGCCTTTGTCCGATGGAACAGCGTGAACCGCGACTTCCTCTATTGAGGGATGAGCGGCGAAGGCTGCCTCCATTTCGAAGCTGGAGATATTTTCCCCACGACGCCGCAGGTAGTCCTTTTTGCGGTCGACAAAATAGAAGAAACCTTCGTCGTCGAATTTTCCGATGTCGCCCGTGTGGAACCACATGTTGCGCATCAGCTTCATCGTGTCGGCAGGACGTCCCCAATATCCCATGAACATGATATCTGGGCGCTGGGGTCTGACGACGATCTCGCCCGGCGTGTTGGCGGGTAGTTCGCGGTCGAGGTCGTCAACGATGCGCACATCGAAATCCGCAATGCGCTTGCCTGACGAGCCTGGCGCTGCATATTCGCCACCAGGCAGCGATGTGATCACGCTTGCCTCGGTGAGGCCGTAGCCGTTGCCCCCCACTTGCTTTGCGCCAAAGCGCTCACGCCAGATTCGCTTCGAGTCCTCTGTAAATGGGTTTCCTCTGACGGTGTGGATCTGGCCGAAACAGCGTTTCATGGACTCGTTGTCGGGTGCCAGTGCGAGCAGACCACCCATACCTCCGAGGATTGACGCGATGGTGGCGCCGCTGCGCTCGACCTCCTGCCAGAAATTCGATACCGAGAATCGCTGTACGATTGCAACTCGCGCACCAACCATGATGTTCGACAGAATTCCAACGCACAGCGCGTTCATATGGAATAGCGGAAGCGGTGTGATCGTCACATCGTTCTCTGTAGCTGGACCTGCACGCAATTGAAGGCGCGCAAGATTACACATGTAGTTGTAGCTGAGCATGCACCCTTTGGAAGGTCCGGTTGTTCCAGACGTATAGACGATGCATGCAAGCTCCCAAGGGTTGGGCTTGGTTTCGATTGGAGTTTGGTCTGAACCGCGATGCTCATCCAGCGGTGCCATCTGAATTGAGCAGGGCGGAAGCTCGGTTGCGACGCCTCGGTACAGGATTAGACGCACATCTGACAGCCCGTCTGCCACCTGTGCAATCCGCTCAAGATAGGCCGCTTCGCAAATGACGATGGCAGCTTTGGAATCGGCGATCTGGTGGCGCAGGAACTCGCCTCGAAGAGCCGTGTTGACTGGCACGCTTACGGCACACAGTTTGTTGATCGACAACCAGCTGGTAACCGCGTCGATGTTGTTGTCGAGCATGCTCAGCACTGTATCGCCAGACTTGACGCCGAGCGTTGCGAGCGAGTTTGCAAAACACGTAGAAAGCTGATCTAGCTCGCCGTAGGTGAATAGCTCGCCACCGAAATCGAGCAGAACCCGGTCAGAGTGTGCGGCGACTGCGCGATCCAGCGCAGCAATTACCGTATCTTGCTGACCAACCGACCATGATTCCGGATTACCCATGCCTGCCATGCTCTCGTCTCCTGTGCCCAAGGGATGCCCTACCGGGCTTTGCGTGCCGTTAGAATGATTTTGGATGCAAAACATAAACAGAAAACGCAAAACTGTCAAACAAACAACGGAAAGACTTCGGTCGCCTGGGCGAAGTGATGCCTCGCTTTCGCGAGAAGGCTACAATCCGGCTATGAAAAAGGGAGACGTAGTAATGGAGGATGTGAGCGCGATGCCTGAGGGTGACGTAGCGCCGAAGAGCGCGCGCACGAAAAAGGCCTCTGGCGCGGACGCGGGGACTGGCAAGGTGCGGGCGGTACGCCGGAATCGGCGATCCGACAGCACCATTCAAACGATTCTAGCGGCTGCAGAAGAAGTGATTCTGCAGTCAGGGGCGGATCGAATATCCATACTCGACGTCTGTGTGCAAGCGGGGATTTCCCGCGGTACGTTCTACCGCTATTTTTCCTCACAAGAAGACTTGCTTGATGCTTTTTCGCGCCACAAGCGCGACCGCTTTCATAAGGCCCTTGGTGAGGCGCTTGAGCCCTACGTCGACCCCGATGAGCGCTTTGAGGCGGTAGTCCGCTTTATCGATGACTACCTCGAGAACAGCCGCTCAAGGCGCCTGCTGATTGTTGCACCTGAGTATGCGATGCGCTGGTTTCAGCGCATCTTCCATGACTCGGTTGTCCGTTTCCAGGATGCGCTAAGTCTCGTATTTGATGCTTGGGAGACCCGGGCAGGAATCGTTCTTGATCGTGAGCTTGTGTGCGAACTCCTTGTTCGCTACATCCTCAGTGAGCAACTTGTTCCCGCTGGTCCCGAGCGGAAAAATCTGCCACGTCGTCTTGAGCGGCTTGCCTCCATGTTGATGTCGGGGCGTATTGCACGACGCTGACGTCTGTCTGAAGGGCGCTTTGACTTGACGTCAAACCGAACTTCTTTGTCCCTTCCGCTGGCGTGCTTCAATCTTTATTGCGTGTTCAATCGAACACTGCCATCAAAGAAGAAGATCCGGCCCCCCGGAAGGAGACTGCATGAATACGCCCAACCAGTACGACGTGGCAATTGTCGGTGGTGGTCACAATGGCTTGTCTGCCGCCTGTTATTTGGCTGAGGCAGGCAAGCGCGTGATCGTCATAGAGGCCCGAGACAAAGTCGGAGGGATGGCCTCCAGTGGTTACCTCATTCCCGAGGCGCCGCAACACCTGATTCATCCATGCGCACTCGACCTGATGTCGTTGCGTGTTCATCCAATGATGCCTCAGGAGTTGCAGCTTGAGCGGCATGGATTTCGTCAGGTCGAGATGTCGCCGGGTTACGTCTACGCGCATCCAGACGGCAGTTCTCTGATTTTCTGGCGAGACCCGGCGCAGACCGCAAATGAGATCGCACGCTATTCGGCGCACGATGCCGAGGAATTTCTGTCATTAATGACACTGGTCAATGCTTTTGTCGACATGGCCGTGCCCATGATGCGTGTTGATCCCATGCAGCGGAATTTCAGAGCAAAGTGGCAGGCTCTTAAGGCCGTGCTACGAAATCGTCATCTCAAGCCTGAGATCATGGCGCTGGTTGGTAGTCCGGCTTACACCTCGATCATGGAGCGCTTTGAGCATCCCGTCGTGCAATCGGCATTGTGCTGTTTGCTTGGCGCGGCGGGGCCGATCGCCAACGAGGCGACTGGGATTTACTTCGCTTTGCTCGGATTCATTCATCGCTTCGGTCTTGGACGCGCTGTGGGCGGCATGCAGACGCTGTCGAATGCGCTGGGTGCGCGGTTGGCCGAGCTTGGTGGTGAGATCATACTTTCTGCACCAGTCGCTGAAATCGTCGCGGAAGGTGGCAAGGCGACCGGTGTCCGGCTGAAGGACGGGCGCCTCATTAAGGCCCGTGCCGTGGTTGCGTCGATTCATCCCAAGATGGCGCTGGAGATGGTTACTCCGGGAGCGCTCGACCGTCGCACGTTGACGCGGGTTGCGCTGGCCCCGTCGAACGCGCATGGTGCATCCCCGCTAAAGGTCGATGTCGCGCTCAACGGACTGGTTAGCTATCAACGTCTCGAAGCAAAACGGAACGATGGGATCAGCTTGCGCAAGTGCGTGATTCTGATCGGTACCTCGGAAGGCGTGCTGGACAACTTCCGCTGCGCGGCTCGCGGAGAGGTCTCGAATCAGCCGTACATGTGGGTTACGGCCCCCACTGCCGTTGATCCGACACAGGCACCGCAAGGACAGGATGTCGCCTACCTCTACCCCGTCGCCATGCCGGTCGAGCCGCGTGAGGGCTGGGAGGTTCTTCGCGACACGGTTGCGCAGCAGGTGGTGGATCAGGCTGCCAACTACATGGAAGGCCTTAAGGAGTTCGAAATCGCCCGACGCATCGAAGCCGCACCGGATTTGGCCGCAAGGCTAAATGTACATCGTGGTTGTGTTGTGCATATCGACACCAGTACGACCCGGTCTTCATCAATGCGCCCTGCTGCGGGTCTTGGTGGCGACACCTTGCCCATCGCAGGTTTGTTTCTCGGCGGCGCGGGTATTCATCCTGGTGGCGGGGTCAACGGATTGCCCGGCCGTATTGCCGCTGGTCGTGTGAAGCGGTTCCTGGCTGCTTGATCCTCTGTGTGCCCGTACGGCGGAGGTGTGGCGGTTTCAGATCAGTTCCGCTGCTCGGGTGGCAGAGGACGCTTTAGTGAATGGCAGTCACTGCGCTTTGCCTCGATTGCAGCCATTACGAAATCCACTGAATAGCGCCGCCAGATGTCGGCATCCTCATCGCGGTTTAAATCGAGTCCGCACAGGGTCGCTACCGTGTAGCGACTCACGTAGGCGCTTGTCGTTGCTTGCACCGCGGCAGCGAGGAAGAGGTCTGGATCGACATCCGACCGAAACTCGCCAGCCCTCATACCACGCTCGATGATGTCGCGCATCTTTTCTTTCAGCTTGGGAGCGAGATCCGTAAAGCTGTTGCGCGGTGTGATGTGATTCTCGTGATAGCGAATTCCCTCTTGGGCGAGTGCGCTCAGCATTGGATCGCTATAGGGGCTGATCATGTGATTGAGTAACGTGCGCAGCGCCTCTCGCGGCGGAAACTGGTCCAGTTCGATGGCGACCAGATCGATCATAGTTGTTGCCGATGATTCGTCAAGCACGCACGCAAAAAGCTCCTCTTTGCTTCGGTAGTAGTGATAGACGAGTTGCTTCGTCACGCCCGCGGCCTGAGCGATGTCATCGATACGCGCATCTGCAAGGCCTTTGGCCGCAAAGGCCTGGCGCGCCGCTTCCGCAATTCGTCTCAGCGTCTCGCGTTTGTCGGGGGATGGACGCTCTGACGGCTTGCCTGAGTTTGTCATGGGATTCTGAAAGGGTAGGACATAAGGACAAGCGTAACGCACTTGACTCGAGGTCAAACGAAGCGCGGCCCAGATTCAGTCTTGGTGGACGATCTCACGATAACATGTGATCAGAAACTAAAAAAATGATCATATTTTACGGCCCAGTGCCATGTGAGCATAACAAGGAGACTGAATTGAGCAGCGATCTGAACGACCTCGACCTGAAGAGTGCCTATACGGCTGTTTCCGACACCTACAAGGGTACTGGAGACATCCACGCAGCCTGCCGCGAGATGCGTGACAAGTCTCCGATTTTTGTGGGTGACTTCATCAAGCAGTTTGGCGTGCCAACCAATGCGGGTTTGCAGCAGGGTACGCGTCCGACCTTCGCGCTTTTTCGTTATCACGATGTGATGAATGTGTTGCGTGATGCAACCACATACACAAACAGCTTCATTCTCGAGGGCCTGGGCGCTGCCTTCAGCGACGGGCTGTTCATTCTAGGCATGGACGGAGAGGCACACCGTCGCGTTCGCGCGCTGTTGCAGCCCGCGTTCATGCCCGACACCGTGAACAAGTGGCGTGACACGATGGAAACGCTGATCAGGAAGGATTTTCTGGAGCCGCTCGTGCCACAGAAAAAGGCCGATCTGATGGAGTTCGGGCTCTACTTTCCTATCCGCATCATGTACGCCCTTATGGGCTTTCCGACCCAGGATACCGACAAGTACAAGAAGTACGCCGCCTGGACGCTGGCGATGGTCGGTGGGAATCAGATTGATCCGACCAAGGTGGAAGAGGCCCGTCGTAATGCTGGCACTGCAGCCAAGATGCTCTACGACTCGATCATGGAGGTCGTTGTTGCACGGCGTGCCGCAGGCAGCCAGGGTGACGACCTGATCGGCCGCTTGCTGCGTGCGGAATACGAGGGCGAGGGGCTCGACGACCATCAGGTCGTCACCTTCGTGCGCTCGCTACTGCCTGCGGCGGGCGAGACCACGACGCGTACGCTGGGGTCGGTGCTGACCTTGCTGTTCAACACACCGGGCATGCTTGAGCGCATCAAGGCGGATCGCAGCCTGGTGCCCAAGCTGATCGACGAGACCATCCGCTACGAGCCACTGGCAACGTTCAAGGTGCGCGAGGTCGCCAAGGACGTGGAGTTCTACGGCGTGAAGATTCCAAAGGGTTCTTTCGTGCAGTGTCTGGTTGTCTCGGCGAACCACGACGGCGAGATTTTCGAGAACCCGGATGTGTTTGATATTGATCGCAAGCAGAAACCAAGTTTCGGGTTCGGGTTTGGGCCGCATATGTGCATCGGTCAGTTTGTTGCTAAGGTCGAGATCGCCTGTGCGATCAACTCTATCCTCGACCTTTTCCCCAACATTCGACTTGATCCTGACATGCCGCCGCCGGTGATCGAGGGTGCCCAGTTGCGTGGCGCATCCCATGTGCACGTGATCTGGGATTGAGGCAGGAAGCGGCCCATGAGAACCTTCAAGACAATCCCTCAGCGAGGCGACTTCGCTTATCAATGCCTGGTTGCCCCGCAAAAGGTGAGCGGAACGAAGCTGGCAGACCTACGAGACCATTTCGGGCTAAAGCTCACAAAGCACATGCCGTTCGGTAGCGTACGGGACGAGGAGGGGCATATCTACTCGGTCGTGCGCGCGGTCAATGCTCCCAACAGCACGCCGAATCCGACCAAATTCATTTACCAGTCGACACGGATTGATAACGCCCATATCCGCGTGGACAAGGAACGGATCGCGCCGCGGGCGATGACAATGTTTCCCAAGCGCTGGCTCGAAGGCGATACGGCGTGCTGGTCGAGCATTGACGGAGAGCCGGGTGAGCCGTGGCTGATCACCGCTTCCGGGGAGCGTTTCAGCTGGAAGGAGGACGGCCTCCTCGACATCGCCGGCTCGCTGATTGGAAATGGAATGCAGTGGTATTTACCCGGTGAGCATTGGGGCACCTTCTACGTATCACAACTCTACGATGTGGCTGGTACTTGCGAAGGACGCCCTGTGAAGGGGGTGATCGCGCTCGATCAGGCTTGGATGGCAGAGGGAGGCGCCATTCACTTCCAGAAAGACCTTGTAGTGAACAACAAGATGCACGTCATCTGGTGGAGTTTTGCCACAATTTACACGGACGGCAGTTGGGATGCGGGCTCGTTCATGGTGGGCCATGACAATCTCGGCTATGCAATCTTCCAGAATGATCGCGGCGAGGTGTACTGCACGACCGACATCGAGGGCGAAGTGCGACACAAGGACGGCAGCTACTTTGCCGAATACGCCCGTATCGTTGTCGATGGCAAGGAAGCGTGGGAGTTTTTACCCGATCCGAAGGGAGAGATGATGGATTTCGTCGGAGGCTTTCCCATCACCGCGCAGCAGGAGGGGCGATGGCGAAAAGTAGGTGACGAGCGCGAACCCGATCGCTGGATGGCCTGGGGCGAATCCGATCGTCGAAATGGTTCGGCACGTAACCGGTATGGATGCGATCTCTGAACTGCGATACCCCCTTCTCAACCCACTGACAGGACTGGACATGAGTATCGACGCGAACGCAATTGAACACTTCATTCACACGCAGATTTCCTGCTGGAATCGTAATGATAAAGACGGCTTTCTTGCTGCCTATCGTGAAGCCGCTCCGGGAGGCCTGTCGATCGAGTATGTCGGCCGTCCGGCAGCAGACGGCTGGGCAGTTCTTGAGGGCATGTGGGAGCAGCAGAACGCAAAGATCGAGATTGAAGAGGTCACGATGATCGTGAATGCCAACGAAGCAGCCTGCCATAACCGGAACAAGGTGAAGGGTGCGAGCATGGCCATCGAGACTATCGAGGTCTATCGGTTTGGCGAGGACGGCACACTTTCCGTTCGCTACTTCATTCGTCACCCATGATCTGGGCGCTATCGACAGGCACGTCCGCGTCAGATAAAGTTGTACACAAAAATATAAAGTGATCAATAAATAGGAGGCCTCAGCGATGGGACGTGTGGACCCCGCAGCAATCGAGCGCTTCATGCGCGGTCAGGTGAGGTGCTGGAACGCCCACGACAAGCCTGGTTTCATGGCGCACTATCGCTCAGTCGCATCAGAGGCGCTCGATATTGCATACGCCGGACGTGACGAACAGCAGGACGGGTGGTTTGTCATCGAGGAGATGTGGGACAAGCACAACGAGCGCTTCGAGCTTGAGGTGCTCAACACCATCATCAACGGCGACGATGTCGCGGTACATCATCGCAACTGCATCCGTGGCACTGATCTAGTGATCGAGAGCATCGAAACCTACCGCTTCTCGCCTGGCAGGCTCTCGGTGTGCTATTTCCTCCAGCCGCCGTCGAGCGCAGAAGTCGATCTCGCGCAATTCCGCGGATTTGCCTGACGCAACACTGCTTGACCCAGGCCTCCATTCTTGCAGGAGAAATCTGTGGCGCGTATTCCGCCTGTTCCACTCGATGAGTTGCCGCCCGCGCTTGCGGGCGCTGTCGCGAAAGGTCTTGCAAACCGGATGCTGAGCTCCCCTGTGCCAGTGCAAGTCTGGGCGCATCGCCCTGACATTGCGCAGGCTTGGCTTGCGGCACTTGAGACAATGCATTTGCACGGAGTACTTGATGCGCGTCTAAAGGAGTTGGTGCGGCTGAGGATCGCTGCAATCACGACATGTAAAGCCTGCCAGGTCGCGCGGAAAAACGATGATGTGAGCGAGGAGGATATTTCGTGCCTCGGCAGCGACGATCCGCGCTTCTCTCCGACAGAGCAGGTCGCGTTGCGTTATGCCGAACTCTTTGCCGGTGACTATCTGTCGATCGACGATTCCATCTTCAAGCGATTGGGTGAGCATTTCACGGCAGCCGAGATTGTCGAACTCAACATGTTCTGCGCACTGATGCTGGCCGGAGGACGCATGACCTACGTTCAGCAGGCCTACGAGGAATGATGTGATGAGCGCTACCGCGTGAATGCAGAGCCCGCGGAGCTGACTACTGATAGCAACCCCATGCGCGGTGCGCTCTTTGCCTTGATCGTTTGCCAGGTAGGTCTGCATGCGTGCCTGCAGGGTGCTCGTCTGGCGGTTCCGCTCTCGGTTCTGCGAATGGGCCATGACGCATGGTCGGTTGGCGTGGTGATGATGATGTTCGCCATTATTCCGGCCCTCTTTGCGATTTCGGCCGGACGTCTTGCGGATCGTCGGGGTTATCACTTTCCTGTCCGGATCGCAGCCGCACTCTCGCTCAGTGGCACTGTGATCGGCGCGTTGATGCCGAGTTTTGCCGGGCTATGCACTGCGGCTGCACTATGCGGAGGTGGCGCCGGCTTCGGCATGATCGCAATTCAACGTACGGCAAGCCGGTTTGCGCGCAACGACGCGGACCGGTTGCGGGTGTTCAGCTGGATTGCCTTGGCTCCCGCGCTTGCTGCACTGCTTGGCCCGCTGCTGGCGGGCACGTTGATCGATCACTTCGGCTTCCGTATTGCCTTCGTCGGTCTTGCCATGCTGCCGGTGATTTCGCTCCTTGTTACGTGCGCCGTTCCACATGAAGTGCCGGTCGCTATCGATGCCAGCGTACGAAAAAAGTATTCGGTGCTAGAGCTACTGAGAATGCCTGGTTTCGCACGTCTGCTATTCATAAACTGGCTTGTTTCCGCAAGTTGGGATGTGCACGGCTTTGCCCTTCCCGTGCTTGGCGTGGAGCGCGGCCTGAGTGCATCGACCTTGGGCGCGGTGCTTGCTGCTTACGCTGTGGCCTCGATGGCAGTGCGCCTGGTAATTCCGTTCATTGCGGAGCACCTTCCTCGCCGTCACCTGCTCCCCGGCGCGCTGGCATTGACCTGTCTTGTGTTTGCCCTCTATCCCTTGCTCGAAAGTGCATGGGCGATGGCGGGCTGTGCGGCAGTGCTGGGGATCGCATTAGGCGCGATTCAACCGGCGATTCTGACCACTCTGCACAATGTCACGCCACGACAGCATCACGGTGAGGCACTCGCGCTGCGCTCGATGTCCGTTCATTTGTCGATGATGGGGATGCCGCTGATCTTTGGCCTGATCGGCGCGAGCGTCGGTGCGGCTGCGCTGTTCTGGGTGATGGCGGTTTCACTCGGTATTGGCAGCCTGGAGGCCCGGCGCCTTGCGGCAGCACATGACTAGGGCAGGTTAGCGGAGGCGGATGGTCCGCGCTAAATAGTTACTTGGCGGTTGATAAGATATAAGGCACTATTCTAAAAAGTGTTCAATAAACGTCGAGGCGGGCCCGTGCAAATCCCGCCGGGACCGTCAAGACAGTAAGCCGACGAGGAGACAGATCATGAACAGTGCCAAGAATGTGACGCTTGAGGATGCATTTGCCGGGGTGGCTGATAATTATCGTGGCGAGGACGTCGATCTCAACGCGATCTATCGCGAGATGCGCAAGAACTCGCCCATCATTGCCGAGAACTTCATGGGCAAGCTCGGTGTCCCGAACATCGCCGGCCTCGATGCCAATCGGCCCACGTACACCGTGTTCAAGTACAAGGACGTGATGAACGTGTTGCGCGATGCGACCCACTACACCAGTGGATTCATCGCAGAGGGACTCGGCGCCTTTTTTGACGGCCTGATCCTTACCGGTATGGATGGCGAGGCACACAAGAAGGCTCGGGGACTGCTGCAGCCGATCTTCATGCCGGATGTCGTCAATACGTGGCGCGACAGCAAGATGGACCCGATCGTGCGCAACGAGTATCTCCTGCCAATGGTGTCGGAGAAGAAAGCTGACCTGATGGAGTTTGCGCTCTATTTTCCGATTCGCCTTATCTATGCGCTGATTGGATTTCCCGACGATAAGCCAGAGAAGGTCAAGCAATATGCGGCATGGGCGCTGGCGATTCTTGCCGGCCCTCAGGTCGACGCCGAGAGGGCTGCGCTCGCACGCAAGGCTGCAATGGAGGCGGCGAAAGCACTCTACGATGCAGTCATGGAGGCTGTGGTCGAGGTCAGGCGCAATGGCGCCGAAGGCAACGATCTGATCAGTCGGCTGATTCGTGCCGAGTACGAAGGCCGCAAGCTCGACGACCACGAGATCACCACTTTTGTTCGCTCGCTGCTGCCTGCTGCGGGTGAAACCACAACCCGTACCTTTGGCTCACTGATGGTCCTGCTGCTTGAACGCCCCGAGTTGCTCGAACGGATCCGCAATGATCGCAGTCTCGTGGGCAAGGCTATCGATGAGGCTATCCGTTTTGAGCCGGTGGCAACCTTCAAGGTGCGTCAGGCAGCGGAGGATATCGAGCTTGCGGGCATGCATATCCCTAAGGGCGCAATGGTGCAATGCATCGTCTCATCGGCCAACCGCGATGAAGAGGTCTTCGAGAACAGCGAAACCTTCGATATCGATCGCAAGCTCAAACCGTCTTTCGGCTTCGGCTTTGGCCCGCACATGTGTATCGGTCAGTTCATTGCCAAGACCGAATTGCAGGTGGCGCTCAATGCAGTGCTTGATTTGCTGCCCAACATACGCCTGGATCCTGACTTTCCCGCACCTCGTATTACTGGTGCGCAGCTGCGAGGGCCGCATTCCGTCAGGGTCATCTGGGATTAAGCAAAAAGACGGCTAGTCGAGCCCGATTGCCCATGGGGGAGACCTCATGATGGTTTTCAGGCTCTGCCCTTCCGTGCGTTCCCTTCGCATGGGAAGCGTGCTGTTGGATGAAGACCGTAGCACCAAGGATTGTCTAGATGTCTGTCCAAACTGGACTCGCCAGAGGTCCAAATCTTTCCCCGCTTAATGTTGCCGCCCGCGCTGCGGCG
>NZ_JBYEXN010000043.1:0-10429 GCF_057621855.1 Parazoarcus sp. PS-13 R2A
GAGACCCAAATGACTGATTTCGTATTCCGTGCCCCGCCACGGATCATCTCCGAGATCGACGGTCTCGAACGCCTCGGTCAGCTCGCGCAGGAACTGGGGATCAAACGGCCGCTGCTGGTGTGCGACCAGGGGATCGTCGCCTGCGGCATCGCCGGTCGGGCAAGCAGGGTCCTCGCTGCGGCGGGACTGAAAGCCGCGACCTTCGATGCCGTCCTTGCCGACCCTCCGGTGGAGATGGTGCGCAAGGCGGTGGAAGCGGCAAGAACCGCCGAGGCCGACGGCATCATCGGGCTCGGCGGCGGTTCCTCACTGGATACCGCCAAGGTCGTGGCCTTGCTGGCGCATTCGACACAAACGATCGAAGAAATCTACGGCGTCGACATGGCCACTGGCGGCCGCCTGCCGCTGATTCAGGTACCGACCACGGCCGGTACCGGCTCGGAGGTCACCTGGGTGTCCGTCATCACCAACGAGAATGGTGAGAAGAAGGCCGTCTATACGCCCCAGCTGCTGCCCGACATCGCCCTGCTCGACGCTGGACTGACCGTAGGCATGCCACCCAAGGTCAGCGCAGCAACCGCGCTCGATGCGATGGTGCATGCCATCGAGGCCTACACCAGTCGTACGCGCAAGAACCCGGTTGCCGACGCCCTTGCACGCAAGGCACTTGAACTGCTCTCACGCAACCTTCCACGTGTCCTCGAGAACGGTCAGGATCTGCAGGCGCGTTCGGCCGTGCTGGAAGGCGCGATGCTGGGTGGTATGGCCTTCGTCAATGCTTCCGTTGCGGCCATCCACGGTCTTGCCTACCCGCTTGGCGCACGCTTCCACGTCCCGCACGGGCATTCCAACGCCCTGGTGATGGGGCCGGTACTGCGCTTCAACCTCAGGGCTGCCACAGCCGCCTACGCCGAGCTGGCGCTGTGCGTACTCCCTGGCCGCAGCTTTGCGTCCGAAGCGGAAGCCGCAGAGGCCTTCGTCAGTCGAATGGAAGAGATGGCCGGATATGGTGGGCTCGAAACCCGTCTGAGCCAGCTGGGGGTCGGCGAAGGCGACATTCCCGGCATGGCCGAAGAAGTGGTGACGCAGATTCAACGCCTGATCGCCACCAACCCTTGCGACATGAACCTGGAAGAGGTCACGGCAATCTATCGATCGATTCTGTAGATCTGTTTTCGTGTTCAAGGAAGGGGAGGATCCGATGGATTCCTTCCCTTTTTTACGTCCACCGCGATGACCAGCCGCATCGAAAGTGCACGAAAAGCAGCATGTATAAGCTGTTATTCAGACACCCTGCAGATTGTGGATAAGTTGAGTAAACACCACCGGCAGAAATTTCATCAACAAATGATCCTGTCGTTTACCAGGGTGCTGTGCACACGTTTACCAGACATTCAAGAAACTGTTTTATATGGGTTAAAAGTGCTTATCCACAGATTTCGGGGCACTATAATCTTTATAGTCTTTTAAATCTTTAAATACTGTGTACACCCTTTGAACACCCAAAAAAAAAAGCGCCGCCGCAAATGCGACAGCGCTCTTGACCTGCTCTCGGGCTTACGCCCTCGTGCCCGCTCAGAACGGTGGATCACCTGCAGCTGACTTCGTCACTGCCGAATGAATCTCCGTTGTGGCTTCCTGCTTCAATTCGCCACCCAGTGCTTCAACGACAGCAGGCAGCAACTGACCCAGCTCGCCGGTCATCAGGGCAAACTCGGCGTTGAACAGCGCCTCTTCGTCTTCTGCCTGACCGTCGATCTGGTCGCGCACCACGTCGAGGAAATCGATGCGCTTGATCTCGAGCTTGTCGGTCAGAACGAAACTCACGCGGTCGTCAAAGGTCAGGGCCAGACGTGTCGGCAACTTGCCGGCCTCGAGGTGACCCTTGATCTCGTCGCCTTCGAGCGGATGACGAACGTAACGAACAGCTGCCTTGTCCTCGGTGACCGAACGCAGTTCGCAGTCCTGGTCGATGCTGAAACCTGCCGGCGCTTCGTTGCCTGCAAGCCAGTCGGCCATTGCCGAAACCGGCGAGCGTTCGGTGCGCACCAGCGTCAGCGGGAAACTGTCGAGGCAGTGACGCAGTTCTTCGATGACATCTTCGGCGCGGGCCTGACTTGGCGCGTCCACCGCCAGCCAGCCGCCAACCGGGTCGATCCAGGCGTGAAGGCGACGACGACGGGTAAAGGCGCGCGGCATCAGTTCCTGTGCGACCTGTTCGCGCAGATCCTTCATCTGCTTGCGACCAAGTTTGAAGCCTTGCTGGTCGGCCATTTCTGCTGCGCGTTCGTCGGCTTCCTGCTTGACCACGGAGGACGGCAGCAGACGATGTTCGAAACCAAGTGCGATCAGCCACTGGCCACCCACTGCATGGACCAGAACGTCGTTACCCAGGGGCGAGAGCCAGCCACGACTCTCCATGTCCTGGCTGCCACACGGGTTGAAGGGCTTCTTGGCCAGTTGCTCTTCCAGTTTCTCGATGCTCATGTCCCACCCTGCGGGCAGGCGATACAACTGCAGGTTCTTGAACCACATGATTTATTTCCTGATGTGAACGAAAAAGCGCCCGCTGCATCGGCAACGGACGCCGGATGGAAAGGATTATTGCAGCCGTCCCGATTCGGCGATCATGCGGATCACCTTCATGGTGTCGATGTCGGACTGATGATAGGCAGAGCGAACGATATCAGCATACTTTGCCTCTTCGCTTCCGTTGGCGTCGGGCAGGCTGGTCGAATAGACGAAGCGCAGGAACAGCACGCCGGCCTCGGGCTCTTCGATGCTGATCACCAGTTTGCCGCCCGCGTGCTCTGCGGTGGCTTCGGATTCGAAGCTGATCCACTCGAGTTCGCTGAAGAGCACCCGGTCGCGAATGCTGACCTGTCCGAAATTGAGTTCGCGCAGGAGTTCGCCTTCCTTGCGTTCAAGGATGGTGCAGCGCTCGAGTCCGGGGAGAAACGCACGCGAATCCTCGGCGCGGCACAACAGGCCGAACCAGACTTCTTCGCGGCTAAGCACGGTAAGCAGCGGATTGGCGAGGTCATTGACCTCGATGAGATGTTCGAATTTCAAAGACGGTCTCCTTGCCGGTCAGGCCCGCAGTTTACCCCGAGCTTGTGGATGGTCGCAGCGCTGGCGCCGGCCCTGGTGGAGATGGGATGAAGCGCAGGGGGCATCCGCGATACCATGCCAGCCATGCAAATCGAACGACTTCTCCACTCCCAGGGTTTCGGCAGCCGCAAGGAATGCCGCGCCCTCGTCCGTGCCGGGCACGTCAGTGTTGCCGGTGTTCCGTGTGACGACCCTTTCGCAGAGTTTGAACCCGGCGGCAGCGATGGTGTTCCCGGGCTCGAGTTCACGATCGGCGATCAGCCGTGGCAGTTCCGCGCCGAGGCTTACCTGATGCTGCACAAGCCGGTCGGCTACGAATGTTCGCTGAAACCGACCTTTCACCCCTCCGTTTTCAAGCTGCTGCCACCGCAGATGCTGCTGCGCGGTGTGCAGAGCATCGGCCGACTCGACCAGGATACGACCGGGCTGCTGCTGTTTTCCGACAATGGCAAGTTCATTCACTACTGGAGTTCGGGCAAGAAGCGCACGCCCAAGGTCTACGAGGTCACGCTCAAGCACGAAGTGACGCCCGAACTGATTGCGGCGCTCCTTGCCGGGGTGCAGATGCATGACGAACCCGCACCGGTTGCGGCAACGGCCTGTGTTCAGACCGGTTCGCATACGCTGCAGCTCACCCTGTGCGAAGGCAAGTATCACCAGGTCAAGCGCATGATCGGTGCAGCCAGCAACCGGGTGGAAGCCCTGCACCGCAGCCGTGTCGGCGGACTCGAACTCGATGCGCAGCTGGCCCCGGGTGAATGGCGCTGGCTGGAAGCTGCCGACCTTGAGCAGCTCAACAACTATTCCTGATTGACCCGCAGGCGGTCCTGGGTTCCGGCAGGTGTTTGCCGGACTCGGACCGCCTTTTTGTTTGAGCTTTTGTTTGTTGTTTACTTTATTAAATATAAAGATAAAGAAGTAAACAGTGGACCAAAATCTGTGGATAACTCGGATAGCGCCTGCTGCAGCGCAAGATTCGCGGTCTGATAAGCAGGTTGATAAACCCCCTAATCAGCTGTGCATGAAATGTCCATGCTTTTCCGGCCATTTCCTTCCTAAGCCTTTGTCCACATCCTTTCCCGCTTTAATCCCCCGACTTGTTCACGACGATGACCGAAAACGCGCTTCTTCCCCCGCCTGACTACGAGATTTTCTGTCAGGTTGTGGATAACTATGGGGATATCGGCGTCTGCTGGCGACTTGCGCGTTCACTCGTGCGCGATCACGGCTTTCGGGTGCGACTCTGGGTGGACGACTTCGTCGCGTTTTCGCGCCTGTGTCAGGTGCTTCGCACTGCAGTGCAGCAGGCGGTGGTCGAGGGCGTCGACATCCGGCAGTGGACGATGCCGCTCGAGCAGCTTGAGCCGGCCGCTGTGGTCATCGAGGCCTTCGCCTGTACCTTGCCCGAGGCCCACGTCGAAGCGATGGCTGCACGGCCTGTGGCGCCGGTCTGGATCAACCTCGAGTATCTGTCGGCCGAAGACTGGGTGAGCGGTTGCCATGGTCTGGCTTCGCCCCATCCGTTACAGCCCTTGACCAAACACTTCTTTTTTCCCGGGTTCGATGCCGCCGGTGGCGGGCTGTTGCGCGAGACCGGGCTGATTGCATCCCGTGACGGCTTTCTGCAGCAAGGCGGGCGGGCCGCATGGCTGGCGACGAACGAGGTCGCACTTCCTGGCGCGGATACGCTGATCGTTTCCCTGTTTGCCTACGAGCAGCCGGGGCTGACGGATCTTGTCGAGATATGGGCGCGGAGCAGCCGCCCGGTGCTGCTGCTGGTGCCTGAAGGCCGGGTGCTGGGCGACCTTGCGCGGGCCTTCGGTGTGCACGGGCTGAGCGCGGGGGCGCGACTGCTCAAAGGCAGTCTCTCGCTCGCCGTGTTGCCCTTCACCGACCAGGACGCTTACGATCGCCTGCTGTGGGTGAGCGACCTGAATTTCGTGCGCGGCGAGGATTCGTTTGTGCGCGCGCAATGGGCGGGCAAGCCTTTCGTCTGGCACATCTATGCGCAGGACGACGAGGCGCACTTCGACAAGCTTGATGCTTTTTTGCAACGCTATCGTGCGGGTCTGGACCCGGCGGTGGCCGAAGCGCTCGTAGCGTTCTGGCATGCCTGGAACGGTCGCGGAGTGCCTGCTGCCGCGTGGTCTGCGTTTGCCGAAGCCCTTCCGGTGATCGGTCCACACGCGGAGAACTGGGGCCTGAGCCAGGCGGCGATGCCGGATCTGGCGATGCGTCTGACGCAATTCTGCAACCACATAGTCGACGCGAGAGGGTAGAATCGCGCGCTTTCGTATCGGGTTAGCGTCTACGGTCGCGCCGCATCAAGTTCAGGACACAGCATGAAAACCGCACAGGAACTCCGCTCGGGCAACGTCATCATGGTCGGCGCCGACCCGCTGGTGGTACAGAAATCCGAGTACAACAAGTCCGGCCGCAACGCTGCGGTCGTGAAGATGAAGCTCAAGAACCTGCTGACCGGCGCGCCGTCGGAATCGGTTTACAAGGCTGACGACAAGTTCGAAGTGGTCCAGCTTGACCGCAAGGAAGTGACCTACTCCTACTTCGCTGATCCGATGTACGTGTTCATGGACGCCGACTACGAGCAGTACGAAGTCGAAGCCGAAAACATGACCGACGCGCTCAAGTACCTCGAAGACGGCCTGGCCTGCGAAGTGGTGTTCTACAACGGCAAGGCGATCTCGGTCGAGCTGCCCAACGCCGTCGTGCGCGAAGTGGAATACACCGAGCCGGCCGTGAAGGGCGACACCTCGGGCAAGGTCATGAAGCCGGCCCGTATCAAGACCGGTTTCGAACTGCCGGTTCCGGCCTTCGTCGAAATCGGCGACAAGATCGAAATCGATACCCGCACTGACGAATACCGCGCTCGCGTGAAGTAATTTGCACCGATCCAATGTAAGGGGCCCTCACGGGCCCTTTGTTTTGGTCAATACGGGAAGTATCTGACAGAATTTTCCGGTCAGACGGTGCAAGCTTCAATTCGCCCAAATGCATGAGATGAGACCGATGAAAACCCTGCTGGCCGCAATGGCCGCTGCAAGCACCCTTATTCTCGCCGGTTGCAGCGAGGACAAGCCGGCCGACAAGGTCGAACAATCTGCCAGCGAGGCGGTGGACGCCGCCAAAGAGGCGATCGAGAAAGCCGGTGAAGCAGCAGTGAAGGCAGGAGAAGCCGGCAAGGCCGTCGTCGAGGCCGTGACCGAGCAGGCTGCAGAGCAAGCCGAGACTGGCAGCGAGAAGGCGGCTGAGGTCGTCGAATCGGCGGGTGAAACCGCACTCGACGCCAAGGAAGCCACCGAGCAGGCCGCAAGACGCATTGCCGATGCCACCCTGGAAGCGGCAAAGCGGATCAAGGATGCGGGCAAGGGCGTCGTTGATGCAGTGCGTAACAAGCCCGAGGAAGTGCCGCAGGTACCGCAGGAAAAGCCTGCGGAATAAGCGCTACTGGCGCTCATGCGTCGCTGACACCCGGACCGGATCGGGCTGATCCGGTTTTGCCGGGCGCGTTCGATATGATTGTGATGGCTGCTTGAACCTATCGTCCTGGGATGGGGTCTGCAGCCTACAATGACCATCTTGCGCCCCTCCAGCAGCCCAGCCATGCCCGACCTCAAAGACAGCATCCGCATTCGCGGCGCACGTCAGAACAATCTCCGCAATCTCTCGCTCGACCTGTCGCTGAACCGCCTCACGGTGGTGACCGGCGTATCCGGTTCGGGCAAGTCCTCGCTGGTGTTCGACACCTTGTACGCAGAGGGGCAGCGCCGCTACGTCGAGACCTTCTCGCCCTACGCGCGGCAGTTTCTCGACCGCATGGACAAGCCTCAGGTCGACCGCATCGAGGGCGTGCCGCCGGCCATCGCGATCGATCAGACCAGCCAGGTGCGCACCTCGCGCTCCACGGTCGGGACCATGACCGAGCTTGCGGACCACTTCAAGCTGCTCTACGCCCGCGCCTCGCATCTGCACTGCCGCTGCTGCGGCATGCCGGTCAAGCGTGACTCGGTCGACAGCATCGGTGAGGACCTCGGCCGTCGCGCTGCGGCCGCAGGCGATCCGCGACTGATGGTCTGCTTTCCGCTCACCGTGCCGAAAACCTACAGCGAGGCCGAGATCACCGCGCTGCTCAACGCACAGGGCTATACCCGCATCCATCGGCGCGAAGAGGGTGTGGACGCCGATGTGCTGCAGGTCGTGCAGGACCGCTTCCGCTTCTCGGCGGCCGAGCCCTCGCGTCTGGCTGAAGCGCTGGAAGTGGCACTGCGTCTGGGTCATGGCCGCTTGCGTGTGTTTGCCGCCGGCGATGGCGAAGAGGCTGAGTGGCGCTATTCGCAGGGTCTGCATTGCGCCGACTGCGACATCCACTACAGCGATCCGACCCCGGGCCTGTTCTCCTTCAATTCGCCGATCGGGGCGTGCGAGACCTGTCGCGGGTTCGGCCGTGTCATCGGGGTGGATTTCGGCCTGGTGATCCCGGATGAATCGAAGACGCTCGCCGAGGGCGCGATCAAGCCGTGGCAGACAGAGAGCTATCGCGAGTGCCAGCAGGATCTGGCAAAGATGGCGAAGAAGGCCGGGGTGGCGATGGACGTGCCCTTCCGCGACCTGCCACCGGAACACCGGCAGTGGGTGCTCGAAGGCGACGCCAAGTGGAAGAACTGGGACAGCTCATGGCCGCGTTACTGGTACGGCGTGCGCCATTTCTTCGTCTGGCTCGAGACCAAGGCCTACAAGATGCACATCCGGGTGCTGCTCTCGCGCTACCGCAGCTACACCGAATGTCCCTCCTGCCACGGCGCGCGCCTCAAACCCGACGCCTTGCTGTGGCGCTTGCCCGTTTCAAAGGGGTCAGAGTCGTTTGATCTGACCGCTCGATCAAACGACTCTGACCCCTTTGAAAAAGGAGGGTTGGCGATCCACCAGCTGATGGCGATGCCGGTCGATCGCATCCGCGAAGCCATCACCGCGCTTGAGCTGCCCGGGGTGGCGGACGAGGCGACCGAGCTGGTGCTGGGCGAGATTCGCAGCCGGCTGACCTATCTGTCCGATGTCGGGCTGGGCTACCTGACGCTCGACCGGCAGTCGCGGACGCTCTCCGGCGGCGAGGTGCAGCGCATCAACCTGACGACGGCGCTCGGTACCTCGCTGGTGAATACGCTGTTCGTACTCGACGAACCTTCGATCGGCCTGCACCCGCGGGATATCGGCCGCATTCTGGGGGTGATGACGCGGCTGCGCGATGCCGGCAACACGCTGGTAGTGGTTGAGCACGATCCGCAGGTCATGGTGGCGGCGGACGAGTTGCTCGAGATCGGTCCCGGTCCTGGCGAGCGCGGTGGCAATATCGTCGCCCGCGGCACGCCGGCGGAGATCACCGCCAATCCGGATTCGGTCACCGGTCCCTGGCTGGCGGGCAGGAAACGTATCGATGTGGAGCGTCCGTCACGTCCGGTCGATACCGCGACGCCGCGTCTGACGCTGATCGGCGCACGTGAGCACAATCTGCGCGGAATCAGCGTGTCTTTCCCGCTGCAGCGCATGACCTGCCTGACCGGGGTGTCGGGTTCGGGCAAGTCGAGCCTGATCCAGGATGTGCTCTATCCTGCGCTGGCAAAGCAATTTGGCGAGGCGGTGGACACGCCGGGCGCCTTCGACCGGCTGGAGGGCGTAGACGGACTCCGCGGCGTGGTCATGGTCGATCAGTCGGCTATCGGCAAGAGCTCGCGCTCAAACCCGGTCAGTTATGTCGGCGCCTGGGATCCGATCCGCAACCTGTTTGCCGCCCTGCCCGAAGCCAAGGAGCGCGGCTATTCGCCCGGCACTTTCAGTTTCAACGCCGGCCATGGGCGCTGCCCGACCTGCACCGGTTCGGGCTTCGAGCACGTCGAGATGCAGTTCCTGTCGGATGTCTGGCTGCGCTGCCCGGATTGCGACGGCAAGCGCTATCGCCCTGAAGTGCTTGAGCTGCAATGGCGTGGCCATTCGGTGGCCGATGTGCTGGAGATGACGGTGCGCGAGGCGCTGGGCTTCTTCGCCGATCAGCCCAAGGTGCTGGCCGCGCTCGCACCCCTGTCCGACGTCGGCCTCGATTATCTGCGTCTGGGGCAGCCAGTGCCGACGCTGTCGGGTGGTGAGGCGCAGCGACTGAAGCTGGCCGGCCATCTGGCAAGCGCGGCGCAGAAGAAGGGCAGTCGTGCGTCGAAAGCTGTGGATAAGGCTGTTGGCAAGTCCGTGGATAAGGCGGTGGACGCTGCGCCTGGTCTGCTCTTCCTGTTCGACGAACCGACGACCGGTCTGCATTTCGAAGACGTCGCCACCCTGCTGGGGGCGTTCAACAAGCTGCTCGAAGCGGGCAATTCGCTGATCGTGATCGAGCACAACCTCGATGTGATCGCAGCGGCCGACTGGATCATCGACCTTGGCCCGGAAGGCGGCGAAGGGGGTGGCGAAATCGTGGTCGAGGGCAGTCCGGAGCAGGTGCGGGCACATCCTTCATCTCACACCGGGCTTGCGCTGCGCGAGTATGCGGAAGCGCTGGCGCGCACCCGCGCTGTACCGGCGATGGTGGCCGAAGCGCCGGTGGCCTACCGTGCGCTGACGGCACCGGCGATCGAGATTCATCATGCGCGTGAGCACAACCTGAAGAACATCAGCGTGTCGATTCCGCGCGACCGCTTCACCGTGGTCACCGGCCTGTCGGGCTCGGGCAAGTCGACACTGGCGTTCGATATCGTGTTTGGCGAGGGCCAGCGCCGCTATCTGGAGTCGCTCAACGCCTACGCGCGCCAGTTCGTGCAGCCGTCGAGCCGACCGGATGTCGACGGAGTGTTCGGTATTCCGCCCACGGTGGCGATCGAGCAGCGCACCAGTCGTGGTGGGCGCAAGAGTACGGTGGCGACGCTGACCGAGATCCACCCCTTCCTGCGCCTGATGTACGTCAAGCTCGGCACCCAGTACTGCCCGGACTGCCAGGTACCGGTGACACCGCAGAGCTTCGAGGCGATCGTCGCCCAGATCCAGCGCGAACTGCGGGGCGCATCGGTTGAAGTGCTGGCGCCGCTGGTCACCAACCGCAAGGGTTTGTACACCGATCTCGCCAAATGGGCGCGGGGCAAGGGCCATGCACAGCTGCGGGTGGATGGCGAGTATCTGCCGACCGCCAAATGGCCGCGGCTTGACCGCTACAAGGAGCACTCCATCGAACTGCCGCTTGGCATGGTGGTGGTGCAGCCGGAACACGAGGCGACCTTGCGCGAGTTCGTCGGTGCTGCGCTGGAGCATGGAAAAGGCGTGCTCA
>NZ_JBYEXN010000044.1:0-8965 GCF_057621855.1 Parazoarcus sp. PS-13 R2A
CAATTTTTTCTACCGCATCACACCTCCAGACGGGTTGCCTGGTGACGAATCCTTGCCCGCAGCCTCTCGTACCGTGGGCGAGCACATGGCCGCCATGATGGAAAAAACATACGCGTGATATTGGGCCCCCGGCCAGCTACGGACACTTTTCGCAATATCGCCTAAAACAGTGAGACTTCATCATGGAAACATTGCCAATCATTGATATCAGCCCGCTCTATCAGAATGACCGGGCAGCCTGGAAAAGGGTTGCAGATCAGATCGACGAAGCGTGCTGCACTTGGGGATTTTTCTACATCAAGGGCCACCCCATCGCTGAATCGCGCATCGAGGAATTGTTGGCCGCCGGCCAGAGTTTCTTCAAGCTGCCCTTGGAGGAGAAGCTCAAGATCGATATCACCAAGAGCGTCAGCCATACAGGGTACGGCGCTATTGCTGCCGAGCAGTTGGATCCGAGCCAGCCGGGCGATCACAAGGAAACCTTTGACATGAGTTTCCACCTGCCGGCTGATCATCCGGACGTTGTGGCCGGTAAGCCGTTGCGTGGCCCCAACCGCCATCCCGACCTACCGGGCTGGCAGGAATTATGGGAGCAGCACTATCAGGATATGCACGATCTGGGCCTCACGCTCTTGAAAGCCATTGCGATTGCGCTTGGCACGGACGAGGATTTTTTTGCGAAGCGGTTTGCCGAGCCCATCAGCGCCTTGCGCATGATTCACTATCCGCCACGAGAAGGCGCTGCCAACGCAAGCAAAGGTGCGGGCGAGCATACCGACTATGGGTGCGTCACATTGCTCTACCAGGATCCGGTCGGCGGTCTGCAAGTGCGCAATCTGGAAGGTGAGTGGCTGGATGCGCCGTTCATTCCTGGGACATTCGTCGTCAACATCGGCGACATGATGGCCCGTTGGAGCAACGATCGCTACAAATCCACTCCTCATCGGGTAGTCAGCCCGGAGGGCAAGGATCGCTATTCCATTCCGTTCTTCGCCGAGCCCAACCCGAACACTGTCATTGATTGCCTGCCTGGCTGTTTTGACGAGAGCAATCCGCTCAAGTACGAAACCACGACGTGCATCGACTACATGCTCTGGCGTTTTTCCGAAACCTATTCGCATCGCGGTACGGACGAGCAGACAACGGCTGCCTGAATCGCCATAGGCGTTGCGAGATAAGGATCTCGTCCGTACCTATTCGATGTAAATCCGCAACGCACGGTAACGACCGTGCGCATATCTAGAGAGTCCGCGCCATGAAATCCCGTGCTGCTGTTGCCTTTGAAGCCGGCAAACCCCTGCAAATCGTCGAGATCGACGTCGCTCCGCCCCAGAGGGGCGAAGTGCTGGTGAAGATCACCCACACCGGCGTATGCCACACCGATGCCTTTACCCTGAGCGGCGATGACCCCGAGGGCCTGTTTCCCGCTGTGCTGGGCCATGAAGGCGCCGGCGTCGTGGTCGAGGTCGGTGAAGGCGTGACCAGCGTCAAGCCCGGCGACCACGTGATCCCGCTCTACACCGCCGAATGCGGCGAATGCCTGTTCTGCAAGAGCGGCAAGACCAACCTCTGTGTCTCGGTGCGCGCCACCCAGGGCAAGGGCGTCATGCCCGACGGCACCACGCGCTTCTCCTACAACGGCCAGCCCATCTACCACTACATGGGCTGCTCCACCTTCAGCGAATACACCGTGGTGGCCGAGGTCTCGCTGGCCAAGATCAGCCCTGACGCCAACCCCGAGCAGGTCTGCCTGCTGGGCTGCGGCGTGACCACCGGCCTGGGGGCGGTCAAGAACACTGCCAAGGTGCAGGAGGGCGATAGCGTGGCCGTGTTCGGCTTGGGCGGCATCGGCCTGGCCGTGATCCAAGGTGCCAGGCTCGCCAAGGCCGGCCGCATCATCGCCATTGACACCAACCCGTCCAAGTTCGACCTGGCGCGGACTTTCGGTGCGACCGACTGCGTCAACCCCAAGGATTACGACAAGCCCATCCAGCAGGTGATTGTGGAGATGACCGGCTGGGGCGTGGATCACAGCTTCGAGTGCATTGGCAACGTCAACGTGATGCGCGCCGCACTGGAGTGCGCGCACCGCGGCTGGGGCCAGAGCGTGATCATCGGCGTGGCTGGCGCGGGCCAGGAAATCTCCACGCGACCCTTCCAGTTGGTGACCGGCCGCAAGTGGCTCGGCACGGCCTTCGGCGGCGTCAAGGGCCGCTCGCAGCTGCCCGGCATGGTCGAAGACGCGATGACCGGCAAGATCCAGCTGGCGCCCTTCGTTACTCACACCATGCCGCTGACCGGCATCAACGAGGCTTTCGATCTGATGCACGAGGGCAAGTCGATCCGCACGGTGATTCGCTACTGAGCGCACGGCGATGGAACGGATCGAACAACACGCCAGCTTCGGCGGCCGGCAGGAAGTGTGGAAGCACGCTTCGGCAACGCTGGGTGGCGAAGCGAAGTTCGGCATCTATCTGCCCGAAGCCGCGCTGCGCGGTGAGGCGCGCCCGGTGCTCTACTGGCTCTCGGGCCTGACTTGCACCGAGCAGAATTTCATCACCAAGGCCGGTGCGCAGGAGCATGCCGCGCGGCATGGCTTGATCGTCGTTTCGCCCGACACCAGTCCGCGCGGCACCGATGTCGCGGACGATGCCGCCTACGACCTGGGCCAGGGTGCGGGCTTCTACGTCAACGCCACGGAGCAGCCCTGGGCCGCGCATTACCGCATGCAGGATTACATCGCCGAGGAGTTGCCCGCCTTGGTCGAAAAGGAGTTCCCCGCCAGCGATGCGCGTGGCATCTTCGGCCATTCGATGGGCGGCCACGGTGCACTGGTGACGGCGCTGCGCCATCCTGGGCGGTATCGCAGCGTTTCGGCGTTCTCGCCCATCGTGGCGCCCTCGCAAGTGCCTTGGGGCGAAAAAGCCCTGGGCACCTACCTGGGGGCAGGCCGGGCCGCATGGAAGGAGTGGGACGCCGTGGAATTGATTGGGGCCGCGCAGGAGCGTCTGCCGCTGCTTGTGGATCAAGGCGAGGCCGACGAGTTCCTCGCGGGCCAGCTACGGCCGGAATTGCTGCAATCGGCCTGCGAGGCCGTGGGCCATCCGCTCACGCTGAATCTGCGGCCGGGTTACGACCACAGCTATTACTTCATCGCCAGCTTTCTGGCGAATCATTTCGCGCATCATGCGGCCCGGTTGGCATGACCGTGGCTGCCTGTAAGGAGTGGGGGGCGGCACGATGCACCGTCCGGCTCATCGGCCATCCCCGATTCTCAGTTGAAACCTGAAAGGTGATTCTCATGGCTAATCCCGTTATCTCCGGCAACGACGTTTTCTCGCACGTGTTCATCGGCGCTGCCAACGTCGCACAATCCACCGCTTTCTACGACGCCGCCCTGGGCGCGCTCGGCATCAAGAATCTCGGGCCGTTCGGCAGCGGCTGGGTTCTGTATGGTCGTGACAAGCCCGCGTTCATCATCGCGCGCCCCGGCAATGGCGAGGCGCCTTCGAGCAATGGCGCAACCATCGGCTTCGCAGCGGCCAGCCCGGCCGAGGTCGATGCGTTCCATGCCGCGGGCCTGGCCGCCGGCGGTGCCGACGAAGGCAAGCCCGGCCCGCGCGGCCACCTGCCCGGTGCTTATGCCGCCTATCTGCGCGATCCGGCGGGCAACAAGGTCACGGCCTACGCTTTCGTCTAAGTAGCAGGCAGCCGCCGTCGGCATCCATCCGCAACGTAATCGCCATGCAGATCGCCCCCGACTGCATGGCCTCGCTGTTGCTGGCCATCGGCAGGCTTTGCAGCCTTTGTCTGCTCGATCATCGAAAGCGGCACGCAGCGGTCAACCGACCAGCGCACACCAAGTCCTTCGCGACAAGGGACTGGATCCCTATGACGCGGTCTCAGTCCTGCTCTGATGGATATTCTTGCCACGCTCACGCGGCCAGGAGCTTACCGGGGGGCAAAGCCTATCGTCCTGGCTCAACACGCGATAAGAGCGTGCCCGATCTCCACCAAGATGATGAGATCGGGGACGAGGAAGAAACGCTGCGTAAATGAGGGTTTGCCAGCTTCTAAAGATCGAGTACGAGTCGCGGTGAGTGACTGCGTGAGCAGCATAGCGCGATCTTGGGTTGGGCTACGGATTTCTCGGCGTCGCTTTGCACGCTGTCTCGATGGTCGGGTTCCCCGGCAGTCACCGGTGTAAGACACGCGCCGCAAATGCCCATTTCGCAAGAGAGCGGTACGTCAATGCCTGCATCCAGCAGCACCGAAGCAATGCTGCGTTCAACTGGAATGCAGAACACCTGCCCGGAGGAGCCGATCTCAACTTCGAAGGGCATTTCGTGCATCAAGACACCGGCTGTAGCTTCTCCGCCTGCGACCATCGGCGCGAACGCCTCCTGGTGAATCTGCTCGGCACTCCAGCCCTGGGCGCTGGTTCGCTGCCGTACTTCGGCCATGAATCCCTGCGGGCCACATACATAGATGTGTGTTTGCCGATCCGGTGTGTGCAGGCACACAGGCAGGCCGGCCCGTAAGCTGTCACCCTCAGCGCTGCAATGCAGGTAGACAGTGCCATGGCGAAAACCGTGGTTCAGGAGACGACTGAAAGCAACTTCGTGGCGATGGCGAACATAGTAGTGAAGTTCGAAGGACTGGCCTTCGGCATCCAGCGCCAAGGCCATGCTCAACAGCGGGGTGATTCCGATGCCGCCGGCCAACAGCACGGCAGGGGCGTGAGGCCGGAGCGCGAACAAATTTCGCGGCGCGCTAATCGTCAATGATTGCCCGACCCGCAGTTGCTCGTGCACATAGGCCGATCCGCCACGTGAGGAGGCCTCACGGCGGATGCACAGCAGATAGTGGTCAAGCTGCAGCGGGCTGCTTGCGATTGAATACTGACGGACAAGGTTATTAGGAAAATGCAGGTCAACGTGGGCACCGGCCTCGAACGGCGGCAGCCTTGAACCCGTCTCGGTCGGCACTAAATGCACGGCCAGATTGGCCTTGCGCGCTCAAGGCTTCGACGACTACATGAATTGTTGGAGCATCATTGGCCATGCAAGACCTCGAAAAGAGTGGGTGGAAGCTGCTTGCCTCAAACAAGAAAGAACTCGCCAAGGCCCATCCGTTTAAGCCCGCGCCGATATGCGATGGAGCTTCGATCCGCAGGTATGTGTGCCTCCAGGGTCAGATCCAGTGGAAGGCGTTCGGGCTTTTGAGCTTCGACCATTGCACGATCCTCCTCAAAGACGCGCAAGTTGAATGCCTTGATATCCTCGGCCGGAATATGCTTGTTGACATTGCGAATGATCGGCACAAAAAGCTTCGTCTTACGTGCCGAAACGGGTGACGCCGCATTCATGATCGTTTGGACTTTTCCGCCAGGGAAATGAATGGTGAGCGTGGCAGTGAATGGCAGATGAACCTCGAAATGCACCACAGCGCCAACTATCACGCGCCGCTCAATGGGCAATGGAAAAGGTACGAGAGGATCTGAAGGCGTTGAGCCTGTCAAAAGAACAGCCCGACCTGCACGTTGGAGACTAGCTTTTTCTGGTGCGGGGCAGTATGGACGCAGTGTAGCTGTTTAGACGGTCGAGTTCCGACATGCTCTCGGTTAGCAAATTCAAGAACGCACGTAACTTCTTCGAGCCGTAGCGGTTTCGCTGGTATACGCAGTAGATTTTCTTTTTCTCTGGCTTCCAGTCGGGAAGTATGGCCACGAGTCCTCCGCTTTTCACCTCTGGCTGCACAAAGAAGTCGGGTAACAAGGCGATACCCAAGCCATTCAAACAGAAAGTCTTCATTAGCCAATAGTCGTTGGTTCGAACCGCTATGCGCGAAATATACTTCTGCGACGTTTCTCTGGAGTGAAGCATGACTCGCTCTGAAAATTCAGATTGCCTCAACACAATCGAATCATGCGCCGTGAGTTCCTTCGGCGTCACTGGTAGTCCATGACTCGCCACATATTGAGGGCTGGCATACAGTCCGAATGAAAGCTGCCCCACTGGCTTTGCTATGACATCGGGAACATTCGGTGCCGCGGCGCAGACGTAGCAATCCACTTCATCAAGCTTGGGGGAATCCGCTCTTTCTGCTACATCCAATTCGCAAAGTATGTTGGGATGCCCTTCCAGAAACAGCTTGACTACGTGGCATACGAATGTCGTCGTGAATTGATTGTCGGAAAGCACCTTCAGGCGACCCTGCCCTCCCTGTACCAATTCTTGAACTTCATGGCGCGCAGCCGCCCATCGCCCGCTCAAGTCTGCAAGCAATGCCTCACAATGCGAGTAGAGCGCCAGCCCCGCTTCTGTCGGCACAATCTTTCGAGCAGATCGGATGAGGAGTTGTACGCCCAGCTCGTCTTCCAGGCGCTGAAGTGACCGGCTCAGAGTAGCCTTCGCAACGCCAGTCTGAGCTTCTGCTTTGGTGAGGCTACCTGCTCTCACGATGGAGGCGAAGGCTTCGACAAGTTTGAGTTCGATATTCATCCGGTGCGACCTAGGCTGTACCGCTCATGCAGCTACAAGTGCTCGTGGGAACACATATTGAACCTAGTATGCACCCACAATCGTTCCAAAAGTGGAACGGTGCGTCGCATAGAGAGATGGTTCCGGAATGTGGAACCAGCCGCAAATGGATGGGCCGCGGTGATGGGCGAGGTACGCTAGAAGGTTAACGACCGCGTTACGACCACCCCCTAAGGCCTGAACGTCTATTCGCCTGTTGCAACGCGCGTCGCTCGAACCTAGTCCATGCAGGTGCGGCCCCGCATGCTCTACGCCGCCGCCGCTCTGGCGCGGATGGTAGTTGCAGCCTGAAGGGGTTCGGTCATGGGAGATGATCGATCGTGGGAGGCTCCGGCGTGGTCAAATAATCGGAGCCAGGATGCTCCCTGACCGCGCTGCAACATGCTGTGATCACCGAAAGCATCCCTGCGATGAAAGGCTACTGATCTCGACTCACTTACCTGGTGACTTGCCTTCAACGCCCTTGACATAGATGTTCATGGCTTCCAAAAAGGCATCTGCCGCATCCTTGTCGCGAGCTACCATTTCCTTTCCTGCTTGGTCGAGAATCGGGCCTTTCCAGACTGAGAACGCGCCACTCTTGAGGCCGCTCTTCACTTCAATCAGCCGAGCCTTCGTTGACGCCGGTACATCCTGAGCAATCCCAACAAGGTCGATGGAGTCCTGCTTGACGCCCCAAAGGCTTGCACCCGTTTTCCATGAGCCATCCAACACCTGCTGGATCGCGTGGGTGTAGTAGGGAGTCCAGTTGATGATTGCCGAACCCAGCACTGCCTTTGGAGCATAGGCGGCCATATCGGAATACACCCCAAACGCACGTTTGCCGCGTTGCTCCGCAGCTTGTGGCACTGCTGCGGATGCCGTGTTTTGCATGAGGACGTCCGCACCTGAGTTGATCAAGGAATTCGCCGCGTCAGTTTCCTTGGGGGGATTGAACCACTCATTGATCCACACGACTTTAGTCGTGATCTTTGGGTTCACCGACTGAGCACCCAACGTGAAACTGTTGATATTTCTGATCACCTCAGGAATCGGTACTGCACCAACGAACCCGAGAATGTTCGACTTCGTCATACTCCCGGCAACAATACCAGCGAGGTAGTAGCCCTCGTAGATTCGACTGTTGACCACACGCATGTTCGGTGAAGTCTTGTAGCCCGAGACGTGCTCGAACTTGACGGCGCTGTGTTCGCCGGAAAGATTCAGCATTGGGCCCATATAGCCAAAGCTGGTTCCGACGAGCACGTTGGCGCCCTGGGAAATCAGATCGCGCATGACGCGCTCCGAGTCGGCACCATCAGCGACTGCCTCAACGTACATGGTCTTGATCTTGTTGCCAAACTTGGCTTGAACTTCCCGCCGTGCCTTTTCGTGTGCAAAGTTCCAGCCACCATCACCGATGGGAGCACTGTAGACGAAAGCAACTTTGAGCGGATCGGCGGCAGATGCCGTCATAGTCGTGACCGAGAGGATAGCTGCCATCATGATGAACCGGATCAGCGACATGGTGATTCCTTGTGTGGGTTGAAGATGACGCCGCGCGTCGTGGTCGTCCTCGACTCAAGCTCGATTTTTGAAGGGTAACTAGAGAGCAATACGCTTCGACGAAATTTGGTGCGGAGCCTGCCATTTTCTTAGCCTCAAACACCCAATCGAATGTTCTTATAAATACTGGGAGAATCCCTTTGACCAGTATTTTTTGTGAAGGACTTTGAGGGGAAACTAGGAATTCCACTGCCGAAGCATCGAGTTGGAGCTGAAGATGTTGAGACTGAATTTCTCTCTCCACCCAGCACCCAACTCTCTGTTCTTTCAGTTGGTTTATTCGAATGAAATGGCGGGGGGTTGAATGCCTTCTGGCAATGCCGATGACGTTATTCTTACTACGTTATTCTCAGGGTCACAAAAAACGATCTGCCAATGGCCATAGTATGTGGCGAACGGAGCCTTTACGACACGCCCACCCCATTCCGTGATTTTACGAAACGCACCGTCTACGAGTTCAGGCTTCTCCACCATAAAGGTGATCATTGTGTTAATCGGGAAGTCTGTCTTCTCAGGCTTAATCCTGTCCGCCAATGACAAGAGATCGTAAGCCATCCAGCCATTGAAGCCGAGCTGCACGCCTGCGCCCGTCAATACCCGATAGATCGGCGAGGAAGCCTCCTTGATTTCGTCCCAACCTAGGAGGTGTTTGTAGAAGTCCAATTGCCGATCAATGTCCCGGCAGAATATATTGAACATAGGTTGACATACGAGTTCTTTCATTGTGCATTCTCCATTTTTAAGCAGTTTTTGCTGCGGGGTCACCATAGGTTTTTGCATACATTTTGGCGATGTGTTCTCCAACGGTACGCTCTTCTTGTGAAAATTCCTGTGCGCCCTCGAAATGCGCCAATGGCTTGATCCTGTAGTGATAGCTC
>NZ_JBYEXN010000045.1:0-6966 GCF_057621855.1 Parazoarcus sp. PS-13 R2A
AATTTACAAACGACTCTGACCCCTTTGATTCTTTGATTCTCTTTGCTTCGTTGCTGGCAGATCAGCGGGCGCGTCTGCGCGCTTGTTCGTGGCTCGCCGCGCTGTAACTGGACACGCAGTAGGGCACCAGATAGTTCAGGAACACATGAAACCAGGATACAGCCTCCCCCGAGATGAGAGGCGCGCCCTGATTGATCAGGTTCAGGATGGTGCCCACAACGAGGGCGACGCGCAGCGCATTGCGCACGATCGCGGGTGCGAGGGCGAGGCGGAGGACTTCGGACATGTTGGGTCGAATGGTGAGTCTGCAGGGGTGGATGCTTAGCACTCGCGCTCGGCGCTGGCCGGCGTGGCAGCGCTGATGGCTCTGCCGGGCAGGGCGAAGCGGTTCATGAAGCGGCGGTCGATGCGGTCCTTCCAGCGCCACACCCAGGCGCCTTCGGCCGACCAGCGACCCCAGGACGCGATCGCATGCCGGGGCCCGGTGGCCAGCAGGTACAGGGAGCGACGGCGCGGCTGGTAGGTTTGCAGGTCGCCGCCTTCGATCGTTGCCAGCAGGTTGCGGGCGAGGACCGGACCCGCGTGCACCGCGTGCACGCCTGAACGCGCCATGCGTACGTCTGCGCGCGCACAGGTGTCGCCCGCGGCAAAGACGTCGGCATGGGACAGGCTGCGGTGGTGGGCATCCACAAGGATGTAGCCGCGCGCGTCAAGCTTGAGGCCGCAGTGCGCGAGCCAGCCCAGTGGCCGTGCGCCGGTCGTGGCAATCACCTTGTCGGCCGGAAACTGCGTGCCATCGGCAAGCACCAGTCCGGATTCGCTGGCGCGGGCACGCGCGCGATGGATCCCGATGCCTGCCTTGTTGAGACTTTGCTGTGCGCGCTTGACGACGCCCGCAGCATGGCCGGGAAGCAGCCCTGTCTCCGAGATGACCAGGTCGATTCGTGCCGTGCTATCGGCCTCACGCAATCTGTGGCTTGCCGCGAGCGCGATTTCTACCCCGGCTGCGCCGCCACCGATCACGCTAATGCGAAAGCCCGGCGTCTCAAGTGCGGTGGCCATGAGCAGCGGCCACTGCACGAAGAAATCATCCAGCGGCTTCACCGGGAGCAGGCGCTCGCCCAGCGCGGCGAGATCCGCGGTGTCGGTCTCGCTGCCGACGTCGAGCGAGAGCAGGCTGTAGTCCATCGTGCTGCCGTCTTCGAGGTGCAGGCGGTGCTGATCTGCGTCCATGCCGGTGACGCGTCCGACGACCAGACGCACACCGGCAGCCTCGGCCAGCGGGCGCAGGTCGATGCGGCACTCATCCAGCGTGTAGTGCCCGGCAATCCAGCCCGGCAGCATGCCGGAATAGTTCTGGAAGGGAGCGGGCGTGATCAGCGTGGTCTCAAGGCCGGCAGGTCTGCGTTGAGCAAGCATCTCCAGCACAGACAGATGCGCGTGCCCGCCACCGGCAAGGACGAGGTGTTTTGCAGCCTGGGTCATGAAGTCTTCAGGGGTCGAGTCATTGGATTTGGTCGCCGCCGGGCGCGAATTCATTACAGTGGGCTATGCGCCCGCGTTTCCGTTCGCGTTCAGCGCATCTGCAGCGCCTGCTCGATGAAGTTGCGCGGCACGCGGGGCTTGGGCACCTTGTCGTCAAACCACTGGCGTACCCCGGTATCCAGCCCGATGCCGTGCATGTAGTTGTACAGCGCCTTGTTCAGCGCCTTGCCCAGTGCATCGTGGTCGACGCCGGTGGGGTCGATGAAGCCGATGTCATTCTTGGCAAAGTTGCCCGGCGGCAGTGGCTCGAGGCGCACGCCGTACTCCGCCGGGTTCATGCCCACCGGAGAATGCACGGTACAGGCGAAGCGGTGGAAAAAGCCGGACTGGATGCAGCCCGCCTCGAACAGCTGGCGCACGTATTCGAGTGCATCCACGGTGTCGTGCACCGTCTGCGTCGGAAAGCCGTACATCAGGTAGGCATGCACCAGCACGCCGGCCTCGGCAAAGGCGTGGGTGACGCGCGCCACCTGATCGACCGATACGCCTTTCTTCATCAGCGTGAGCAAGCGGTCGGAGGCCACTTCCAGCCCCCCTGAAATCGCGATGCAGCCGCTGTCGGCCAGCAGCTGGCACAGCTCGGGGGTGAAGGATTTTTCGAAGCGGATATTGCCCCACCACGAGATCGACACGCCACGCCGCAACAGCTCTTCGGCGAGCGCACGCAAGGCCTTGGGCGGCGCGGCTTCGTCGACGAAGTGAAAACCGGTCTGCCCGGTCTCGGCGATGATGGCTTCGATGCGGTCGACCAGGGTGGCGGCCGATGCGCCGTCGTAGCGCGAGATGTAATCCAGGCTGACGTCGCAGAAGCTGCACTTCTTCCAGTAGCAGCCGTGAGCGACGGTGAGCTTGTTCCAGCGCCCGTCCGACCACAGCCTGTGCATCGGGTTGAGCATGTCGAGCAGCGACAGGTAGCGGTTGAGCGGCAGCCCATCCCAGGTCGGCGTGCCGACTTCGGCGAAAGGCACGTCGGGTTCGACCAGGTTGATGTAGCGCACCGCACCGCTGTCGGCGTCGCGCACGAAGGTGCGCACCAGGCGCTGCTGCGAACGCTTGCCGCGCAGGTGGTCGAGCAGGGCCAGCAGCGGGCGTTCGCCGTCGTCCAGGGTGACGTAGTCGAAATAGTCGAACACGCGTGGCTCGCCCAGCTCGCGCAGTTCGGTATTCACATAGCCGCCGCCGAGCACGGTGACGATGGCCGGGTTGTGCGCCTTGACCGACTGCGCGATGCGGAAGGCCGCATACACCGCGCCGGGGAAGGGCACCGACACCAGCACTACCTGCGGCGTGTGGCGCGACAGGGCGTCGAGCGTGAGCGCGTGCAGGGTGTCGTCGACCAGGTTGGGCTTCGCGGGCAGTGCCTGTGCCAGTGGCTCGAAGGTGGGCTGGCTCAGGGCCAGCGACTCGGCGTAGCGGACGAACTCGAAGCGCGGATCGACCGCCTCGCGCAGCACATCGGCCAGATCATTGAGATAGAGCGTGGCCAGGTGGCGGGCGCGGTCATGCACGCCGAGTGCGCCGAACGCCCAGCCCAGCGGGTCGCCGCCGTCCGGGTCGACATAGGCGTCGAGCGTGTCGAAGCGCGGCCCTTCGGGCAGAAACGCACCGCTGCCGATACGGTGGGCAAGCGTCGAGTCGCGCCCCTGCAGAAAGGCCAGTGTCGGCTCGATGGTTGTCTGGTAGCGCTCGAAGTGCTCAAGAAAGCACGCCACGCTCTCGCTGCGACGCCGCGCCGGCAGCGCCTCGGCACGGGTGCGGATCGCATTCAGCCCATCGCGCGAGAACAGTTTCAGCACCAGCGCCAGCGCGAGGTCCTCCTGCACCGCATCGACGCCGCGCGAGCGCAGGAAGCCGGTGAGGTAGGCAGTGGACGGGTAGGGCGTGTTCAGCTGCGTCATTGGCGGAATGACGGAGAGCACGCGCAGCGGGATATCGGACATCGGGCAGAAACTTCTTGTCAGGGTGAGGCGCAGTTCTACCACGAACGGGGGGTTGTTTGCGCTGAACGGGTTGCGGGTGTTTTCCTCGCCGTTCAGCAGTACACCTCGCACATGACCGGCATGGTGACCGACATCGGAATCGAGGTCGGCATACTGGAGCAGTCCCAAGCACGACGCAGTGCAGGCGGTCAGGGCTGACCGCGATCGCCTCGTACTGCTGTCGCTGCTGACCCTGTCCTTTTTCGCCGGCTGGCAGCGGCGATCTGCTGCTTGAGCGGGAAAGGCAGACCAGTGCATTGCTCGACTGGGGAAGCCGCCTGTTTCGCGCGATGGCAATGGAGCTGTCGCTCGAAGGGGCACGTCCCTGAACGGTTCGGCGTTCGGGCTGTGGCGCAATCACAAGGCCGCCCTGATTTTCGACAATAC
The DNA here is from genome assembly GCF_057621855.1 of Parazoarcus sp. PS-13 R2A. Taxonomy (NCBI): domain Bacteria; kingdom Pseudomonadati; phylum Pseudomonadota; class Betaproteobacteria; order Rhodocyclales; family Zoogloeaceae; genus Parazoarcus; species Parazoarcus sp. PS-13 R2A. Next base: position 3,912 of record NZ_JBYEXN010000045.1, read on the forward strand.
GCGGGAGCTGACCCTGATCGCGGAGTGTGTTGCCCGCGTAGACAACGCAATTTTCCCCGAAGCCGTTTGTTCCGGAAAGGTGGCGCCGGTCCCCGATGGCGTTCGTGCGCTGATCAAGGCTGTCACGAGCGAAGTCGAGCAGATCCGCTCTCTGCTCGCTTCCATGATTGGGCGCCTGACCGATCTCGAGGTGGGCCGCGATGTGCTGACGCAACTGTTCAACCGCTGCTTCCTGCCCACGATCATGTAGCGCGAGATCGAGCTCAGCCGGCGCAAAGGTGTGGCGTGCTGAGTGCGCTTGCTCGACATCAACCTGTTCAAGCAGGTCAATGACCGGTTCTGGCACGACGCGGGCGACAGGGTGCTGCAGAACGTGGCGGGGCGTGCTGATCGGGCAGGTTCGGGCCAGTGATCTCGTCTTTCGTTATGGTGGCGAGGAGTTTCTGATCCTGCTGGCCGAGGTGGATCACGTTAAGGCGTGTTTCGTTGCAGGGAAGGTTCGTCACCGCATCGAGGCGAGCGTGACGCCGCTGACCGACGAGCAGAGCGTCGGCGTTACGGCCAGCATTGGTGTTGCAGCACATGACGGCCATCCCGATTTCCGGCATCTGGTCGATCGCGCCGAAAAGGCGCTCTGCCAGGCCAAAGCCGCGGGCCGCAATTGCACGGTGCTTGCTGAGTCTTGAGGCGTTACTGCGCCCGTGGGCAACGGGCACGTCACTCTGTCGCTGCGGGGTTTTTTGCTTGAAACGCAGAACTATTCAGTTTTTTAGATGTAACCAAGGACAAATTTTCCGCCAAATCGCATTTGGCGGAAATCCTGTTCTAAGGTTTTCTGCTTTCTGGCGAAAAGCAGAAATTTCATTCCTTTCCTGAACCGGTACGCTTTGGACTCGCCCACAAGGCGTCCAGGTGGTCTGCGTTTTCGGCCTTCCCCCAACCACGGGGTGGTGTCGATCCTGGCAGGCCGATGAACGAACCGTTCAGGAAATACAGATGTCCGGAACCATTGCCCGCGCTGGCTCGGGTTACGCTGCCGGCCCGAAGCTTGCCGCGCTCCCGCTGATGCTGATCGCGCCGGCCTTGTTCGCCGCCAACATGGTGGTCGCCCGCTGGGCGGAAAGTGTCGGCATTCCCCCCGTCTTCCTTGCCTTTGGGCGCTGGGTGCTGGCGCTTGCGATCCTGCTGCCCTTCATTGCGCCGCGCCTGTGGCATTCGCGTCAGGTGCTGATGGCCAATGCCCCGCGTGTGCTGCTGCTCGGTGCACTCGGCATGGGCGTCGCGGTCGGCCCGCAATACATCGGCGCGGTGCATACCAGCGCCACCAACGTCGCGCTCATCATCTCCGCCTGTCCCGCGCTCGTGGCCCTGATCGAGGCCATCGTGTGGCGAGTGCCGGTGGGTACGCAACGCGCGGTCGGCATGTCGCTCGCGATCTGGGGTGTCCTGCTTGTCCTGTCGCGCGGCGACGTCGAGGCGCTCGGCAGTCTGTCCTTCGGTCGCGGCGATTTGTGGGTGGTGCTCGCCGCGTGCGGTTGGGCTGGCTACACCGTGCTGGCCCGGCGTCGCCCCCTGCCTGAACTGCCGGCCGAAGTTCGCCTTGGCGCGCTGATGATCGGCGGTATCGTGGCGCTGGCCCCGTTTGCCCTGTTCGAGAGCGTGGCCTTGCAAACGCCCGATTTCGGTCGCTGGGAACTCTACTTCGCACTGCTATTCCTCGCCCTCGTGCCCGGCCTCGGCGCCTACCTGTGCTACGACCGCCTGGTCAGCCTGAGCGGCCCTGCCGGCGCAAGCATCTCGCTCTACCTGGTGCCGATGTATGCAGTGCTCGCTGCCTGGCCGCTGCTGGGCGAGATCCCGCAGGCTTTCCATATCGGCGGGTTCGCGCTCATTCTCGGTGGCGTGGCGCTGTCGGGGATGCGTCAGCGTATCGGTCGTCGTGCCGCAGTGAACCACTGAAAAAGGTCTCTTCCGGCAGGGGATGCGCAATAATCCGGGGTCAAGCAAGAATAACCCGGAGACTTAAGTGAAGACCGTCAGCATTCTCGGCAAGCATCTCGAATTTGTCCGCCTGCCTTCTGCACATCCGCGCGAAAACGCGCCTGCCATGGTGTTCCTGCACGAAGGCCTGGGCTCGGTGTCGATGTGGCGCGATTTTCCGCAGAAGGTGGCCGACGCGAGCGGCTGCGAGGCGGTCGTCTTCTCACGCGTCGGCTATGGCCGCTCCGACCCTGCCACACGGCAGCGTGATGTCACCTACCTGCACGAAGAGGGGCTGGCCGTGCTGCCCGCATTCATTGCCGAACTCGGCCTTGAGCGCCCCTTCCTGTTCGGCCATTCGGATGGTGGCTCGATCGCGCTTCTGTGCGCGGGTGGAACCGATGTGCCCCTCGCGGGCGTGATCGCGATGGCGCCCCACGTTTTCGTCGAGGACGTCACCATCGAAGGCATTCTCCAGGCCAAGGCCGTGTGGGAGAACTCCGACCTTCCTGCCCGGCTGGGCCGATACCACAACGATGCCGACGCGGTGTTCCGCAGCTGGCAGAACATCTGGCTGCACCCCGCTTTCCGCGACTGGAACATCGAGGACATCCTGCCCGGCATCTCCGCGCCGATTCTTGCGATTCAGGGCGAAGACGACGAGTACGCCACCATGGAACAGATCGACCGTATCGCCGCAGGCGCAGGCGATGTCGATCTGGTCAAACTGGCCGATTGCCGCCACTCGCCGCACAAGGACCAGCCCCAGGCCGTCATCGAGGCGGTCGCCGCCTTCGTCGAGCGCGTGCTTGATTGAACAAACAACCCTAAAACCAAAGGCAAAAACCAAAGGGGTCAGAGTCTTTTGAAATTTTCAGACGACTCTGACCCCTTTGGTTTTTCTTCTCCTTCCAAAGGGCTATTTTCAAGTGAGCAATAATCTCGTATTGTTGCACCAAAGGAATTTTATGTTCCTATAGATAATTCCTAAGGAATGATGCCGATGCTCGTCAATGCAGGATCACGCCGCGGCCCCAATCGGCCGCCACTCCCTGAATCCGCCCGTGCTGCGGCA
>NZ_JBYEXN010000046.1:0-6528 GCF_057621855.1 Parazoarcus sp. PS-13 R2A
CGGCCATTGCTGCCGTCAAGCGTTTTTCCACTATTCGGCTGATCTCGGTATCAAAGCAGTCATTCGACCGCACGAGCTATTGCTGGACAGCTCTACTGAGTCCTTCAAGGATAGGGCAGTCGGGTCGGTGAACTGACCATGGAACCACACCGAAAATTCATGGGCCGGGCGCAGAATGGTGACATGATTGATGTTTGCAGGCATTGGTTTAAGCGGACGCCGAAGACAATTCCTGCCGAACTGGAAAGGGGTAGCAAATACGGAATTGTGACGCGGATGAGGCTTGTCGGAACCGAACTCGTTGGGAAGTGGTAGCCGACACCCAGTCACCAAATTGAGCCAAGTAAATTGATTCGTACACATCAATCATATTTCTTCATCTCCTTGACATCGATTCGTTGCGACGGGTAGAGTCCGTTCCTGTGTGGATCACATCGATTGGCATCACTGTCTTTGCCAACTAAACATCTCCAACGAAGCATCCCCGTGATGCTTTGTGGCGGCACCCCTAGATCAAAATTTGAGTTCACAAGGCTTCGTTTGCTTGTCTGCGTAAGACAGTACGGGTTTGCTCGTGCGTAACAGCTTCGGCTGAGACAGGCGTGGAGAATTTGATGGACCTCGAATCTTTGCTGCGCTCAACGCGCACCACTACCCTTTTAGTTCAAAAGCCTGGCCTTAACGTTCCTGAGTATTGGGACATTCCGCTATCAGGGCTTCACCACGAGCAAATCAGGGCATCTGTTTCGGAGTTTCGCACCCAGAGGCAGAAGGCTGGCGAGAAGCTATCTCAAAATAGTCTCAAGAACAGCGACTTGCTCGATAACGTCGCAATCGCTTTGGGCGCTAGATCGTACAAGCACTGGCTGCACGAGGTCGAACCCGCACTCGACAGATTTGCAGAAAAGCATGGTCTCAAAGAACCGGCAGATCTGGTTCGCTGGGACGAAGGCCCGTTTGGATACTCGCTCACGGCGCGTCAGATTGCCGACCGCCTGTTCAACTCTGGCCACGACCACCCCAAGCGATTATTTACAGGTGCTGGCAATTATCTCTTTGCCGCCAAAGGCTACGGGAGCATAGACCTGTCTGACGCGGCAAGGAGACTGACGGGTAATATGGATTTCCCGTTCCTGCCCCACACCGAACAATTCCTCTTTGCATCTACTCACCACGACCAAGTGGTGCTGCGTGCTGAGCGACTGGATCGTTGGAGCGCCAATGTTCCGGACCACCTCGATCTGACGGCACAGGCCTTGGTGCTCAAGGCTTTCGATTTCAACCTGACTTGTGCCTTGAACTTGTTGGGTGACTCCCTGGTTGATCCAGTGGTCGCACCGGTAGAGCTTGAGCTTTACAACGCTAGCGATGAGGAGAAAGAGGAATACCTCCAGTTGTTCCAGATTTTCAGAAGCGAGATCAATCGCACCGATGTTGGCTGGGTCGATGTCATCCGCTTTAGTGAACACATCGTCTTTCTGCGTGCGCCCGATGGTCGCTTCGATTGGGTCGTCCGCGATCAACGCGAAGCCCCCTTCTCCAGAAACGACCTCTTTCCGATTTTTCGATCTGAGGAGTTGCCGGACGCGATGGACGGCAAATCAATTCAGGCCCATCTGCACTACCAGAAGGGCCTTTGGTTAGACCAGACAAAGCACAAGGCGGAGCACCACCACTACTTCTCAGGTGGAACTCCAAGGAATCACCCCGGAATAGAGAAAATCGTCGAACGTTTTCTGGCTGCTACCGAAGGCCACAAGCCGACCTACCAGCCGCGTGCGGAACGCAATCTTCAGTTCACCGCACATCCACTGGCCAACAAATGCTTGATGGTCTCAGATCTGATTTCGATTGCAGAATTTCAGAAATTTATTGATGCCGAATGGGGCCTGGTTCGAGGCAAGAAGTCAGAGGCCACAAAGCGTGGCTGGCCATCTTTACCGTCAATGAATGTGCTGGATCCAGCGAACCTGCCGGTATGCCTGACCTGGTACGACGCAATTGCCTACTGCAAGTATATTGAAAAGACTGAGGGCTTGCCGGTTCGCTTGCTAACCATTGAGGAATGGCAAGCGATTGCTCCTTCCCGAGAGACCATCAAGGCGCTCGGAGCGAAGGCTCAGGCCCATGTTGTTGAGGCGGTGAATCTCGAAGGAAAGCTGCTTGAGCCTCCAACCTACGGGATTGAGTACATCACTCGCTTCAGGAGTGACCTGTGCTGGGTTCGCAACGATCAAGGGCTGGAGTTCCTTTCCTCACTGACGTTTGGCGAGTGGCTGGGTGACTACAAAGGCTCTGCACCCAACAATGTCTGGTCACCGGTAGCGTGCACAGCCAGCGGAATCGCACTTGGTCGCGGCCCCTTGGAACGTGAGTTCTTTGAAGCTTGGTACATCGGGAAGAACAACCATCTCAAAGTTGGTTTTCGTGTTTGTTACGTCGCTGAACTAAGCAGCTAACCCGGATCTAGAGCGCAAACATGAAAAACAATCATCGTAGTGATGAGGGTGATGTTCGCCATTTTGTTGAAGAATTGGTCCTCAACTGGCACCTGACTGAGGCATGCAACTACCGCTGCAAATACTGCTATTCGGCATGGACGAAGCCGAATGCGTCGAGGGAACTTCATCGGGATCAGCAAGGCGTAGTTCGGCTTCTGAGCGAGATCTTTGAGTTCTTCAGACCGAACAGCCCTGCCAATCCCCTAGCCAAAAAGCTGGAATGGAAACATCTTCGACTGAGCATCGCGGGTGGTGAGCCGACGCTTCTCAAGGAACGCCTTGGTTTTGTCATCGCCACAGCACGGAAAATTGGGTTCCGTGTCTCACTAATCACCAATGCGAGCCACCTCGATCAAGCATCGGTCACAGAGTTGGCTCCGCATTTGTCCTGCCTGGGGATCAGTCTCGACTCCGGTCATGCGATGTCGAATAGCCTGATTGGTCGAGTTGGTCGGTTAGGCCAGGGAAAATCAGCTAGCGAAATTGGTAGCCTGGTGAAATCGGCCAGAGAAGCAAATCGATCGATTTCGATCAAGATCAATACGGTCGTCAATGCGATCAATGCCGGTGAAGACATGACCAGCACGGTCAATCAAATCGCACCAGAGAGATGGAAGGTGCTTCGAGTATTACCAGTGCTCTCCCCTGCTCTATCGGCCACCAATGAGCAATTTGAGGGATTCGTTTCTCGGCATGCCTTGCTGTCGTCGGTGATGTCAGTCGAAGACAACCAGGACATGGTGAAGTCCTACATCATGGTCGATCCCCTTGGCCGCTTCTTCCAAAACGCGTTGGGCCAGGCCGATTACACATACAGCCGCCCAATTCAAGAGGTTGGCGCTGAAGCTGCCTTTATGGAGATCGGGTTTTCCCCGGAAAGATTCGCTCAGCGCTACAGAAGTGCTCGCGTGGCGGAGGCTGCATGATGCGCTACAGCACGGACAAAGACATCAACAAGGATGTCGCGAGACTGGTTCGGATGGGCTGGCAATTCTCCCATCGCGGGAAGCATGGAAAACTTGTTCCTCCGACTGGGGGAACGTTTTTAACAGTCCCCTGCACTCCAGGTGATCGTTACAGCTTCAAGTGCTTCCGACGAGATATCGATCGCTATTTTCGGAGTGTTGCGAGGCACTAAGGCGTGGACAGGGACCGCATCTTCTTGGGTACGGCCTCTGTCATGCACTGCCCGCCCCAAATCCTAGCTCCGAGGGTGCTATGTTCTTAGCAATCTCCGAGTCTGGCAGCCAATTCTTCAATTTGCTTTTTGGATTTCCACAATGAATAACGCGTAAATGAGTGAATCAGAATTGCAAGCCCGGCAACATCGGAAGCTGGAAGACCACGAAATTCGGGGCGATTCAGTTGAACATCCTGCGAGCTAGTCGGTTTGCAGATCATGAATTAATTCTTGCTTGGTTGATGTCTCGAAAAGGCGACGCTTTAGCTTCAGTTGCTCAAGCAGGAAATTGTTGGCAAGCTCGAAGGAATCCAACAGCGTGTACCAGTTCAGGACGTAGCGCTTCATGCGTGGATCATCACTTACAAGTCCAAGCTCCCCTCGTGCGACCTGCCCATTGAGTCTGCTCTTGATCTCCGTGTCGGCCGATGAGATTTGCCGACCGATTAGGATAAGCTCGAAGCGCATTTTTTCGCTGCTGAATTCAGGATGCTTCTTGATAATGTTGGCGTAGTCGTCGAGTTGGCGTAGATGCTTGACGTTAAGCGAGATAGCGGGGCGCTTGATTTCGACGATGATGCAGCGATAGACCTTCTGGCCATTGGAGTCGACCGTAGGGATACGGCGAGCTAAGAAGAGATCAGTCTGTCGGCGTGCGCCGGCAATCTCGGTTTTATCATCCACATCGTCCGCGCCAATGCTATCGATCAGCGAGACCTTGTCGCGCATATCCTTAGCGATCTTCGTGAAGGTGTCCTCTTCGGCACCAATGGTCTCGTAGGCGGGACCAAACAACCAAGTGTTGTTCTCGATGATCTTCTGCAAATCCGGCGTTTCCGGAACCTCACGGTAGTGGTCGTTCATCAATGCCCGGAGTTTCGAGGCTGCTACCTGCCGGCGCTGTAGGACCTCGATGGTGGAGATGATGTTCTCCAATGTCGTGTGTTTGAGCTGGTCGGCAAGAGTCTTTACTGACGAATCATCGAGGTCGAGGACACTATTGAGAACTTCGAAAAGGGCGTCGTTCTCGTTGGAAACCGCCAGTCGATCCAACAGCCGGATGATGATCTTGCGCTGCTTTTTACTAGCTGCATTGAACACTGACGGGTCTGCCATGTAGATGGTCGTGACCAGTTGCTTCGCGTTGTCTAATCGCCACGTCTGCTCATCTGGAGACAGGCCAGCGTAGTCGGGAAAGAGACCATCCTCGACGTACTTCTCGACCTCCACTAAGGCTTGCTGGCGCAGGAATCTGTCATACACCGATTGCGTCAACTCACCGAGGTGCCGCACCAGCTTGCGCCACTCCGAGCACGTAGTTGTATGGGCGTTGGGCCGGAGAAGATCTTGGGTGGAGGCAAACGAGTCTGCCCATGGCGAACTGATATATATGCTGGTAAAGAAGCCGGACTTGTTGTTCAGGGTACTGAGCTGCTTGTGAACAGTCTTGCCTGCACTATCCAAGAGATATGTAAATGACTTCTCGGAACTGGGCCGTTCGTCCCAACGTATAACCTGCACATCGAACTGATGCCCATCAATGGTGAAGATTTGGTGCGTGATCTCATGGTCAGGGACAGGAATTGGTACGTCGTTAACCTTCAGTGATTTCAATGGATGGAGAGCGAGAAACCAGCCGAACTCAGTCGCAAATCTTGCAATGAGTTCAGCTTGACCCGGAAGATTGCATGAAAATGTGTCAAGCTTGACCAGAGTGCCTTTGGGCTGCTGCTGCAACAAGGGATGTTGTCCCTCTTCTGGAATCAGCTGAGCCTTGTAGTCCTTGATCGTCGTCGAATCGATTGTGATGTGCGCTTGGCCGGCAGCAGACTTTGTATACCAGTCCGCAAACTGACAGATACGGTGAAAAGCAAGTCGCCCTCGGCCATGAGCACCATGCTGTGCCGCATCCTCGTGTTTATCAGAGTCATTGAACCTGCCAAACGTTTGCTTCAAATTCGTCGGATCGACTCCATCGCCATCGTCAAGCACGGTGATAGCGGTAAGTGCTTGCATGTTGTTTAGCGAAATGGCAACCGCCACTTCGTTGGCTTTAGCGTCAAATCCGTTCCAGACGAGTTCGAACACCGGTTGCCAGGGTTCGATGCTTTTGAAATGTTTCTTGATGCCCTCGTTGCCAATTTCCGTTGTGCCGGAAATGTCTTCGTACGTACTCACGGGTCCCCCCCAATGGTTTTATACGCTTTGAGCGCGATGTATTGATCCTGGGCGGCAGTCCCCCCAAAAGCATGACAAGCCGAAGTTCAAGGTCTTTCGCTGGTAGCCTATCGAGTCGGGTAGAACAATGATGCTCGCTATGAAGCATGCATTGTAACTCCAGCAGTTTTCAGTTCTCGTCTGGCACAGGCTGGTTAGGTTCGAAAAACTCGTCCATGTTGACTTTCGTTCGTTTGATCGATTTCATCATACGTACCCGGAATTGGGCAGAGGAGGGCCGCTTACCGCCGCATTGTTGACCAATTAAAAGTCGCTCGAACGGCAACAATGGCCGAGAACCGGGAATCGACTTTTCGGCAGGTTTCGGAGTGGAGCGGTCGCTTGAATGTCCACGGTTGCACGAAGCTGACCGGCCGCTCGTGGCCGAAAGCACGCGGTGGGCACCGTCCCTGATAGCCGACGCACGCCACGGGCAGCTGACCGAACCGACGCGCACGGCTGTGGCTGCCTGGATCGCGAAGGCAGCCTTGAGGCCGGAAGACTTCCTTTTTCCGAGCCGCCTGCACGACTCTCCGCATGTCTCGACCCGACAGCACGCTAGGATTGTCGAACACTGGGGGGTGGCCGCTGGGTTGGATCCTTCCGCATAGGGTACGCACTCCATGCGGA
>NZ_JBYEXN010000047.1:0-6337 GCF_057621855.1 Parazoarcus sp. PS-13 R2A
AGCAGTCAGAGCAGCGCCTGAGTCCGGGGTTCTGCAGGGACTGCAGGCAAGGCGCCCACAACAAGCGGAGATGCATGATGAGAGTTGCGGTGCTGGGGGCCGGTGTGGTCGGCGTGGCGTCAGCCTGGTATCTGGCGCGAGCCGGTTTCGAGGTGACGGTGATCGACCGCCAGCCGGACACCGGACTGGAAACGAGCTTCGCCAACGGCGGCCAGATTGCGGTGTCTCACGCCGAACCGTGGGCGAACCCGTCTACGCCGCTGAAAGCCCTGTCCTGGCTCGGCCGCGAAGATGCGCCCTTGCTCTTTCGTCTGCGCGCCGATCCGGCCTTGCTTGGCTGGACGCTGCGCTTCCTGCGCGAGTGCCTGCCGGGGCGCACGCGGCAGAACATCCGCCACATTCTGAATCTGGCCTCGTACAGCCGCCAGTGCCTCGGTAGCCTGCGGCGCGAACTTGCGGGTGAAGGCGGGCTGCACTACGACCATCTGGAGCGCGGGATTCTGCATTTCTATACCGATCCTGCCGAGTATCGGGCGGCGGTACATGCGGCTGGCATCATGCGTGAGTTCGGTTGCGACCGAAAACTGCTGAGCGTGGACGAATGCATTGCGCTCGAACCGGCGCTGGCTTCAAGTTCGTCCGCGCTCGTTGGTGGCGATTACACCCGTGAGGACGAGTCGGGCGATGCCCATGCCTTTACCCGGCAACTGGCAGCGCATTGTCGGCGGATCGGTGTGCGTTTCATGCTCGGCGACGGGGTCCGGGCGCTTGAGCGCAAAGACGAACGCGTAACCGCGGTGCTCACCGACACGGGCGAGCGCATCGAGGCCGACGCCTGTGTGGTCGCGCTGGGGAGTTACAGCCCGCTCTTGCTGCGCCCGCTCGGACTGCGTATTCCGGTGTATCCCGCCAAGGGCTATTCAGCAACGCTGGCCCTGGCGCCCGATTCCGTCGCGCCTACCGTCAGTCTTACCGACGATGGCCACAAACTGGTGTTCTCCCGTCTGGGCAATCGCCTGCGGGTCGCGGGTACAGCGGAATTCAACGGCTACGACCTGTCGCTCAATCCTGCACGAAGCAATGCCTTGCTCGCGCGCACCCGCAGTCTTTTCCCCGATCTGCGCGAGACCCGCGAACCCGAACTGTGGTGCGGGCTGCGTCCGGTCACACCGTCCAGTGTGCCGCTGATCGGGCGCACGGCGCTGCCCAATCTCTGGCTCAACACCGGGCACGGCACGCTGGGCTGGACCATGGCCTGCGGCTCGGGCGCTGCGCTGGCTGATCTGCTGCGCTCAAGGGCGCCAGGCCTGGCTTTCCCGTTTGTCGGACAGGATCGCAGCGCGCGCGAAGCGGCCGGAGAACTGTCGGTCCAGCGCTGAGCGCAGGTCGGGTGGTCCGGCAGAAACAGCTTCATTCGGCTGCCGGCGCATCCCCAAGGGCGGGGAACAGTACGTCGGTATAGCCAAAACGACTGAAGTCACGAACCCGCATCGGGTACAGGGTGCCGATCAGATGGTCGCACTCGTGCTGGACGACCCGCGCATGAAACCCGTCTACGCAGCGGTCGAGCGGTGTGCCGTCGGCATCGAAGCCCTGGTAGCGCAGGCGGCGAAAACGCGGCACGACGCCGCGCAGGCCCGGCACCGACAGGCAGCCCTCCCAGTCCTCATCTTCTTCTGCGCCGAGCGGCGTGAGCACGGGATTGATCAGGATGGTAGGCGGAACTGCCGGTGCATCGGGATAGCGCGCGCTGCGCTCGAAACCGAAAATCACCAGCTGCAATCCGACGCCGATCTGGGGCGCTGCGAGGCCGACGCCACCGGCCGCGGCCATGGTGTCGAACATGTCGGCAATCAGGGCGTTCAGCTCGCGCGTGCCGAAGGCCTTCACTGGTGCGGCGGGCTGGAGCAGGCGTGGGTCGCCCATTTTCAGGATGCTGCGGACGGTCATGGCGGTTTACTCGTGGTGGCGGTTATTCGTCATGGAGTGCGGGTTTGAGGATGGCTCATTGCTTCGAGTTCGCGTGCTTCGCCCGCGCTCAGGCTGCGACCCGGCAGCGGGAACAGGCCGGGGACCCTGGCCTGATACCGTGCATAGGCTTCGCCATGGAAGCGGCGCAGCTTTCGTTCCTCGAACAGCGATCCGATCCAGAGGTAGAGCGATATGAACACGGTGCTCAGCAGTCGCGCCTCGTCCATGTCGCGGGTCCAGAGAATGACAAGTCCGAGTGCGTACCACGGATGGCGGACGTAGCGGTGCAGCGGCGAGAGGCGAAAGCCGCCGAGATCCTCCACGGCATGTTCGCGGCTGCGCCATTGCGCGAGACCGGTGAAGCTGCCCATGTCGTAATAGCGGCTCGAGACCGCGAAACCGGCGAGCGCAGCCAGCGCGAGTGCGTTGGCCAGCCAGGCGTAGATGCCGGTCCATGCCCAGAGCAGGGGGCCGGACCAGCTGAAGGTGAGCCATAGCGGCGGGACCAGCAGTACGATGCCGAGCAGGTTGAACAGAATGCGGTAGGACGGCATCAGCGCGGGCGCGTGACGCGCCACCAGGGCCTTGAAGCCAAGCGCGGCCAGCAGCGAGTGGATGGCGACATAGGCGATCCAGCTCAGGCTCAGAATGATGATCTGCAGCGGGTCCAGGTGCATCGGGTAATAATCGTCCTGTTTCCGGGCCGGTTTGTAGGTCGCTGCGTGTGAGCCGGGCTCACAGCGGCGGCGTGCCGTGCTCACTATAACGCGCTGTCTCGGCTTGCAGCCACAGGCGGAACTCGGTGAGCGCCACCCGCTCTGCCTTGCGCTCGGGGACGATCAGATAATAGGCGCGTTCGCTGCGCGCGCTGTGCGGGCGGGGCATGATCAGCTCGCCAGCATCCAGTTCTTGCCGGATCAGGAAGGGCGGGATCAGCGCCACGCCGAGCTGGTGAATCGCGGCCTGCGCCAGCATCGAAAACAGTTCCAGTCGCGGTCCGCTCATGTCCTGCTCGACCCGCATGCCGAGCGACTCGAACCAGTGGCGCCAGCCGTAGGGGCGGGTGGTCTGCTGCAGCAGGGGCAGGGTGGAGATCTCTGCCGCGCTCATCACCGGCTTCACGCCCTTCAGCTTGGGGCTGCACACCGGCACCGGATTCTCGTGCATCAGAAAGTGCGCCTCGGTACCCGGCCATCCTGCGTCGCCAAAGTAGATTGCGGCGTCAAACTCGGTTTCGTCGAACAGGAAGGGGCGCGTGCGTGTGCTCATGTTGACGGTGCTGTCGGGGTGGCGCGCGAGGAAGTCCGGCAGCCGCGGCAGCAGCCAGCGTGTGGCAAAGGTCGGCACCACGGCAAGCTCCAGCTTTGCGCCGCGTCCATGGTGCGACATCACCGACAGCGTGTCGCGTTCGACCGCGTCGAGCCGGGCCGAAATCTGCCGGCTGTAGCTCTCTCCCGCCTCGGTCAGACGCACGCCGCGCCGCGTGCGGCGGAACAGGCTTACGCCGAGGAAGTCTTCCAGAGACGCAATCTGTCGGCAGACTGCACTTTGCGTCAGGGCCAGTTCATCGGCCGCGAGGGTAAAGCTTTCGTGTCGCGCCGAGGCGTCAAACGCTAGCAAGGCGGCGGTGCTGGGGATTTTTCTGCGCATGGACGATCTCTTTCCGGCGTGCCGTGTTGAACCCGAGTCAGAATTACGGAGTGAGTAAAGCGCACAGCTTACTTCGAAATAGTCGTTTGCCGACAGCGCCGGGGAAGCCTAGTATCGATTCACCCGGCGGGGCAGACGATGCGGCCGCCAACAAACCACCAAGATTCGTTCAAGGAGATCCACATGGCTGCAGGCAAAACCGCGTTCGACTGGGCTGACCCCTTCTTTCTGGACGGCCAGCTGACCGAAACCGAACGTCTGGTGCGCGATGCTGCGCGCGCCTACTGCCAGGAGAAGCTGCTGCCGCGCGTGCAGGAAGCCTTCCGCCATGAGAAGACCGACCGCGAGATCTTCAACGAGATGGGCGAACTCGGCCTGCTCGGGCCGACCATCCCGGAAGAGTACGGTGGCGCCGGCATGAACTACGTGTGCTACGGCCTGATCGCGCGTGAAGTCGAGCGTGTGGATTCCGGCTACCGCTCGATGATGAGCGTGCAGAGTTCGCTGGTGATGGTGCCGATCAACGAATTCGGCAACGAAGCCACGAAGAAGAAGTATCTGCCCAAGCTCGCCACCGGCGAATGGGTGGGCTGTTTCGGCCTGACCGAGCCCAACCACGGCTCGGACCCGGGCAGCATGGTGACCCGTGCGCGCAAGGTCGACGGCGGCTACAGCCTGTCGGGCTCCAAAATGTGGATCACCAACAGCCCGATCGCCGACGTGTTCGTGGTGTGGGCCAAGGACGACGAAGGCCAGATCCGCGGCTTCGTGCTGGAGAAGGGCTGGAAAGGGCTGTCGGCCCCTGCGATCCACGGCAAGGTCGGCCTGCGTGCCTCGATCACCGGCGAGATCGTCATGGACGAAGTGTTCTGCCCGGAAGAAAACGCCTTCCCGACGGTGCGCGGCCTCAAAGGCCCGTTCACCTGCCTGAACTCGGCCCGTTACGGCATCGCCTGGGGCGCGCTCGGTGCGGCGGAAGCCTGCTACGAAACCGCGCGTCAATACACGATGGACCGCAAGCAGTTCGGTCGCCCGCTCGCGGCCAACCAGCTGGTGCAGAAGAAGCTCGCCGACATGCTCACCGAGATCACGCTCGGTCTGCAGAGCTGCCTGCGCGTCGGACACCTGAAGGATGAAGGCAACGCGGCGGTCGAGATTACCTCGATCATCAAGCGCAACAGCTGCGGCAAGTCGCTGGACATCGCCCGCATGGCGCGCGACATGCTTGGCGGCAACGGCATCTCGGACGAGTTCTGCGTGGCCCGCCACCTGGTGAACCTGGAAGTGGTGAACACCTATGAAGGCACGCACGACGTGCATGCGCTGATCCTCGGCCGCGCCATCACCGGCATCGCTGCGTTCAGCAACTGATATGGGCGCCCTCTCGCACATTCGCGTTCTCGATCTGTCGCGCATTCTGGCCGGCCCCTGGGCCGGACAGATGCTGGCAGACCTGGGGGCAGACGTGATCAAGGTCGAACGCCCCGGTGCGGGTGACGATACCCGCAGCTGGGGGCCGCCGTACCTCAAGGATGAGGCTGGCGAGAACACCTCGGTGGCGGCCTACTACCTGTGCGCCAACCGCAACAAGCGCTCGATCACCATCGACATCACCTGTGCCGAGGGACAGGCGCTGGTGAAGAAGCTGGCGGCCGAGTCCGACGTGGTCATCGAGAACTTTAAGCTTGGTGGTCTGGCCCAGTACGGGCTGGACTATGCGTCGCTGAAGGTGGTCAATCCGCGTCTGGTGTATTGCTCCATCACCGGCTTCGGTCAGGATGGTCCTTACGCGCCGCGTGCGGGCTACGATTTCCTGATCCAGGGCCTTGGTGGTCTGATGAGCCTCACCGGGCATCCGGATGGCGAAGAGGGTGGCGGTCCGATGAAGGTCGGTGTGGCACTGACCGACATCCTCACCGGGCTGTATGCCACCAACGCGATTCAGGCTGCGCTGGCCTGGCGCGAGCGCAGCGGCGAAGGTCAGTTCATCGACATGGCCCTGCTTGATGTGCAGGTGGCCTGCCTCGCCAATCAGGCGATGAATTACCTGACCACCGGCAACAATCCGAAGCGGCTCGGCAATGCGCATCCGAACATCGTGCCCTATCAGGATTTTCCCACTGCGGATGGCTACATGATTCTCGCCATCGGCAATGACGGACAGTTTGCGCGTTTCTGCGCCGAGGCCGGTCAGCCCGAGCTTGCTGCAGATGCACGGTATGCGACCAACAGGGCGCGCGTCGAGAACCGCGCAAGCCTGATTCCAGCGCTCAAGCGCCTGACGATCGAGCGCAGCACGGCGGACTGGATTGCGGCACTGGAGGCAAAAGCGGTACCCTGCGGACCGATCAACACCCTTGCGGACGTGTTCGCAGATCCTCAGGTGCAGGCGCGCGGACTCAAGGTCGACATGCCGCACCCGGTCGCCGGGTCGGTTTCGCTGGTGGCAAATCCGATGCGCTTTTCGGCAACGCCGGTCGAGTACCGCTCGGCGCCGCCTGCACTCGGTGAGCATACCGGGCAGGTCCTGCAGGAAACACTTGGACTGAGTGGCGCCGAAATCGACGGCTTGCGGAGCGCCGGCGTCATCTGAATGCGACCGCAACGGTCTTGCTGGTCATTGCTTAACGGTCGATCTGGCGCAGTGGGCTTTGCCTGTCTGCGCCAGATCATTTTGTGCGAAGACCCGTTCAACAAGAACGATGGAGATTGAGTA
>NZ_JBYEXN010000048.1:0-5421 GCF_057621855.1 Parazoarcus sp. PS-13 R2A
CTCACTATCATCGGCGCGATCTTGTTTCACGGTCCTGTTCGGGATGGGAAGGGGTGGGACCAAGACGCTATGGTCGTCAGACTATGACTTGTCACCTGCGCGTTGCAGGCCAAAGCGGGAAGAAGTATATGGGTGTAGTGATTGCGTCGATGGTTGGGCGAAGTCTCTTCGTCCAACAACGAGTATCGACTGTTTTGTAAGGTTATAGGATCAAGCCTCACGGGCAATTAGTATCGGTTAGCTTAACGCATTACTGCGCTTCCACACCCGACCTATCAACGTGGTGGTCTTCCACGACCCTTCAGGGGGCTCTAGGCCCCAGGGAAGTCTCATCTTGAGGCGAGTTTCCCGCTTAGATGCTTTCAGCGGTTATCTCTTCCGCACTTAGCTACCCGGCGATGCGACTGGCGTCACAACCGGTACACCAGAGGTGCGTCCACTCCGGTCCTCTCGTACTAGGAGCAGGTCCACTCAAACTTCCAGCGCCCACGGCAGATAGGGACCAAACTGTCTCACGACGTTTTAAACCCAGCTCACGTACCACTTTAAATGGCGAACAGCCATACCCTTGGGACCGGCTACAGCCCCAGGATGTGATGAGCCGACATCGAGGTGCCAAACTCCGCCGTCGATGTGAACTCTTGGGCGGAATCAGCCTGTTATCCCCAGAGTACCTTTTATCCGTTGAGCGATGGCCCTTCCATACAGAACCACCGGATCACTATGTCCTGCTTTCGCACCTGCTCGACTTGTCGGTCTCGCAGTCAAGCCTCCTTTTGCCATTGCACTATCAGTACGATGTCCGACCGTACCTAGGAGACCTTCGAACTCCTCCGTTACCTTTTGGGAGGAGACCGCCCCAGTCAAACTGCCCACCATGCACTGTTCCCGACCCGGATTCACGGGCCTGGGTTAGAACCTCAACGACACCAGGGTGGTATTTCAAGGTTGGCTCCACGAGAACTAGCGTCCCCGCTTCAAAGCCTCCCACCTATCCTACACAAGTCCCGTCAAAGTCCAATGCAAAGCTACAGTAAAGGTTCATGGGGTCTTTCCGTCTAGCCGCGGGTAGATTGCATCTTCACAAACATTTCAACTTCGCTGAGTCTCAGGAGGAGACAGTGTGGCCATCGTTACGCCATTCGTGCAGGTCGGAACTTACCCGACAAGGAATTTCGCTACCTTAGGACCGTTATAGTTACGGCCGCCGTTTACCGGGGCTTCGATCAAGAGCTTGCACCCCATCACTTAACCTTCCGGCACCGGGCAGGCGTCACACCCTATACGTCCACTTTCGTGTTTGCAGAGTGCTGTGTTTTTAATAAACAGTCGCAGCCACCGATTCTCTGCGGCCCCTTCGCCCTTCGGATGTACTCCTACAAGCTACCGGGGCATACCTTCTCCCGAAGTTACGGTATCAATTTGCCGAGTTCCTTCTCCTGAGTTCTCTCAAGCGCCTTGGTATTTTCAACCTGCCCACCTGTGTCGGTTTGCGGTACGGTCGATTCTAGACTGAAGCTTAGAGGCTTTTCCTGGAAGCAGGGTATCAACCACTTCGTCTCACAAGGAGACTCGTCATCACGCCTCAGATAATCCCCGCGGATTTGCCTACGGGGTACTCCTACACGCTTAAACCAGGACTTCCAACACCCGGCTGGCCTAACCTTCTCCGTCCCCCCATCGCATCTAGAACCGGTACAGGAATATTGACCTGTTTCCCATCGACTACGCATTTCTGCCTCGCCTTAGGGGCCGACTCACCCTGCGCCGATGAACGTTGCGCAGGAAACCTTGGGCTTTCGGCGAGGGTGCTTTTCACACCCTTTATCGCTACTCATGTCAGCATTCGCACTTCCGATACCTCCAGCATCCCTCTCGAGACACCTTCGCAGGCTTACGGAACGCTCCCCTACCACGTGTCATAAGACACATCCGCAGCTTCGGTTCATGGCTTGAGCCCCGTTACATCTTCCGCGCAGGACGACTCGACTAGTGAGCTATTACGCTTTCTTTAAAGGGTGGCTGCTTCTAAGCCAACCTCCTAGCTGTCTATGCCTTCCCACTTCGTTTGCCACTTAGCCATGCATTTGGGACCTTAGCTGGCGGTCTGGGTTGTTTCCCTCTTGACAACGGACGTTAGCACCCGCTGTCTGTCTGCCGTATATCACTTTGCGGTATTCGGAGTTTGCTATCGCGGGGTAGATCGCATTGACCCCCCCAACGATTACAGTGCTCTACCCCCGCAAGTGTCCGTACGACGCACTACCTAAATAGTTTTCGGGGAGAACCAGCTATTTCCGGATTTGTTTAGCCTTTCACCCCTATCCACAGCTCATCCCCTAATTTTTCAACATTAGTGGGTTCGGACCTCCAGTGCGTGTTACCGCACCTTCATCCTGGCCATGGATAGATCATCCGGTTTCGGGTCTACGCCCAGAGACTAAATCGCCCTTATCAGACTCGCTTTCGCTACGCCTCCCCTATTCGGTTAAGCTCGCCACTGAACGTAAGTCGCTGACCCATTATACAAAAGGTACGCAGTCACCCCACAAGGAGGCTCCCACTGTTTGTATGCATGCGGTTTCAGGATCTATTTCACTCCCCTCCCGGGGTTCTTTTCGCCTTTCCCTCACGGTACTAGTTCACTATCGGTCGATCACGAGTATTTAGCCTTGGAGGATGGTCCCCCCATCTTCAGACAGGATTTCTCGTGTCCCGCCCTACTTGTCGCACGCTCAGACCCGCCACCTAATTTTCACATACGGGGCTATCACCCTGTGTTGCCGGACTTTCCAGACCGTTCTGCTAATTAGATGGTTTAGTCGTGCAGGCTGATCCGTGTTCGCTCGCCACTACTTACGGAATCTCGGTTGATTTCTGTTCCTGCAGCTACTTAGATGTTTCAGTTCGCTGCGTTCGCCTCCACGTACCTATGTATTCAGTACGGGATACTCCTTGCGGAGTGGGTTTCCCCATTCGGATATCGGGGGATCAAAGCTCCATTGCCAGCTCCCCCCCGCTTTTCGCAGGCTTGCACGTCCTTCATCGCCTGTGATCGCCAAGGCATCCACCACATGCACTTAGTCGCTTGATCCTATAACCTTAGACCCTCAGGCTTTCGCCCAAAGATCCGGTCACAGGTCGAACTCGTTTGTGCGAACCTCGTCGCGCCGCTGACACAGCACGCGAGATTCAATGCAATCACGCTACCCGTGCAACGCATCTACTGATACGCTGCACATATATATACTTCTTCCACTTTGTTAAAGAGCGAGCCAATCGAGAAGTTTGACCTTCCCGAGAAGTCAGGCATAAACACCAGAATGCTTCCCTGGCCATGCATGACTGACTTCTCGAACCTCGTTGTGTGTCTGACTACTGTCTGACTAGCGTCTGGTTTGCATCAGATACTGGTGGAGCTTGTCGGGATCGAACCGACGACCTACGGCTTGCAAAGCCGCCGCTCTCCCAGCTGAGCTAAAGCCCCATTCTGACCAACGCACCTTCGATAGCTTGGTGGGTCTGGTTGGGTTCGAACCAACGACCCCCGCCTTATCAAGACGGTGCTCTAACCAGCTGAGCTACAGACCCTCACACTCGAGGCTCTTCGCTTGAACAACCGATAAGTTGTGGATACTTGACCACTGCGACCTTTCTCTTGAAAGGAGGTGATCCAGCCGCACCTTCCGATACGGCTACCTTGTTACGACTTCACCCCAGTCATGAATCTCACCGTGGTAAGCGCCCCCCCGAAGGTTAAGCTACCTACTTCTGGTGAAACCCACTCCCATGGTGTGACGGGCGGTGTGTACAAGACCCGGGAACGTATTCACCGCAGCATGCTGATCTGCGATTACTAGCGATTCCGACTTCACGTAGTCGAGTTGCAGACTACGATCCGGACTACGATCGGCTTTAAGAGATTAGCTCCACCTCGCGGCTTGGCAACCCTCTGTACCGACCATTGTATGACGTGTGAAGCCCTACCCATAAGGGCCATGAGGACTTGACGTCATCCCCACCTTCCTCCGGTTTGTCACCGGCAGTCTCATTAGAGTGCCCAACTAAATGATGGCAACTAATGACAAGGGTTGCGCTCGTTGCGGGACTTAACCCAACATCTCACGACACGAGCTGACGACAGCCATGCAGCACCTGTGTTCTGGCTCCCGAAGGCACCAAGTGATCTCTCACAAGTTCCAGACATGTCAAGGGTAGGTAAGGTTTTTCGCGTTGCATCGAATTAATCCACATCATCCACCGCTTGTGCGGGTCCCCGTCAATTCCTTTGAGTTTTAACCTTGCGGCCGTACTCCCCAGGCGGTCAACTTCACGCGTTAGCTGCGTTACTCAGAAAGTTACCTCTCCGAACAACTAGTTGACATCGTTTAGGGCGTGGACTACCAGGGTATCTAATCCTGTTTGCTCCCCACGCTTTCGTGCATGAGCGTCAGTACAGGCCCAGGGGGCTGCCTTCGCCATCGGTGTTCCTCCACATATCTACGCATTTCACTGCTACACGTGGAATTCCACCCCCCTCTGCCGTACTCTAGCCTTGCAGTCACAAACGCAGTTCCCAGGTTAAGCCCGGGGATTTCACATCTGTCTTACAAAACCGCCTGCGCACGCTTTACGCCCAGTAATTCCGATTAACGCTCGCACCCTACGTATTACCGCGGCTGCTGGCACGTAGTTAGCCGGTGCTTCTTGTCAAGGTACCGTCATCCGACAAAGATATTAGCCTTGCCGTTTTCTTCCCTTGCGAAAGAGCTTTACAACCCGAAGGCCTTCTTCACTCACGCGGCATGGCTGGATCAGGCTTGCGCCCATTGTCCAAAATTCCCCACTGCTGCCTCCCGTAGGAGTCTGGGCCGTGTCTCAGTCCCAGTGTGGCGGATCATCCTCTCAGACCCGCTACAGATCGTCGCCTTGGTGAGCCTTTACCTCACCAACTAGCTAATCTGACATCGGCCACTCCAATCACGTGAGGTCCTAAGATCCCCCACTTTCCCCCTCAGGGCGTATGCGGTATTAGCTACGCTTTCGCGTAGTTATCCCCCATGACTGGGCATGTTCCGATGCATTACTCACCCGTTCGCCACTCGCCGGCAGGTGCAAGCACCCCCGCTGCCGTTCGACTTGCATGTGTAAAGCATGCCGCCAGCGTTCAATCTGAGCCAGGATCAAACTCTTAAGTTTAATCCTACAAAGTACTCAAAATCATTTTACTGACATATGAGCACCTAATCTTTGTGAAACTCAAAACTGCCTAAGCAGTTTCATGGCCACAGCGATCAAGCACCCACACTTATCGATTGTTCAATTTTTTAAAGAACCGCTGCAGTTCCTGCAGCAGAGAAGCGAGATTATGATCAACTTAACTTATCTCGTCAACCCCTGTTTTCGTTTTATTTCAAAACC
>NZ_JBYEXN010000049.1:0-4858 GCF_057621855.1 Parazoarcus sp. PS-13 R2A
CTGGGCAAAGACGGGGGCGCCGGGGGTGTGACTGGCCATCGATTAAATCTCCTCTGTTGGGGTCCGTGGACCGCCTGTGTGTCTGTTCGGGTCGTCCCCGGCCGCAGCTCCCGACGCCGCTCGTCATGGTCAGCGGTGCGGCGCTCTGTGCGTGAAGTCGTTTCCGGTCGGAAGCGGGGGCCAGGGGATTGCTGCTGCATTGTATTTTCAGATCAATAAAATCGTATACAAAAAATATTTGATACAAGTGGGTGGTTCACATGAACAGCCTGCGGCACCCGCCAAAATTCTTTTCCTGTCGGCGCCTCAATAACGTTCTTCCATCTTGCGGTGGCTGCGAAGGATGCTTCGGATGTGGTGCGCATGCACGCTAACTGGGCGTTCTGTGACTCGCCGTGGTGCATGTGGGGCGCGATTCGGTGAAAGCTGATCGAAGTTCGATTGATTGTATTTATGAGCACAAAATTCGATTGTTTTGTATACAAACAGGCTCTAAACTTTGCCCAATGAAAAGGGTCCTCCGAGGACTTCAGCGTGCATGGCGGAGAAGCAAAGTTGAGCAAAAAACGATCACCCATTGATCTGGGTTCACTCCAGAGCGAAGAGACCATGACGGGTAGCGGACGTGACGAAGCGATCTACCGCAATCTTTACGCGGCCATCGTGGAGAACCATCTCGAGCCCGGAACCAAGCTGCCGGAAGACACGCTGGCCGAGGCCTTTGGCGTCAGCCGCACCAGTATCCGCAAGGTGCTGCAGCGCCTGGCCTACGAGCGCCTGGTCGACATCCGCATGAACCGCGGCGCCACGGTGGCCCAGCCCACAGTCAAGGAGGCACGGGATGTGTTCGCTGCGCGTCGCATCGTGGAGTGCGGTGCGATTGCACAGGTGGTGGCGCGCGCCACGCCGGCGAAGCTCGACGAGTTGCGCGACATCGTGCGGCGTGAGCAGGACGCCGAAGCGCGGGGCGACCGCCGCGAATCCATCTATCTGTCGGGCGAGTTCCATGTCGCACTGAGCCGTCTGTCCGAGAACGACACCATCAGCGACATCCTTGCCGGACTGGTATCGCGCTCCTCGTTGGTGATTGCCACCTATGGCTCGCCGATGTCGGGAAGTTGCCGCCATACCGAGCACCACGACGTGCTCGACCTGATCGCAGCAGGCGATGCCGAGGGCGCACGCGAGTGGATGGAGCGTCACCTGCGGGAGGTGGAGCGCAGCGTTGTTCTGCTCGAAGAGAACCCCTCGGCGCCAGACCTGCGCCGGATCCTCGACGACGTGGCGCAGCGCCAGCGCCGCCAGCCCTGATCAAACGCTATGGCCGTCCGGCGGACGGGTGGCAACCAGGAGAACAGCAGCAGATGCATATCAGGCTCATCAACCCCAACACCACCGCGAGCATGACCGCGAAGATAGGCGAGGCGGCCGCGCGGGTCGCCGCAGCCGGCACGCAGACCTCGGCCTGCAATCCGCTCGCGGGTCCGGTTTCGATCGAAAGCCATTTCGACGAGGCGATCAGCGCGGTCGGCGTGCTCGAAGAAATCCGTCGCGGCGAGACGGAGAACATCGACGCCTACATCATCGCGTGCTTCGGCGACCCCGGCCTGCTCGCCGCCCGTGAGCTGAGCCGTGCGCCGGTGATCGGCATTGCCGAGGCCGCCTTTCATCTCGCCACCCTGATCAGCACACGCTTCTCGATCGTGACCACGCTCGGTCGCACCTGCATCATCGCCGAGCACCTGCTGCAGAGCTATGGCTTTGCCCACCACTGCCGGCGCGTGCGCGCCGCGGAAATACCGGTGCTCGACCTCGAAGACGATGGCGCCTGCGCGCTCGACCGCATCATCGAAGAGTGCCGCCGGGCGCGGGACGAAGACGGTGTAGGTGCGATTGTGCTTGGCTGTGGCGGTATGGCCGACCTCACCGCGCAGATCCGCGACGCGGTCGGCCTGCCGATCGTCGAGGGCGTGACCGCTGCAGTGAAGCTGGCCGAATCCCTCGTCAGCCTGGGGCTGCAAACCAGCAAGCATGGCGATCTCGCCTTTCCGCGCCCGAAGCAGTTCACCGGGCACTTCGATTATCTGAGTGCATGAGCAATCGCGACAGCCACTGCACAGAACAGTGGCGCCGCAAGCGTGAGACCGCGCGGTGCGCGCACCGCATCCCCAAACGAAAAGGAGCGTCACCATGACGAGTAACACCGAGGCAATTCGTGCCCCCGGCCTGCAGCCGGGCAGCGAGCACACGGCCACAACCGGCCACGGCAAGGGGCTGGGTGAAGAATCCCTGGCGCCGCAGCAGACCCGCATCATGGGCAAGTGGTCCTATCTGCTGGCATGGTTCGGCGGTTGCGTGTCGATCGGCACCTTCGCCATGGGCTCGAGCATCGTCGGTACGCTGAATCTGTTGCAGGCCACGGTTGCCATCGCGGTCGGCTGCTTCGTGATCGGTATCGCGCTGGCCATCAACGGCGCTGCGGGCTACAAGTACGGCATTCCCTTTGTGGTGCAGGCGCGCTCGGCGTTCGGGTTTGCCGGAACCAAGTTTCCGGGGCTGGTACGGGCGGTGCCGGCCATCGTCTGGTATGGCTTCCAGAGCTGGGTGGGGGCAGGGGCGCTCAACGCGGTGTCGGCCTCACTGTTTGGCTTCGACAACCTGGTGTTCTGGTTCATCGTGTTCCAGTTCCTGCAGATCGGCCTGTCGGTGCTCGGCTTCCAGGGCATCAAGTGGCTGGAGAACATCGGCAGCGGCTTCATCCTGGTGTCGCTGACCTACATGTTCTTCAGCGTCATCGACAAGTACGGCGACGTCATCACCGAGCGGCTGGTCAACATCGAAGGCACCTGGGGCCTGCCGTTCTGGGGCGCGACCATGCTCTTCCTCGGCATCTACAGCACCATGATGCTCAACGTCAGCGACTATGCACGCGAACTCGAAAAAGGCGTGCGCCGTGCGCCGCTGACGACGATTTACGCCATGTCCATCCTGCCGTGCACGCTGTTCATGGGCCTGATCGGGCTGATGGTGTCGGGTGCGACCGGTGTGGCCGATCCGATCCAGGTGTTTTCCAGCGCGGTAGACAACAAGCCGCTGCTGATCGCGACGCTGCTCTTCATCACCTTTGCGCAGGTCACCACCAACGTGCTCAACAACGTGGTGCCGCCAACCTATGTGCTGATGGACGTGTTCAAGCTGTCGTTCCGCAGTTCGGCGATCATCGTCGGCCTGCTCGCCTTCTGCACCTTCCCGTGGGAACTGGTCAAGGACGAGTCCGCTGCCGGCCTGCAGTTTTTTGTGCAGACCTATTCGGCATTCCTGGGGCCGATCTTCGCGGTGCTGGTCGTGGATTACTACATCATCCGCCGCCGCACGCTCGATCTGGGCAAACTGTATGACGAGAACGGCCCTTATCGCGGTGTGAACTACGCCGGTATCGTCGCCTCGCTCATCGGCGCCGGCGTCGCGCTGAGCTTTTCCTCGGTGTCCTGGTATGCCAGCCTGGTGCCTGCGGGCCTGAGCTACTGGCTGTTGATGAAGAACTGGAGCGCTTGCAAGCGCTTCTGCGAAAACTGATCTGCCGACGCGCAGCCGGCCCGAGGTGGCCGCTGCCGTCGGTGCGCATGGAGAGCCCGTCATGAAACCTGATTCGAAATACCCCCGCGACCTCATCGGCTACGGCCGCAACCCGCCGCATGCCAACTGGCCGGGCAAGGCCCGCGTGGCGGTGCAGTTCGTACTGAACTACGAGGAGGGTGGCGAGAACTGCGTGCTCCACGGCGACCCGGGCAGCGAACAGTTTCTGTCCGAGCTGTTCAACGCTGCCAGCTACCCCGAGCGCCACATGTCGATGGAAGGCATCTACGAATACGGCTCGCGGGTCGGCGCATGGCGCATCCTGCGCGAGTTCGAGCGTCGCGGGCTGCCGCTGACCATCTTCGGTGTGTCGACTGCGCTCGAGCGTCACCCCGAGATGACCGCGGCCTTCCGCGAGCTCGGCCACGAGATCGCCTGTCATGGCTGGAAGTGGATTCACTATCAGGGCGTGGATGAGGCGATCGAGCGCGAGCACATGCGCATCGGCATGGAGATCATCGAGCGCCTCACCGGCGAACGTGCGCTGGGCTGGTACACCGGGCGCGACTCCCCCAACACCCGGCGCCTCGTCGCGGACTACGGCGGCTTTCTGTATGACTCCGACTACTATGGCGACGACCTGCCGTTCTGGACCCAGGTCGAGAAAACCGACGGCAGCACCACGCCGCACCTGATCGTGCCTTACACGCTCGACACCAACGACATGCGCTTCGCGCTGCCGCAGGGCTTCTCGCACGGCGACGAGTTCTTCGAGTATCTGCGCGACGCGTTCGACGTGATGTATGCCGAAGGCGAAGAGCGTCCCGCCATGATGAGCGTCGGCATGCACTGCCGCCTGCTCGGAAGGCCGGGGCGTTTCCGCGCGCTGCAGCGCTTCCTCGACCATATCGAGAAGCACGATCGCGTGTGGGTGTGCCGGCGCGTGGATGTTGCGCGTCACTGGATCGAACACCACCCGCATCCCTGAGTGGCCTGAACTGCTTTGGGCGGTCTGCCGGTTTCAGCCGGCGGGCCGCCCATTTCGTTTATTGCGCGCTCAGTGACTCAAAGCGGGACGTGGTCGATCAGGCCGACGGTGTCGAGGGTGATCTCGTCGCAGTTGTGTCCCGGCCCTGCGCGGTCGACCACGAGGAAGTCGCACACCGCGCCGAGTGCGAGCAGCGGGTGGTGCCAGACGCCGGTGGCGTAGTTCACGCCCTGGTCGCCACGGGCCACGAACACCCGCAGTTGCGCCGCCGTCGGCGCCTCGCGCGCGGGCGCT
>NZ_JBYEXN010000050.1:0-1898 GCF_057621855.1 Parazoarcus sp. PS-13 R2A
CGCCATGGGCGCCGAGGGCATCACCGTCGACAGGATCGAGGATGTCGGCCCCGCGCTGAAGAAGGCCATCGACATGCAGATGAACGAAGGCAAGACCACCATCATCGAGATCATGTGTACCCGTGAGCTCGGCGACCCCTTCCGCCGCGATGCACTGTCCAAGCCCGTGCGTCATCTCGACAAGTACAAGGACTACGTCTGAGACTGAAACAAGGCACGCCCCCACTCGGGGATGTGCCTGCAAGCCCCCGGCCACGCCGGGGCACCCAGACACGTGGACGGGGAAGGCCATGACCTTCACCCGCCAGACACACCTCCGGCCCCGACAGAGACCCGCACAAGGACACCATGAGCACATCCACAACTGCTGCGCAGCCAGGCATCTTCGCCGGCACGAAGAAAATGGTCCCCGGCGTGATGCTCTGCGCCGTCATCGCGGTCGCCGCCACGTTCGTCTCCGAGCACTACGGCGGGCCGCAGTTCCTCTACGCACTGCTGATCGGCATTGCCTTCCACTTTCTGTCGGACAACGACAAGTGCATCCCGGGTATCGAGTTCTCCGCCAAGAAACTGGTGCGCATCGGCGTCGCACTGCTGGGCGCACGAATCGTTGCCAGTGACGTCAGCGACCTCGGTCTTGCCGGTGTCGGTGCCCTCATCGGCGCCGTCGCGCTGACCATCGGTTTCGGTCTGCTGATGGCCCGCCTGCTGGGGCTGCCGAGCATGCTCGGCCTGCTCTCGGGCGGCGGCACCGGCATCTGCGGCATCTCGGCGACGATGGCGATCTCATCCACGCTGCCCAATACCCGCGAGAACGAGCGCTACACCCTGCTCACCGCCATCGGTATCGCGATTTTCTCCACCGTGGCGATGGTGCTCTACCCGCTGATCGTCAAGAGCGCCGGCCTCAGTACGGCCGAAGCCGGTCTCTTCCTCGGCGGCTCGATCCACGACGTCGCCCAGGTGGTGGGTGCCGGCCTGATCATTTCCCCGGAAGTCGGTGATGCGGCAACGCTGGCCAAGATGTTCCGCGTCGCCATGCTGATGCCGGTGGTCGTGATCCTCGCCCTCACCTTCCATGCCGAGCGCAAGAAGAGCGAAACCCCGGGCGCAAAGACCCCGATCCTGCCGCTGTTCCTGGTCGTGTTCGCCGCACTGGCTGCCGCCAACAGCATGGGCTGGCTGCCGCACGAAGTGGTCGAGGTCAGCTCCGACATCTCGCGCTGGTGCCTGGTGATCTCGATTGCCGCACTCGGTGTAAAGACCTCGCTCGAAAAGCTTGCCGCCCTGGGCTGGAAGCCCATCGTGCTGATGTCCAGCGAGGCCATCTTCGTGGCCACCTACATGCTCAGCGTGGTGTATGTCTCACGCGCCTTCGGCGCCTGACACTGCATCGAAACCGCCCCATCCGCGACTGCCCCAACCCCGGCCCGACCGCAACGGAGAACCGCATGAACGCCAACGAAAAATTCATCGCCTCAAGCGCCCACGTCGACGCAGCCGCCATCGCGCCGCTGCCGAACTCGCGCAAGGTCTATGTTCAGGGTTCGCGCCCCGACATCCAGGTGCCGATGCGCGCCATCTCGCAGGCCGACACCCCGACCGGTTTCGGCGGCGAGCCCAACCCGGACATCTACGTCTACGACTGCTCCGGCCCCTACTCCGACCCGGCTGCGAAGATCGACATCCGCTCGGGCCTGCCCGCCCTGCGCGCCGGCTGGATCGAAGAGCGTGGCGACACCGAGGTGCTGTCCGACCTGTCGTCCGAGTTCGGCCGCATCCGCGCCGCCGACGCCAAGCTCGATGAACTGCGCTTCCCCGGCCTGCATCGCAAGCCGCGTCGCGCCAAGCCCGGTGCCAACGTGTCGCAGATGCACTACGCCCGCCGCGGCATCATC
>NZ_JBYEXN010000051.1:0-1637 GCF_057621855.1 Parazoarcus sp. PS-13 R2A
GAGGCTGTGTGAAAAGACCCGAACTGTGTACTCCAAACGGGTGGTTGACGCGTTAAATACTCTATGACGATAGATGTCTGGAGGCTGGCATGAAGCGCTTCATTGAGGGTGACAATCGGCAGCAGATTACGCTCCTGCCGGAATCACTCGACGAGTACATTGATGCGGAGAATCCGGTCCGTGTTGTTGATCTGTTTGTCGACCAGCTCGATCTTGGTTGCCTGGGTTTCTTTGTCGAGCCTGCTGTTACGGGACGGCCTTCATATCACCCATCGACGCTGCTGAAGCTCTATGTCTACGGCTATCTCAATCGCATTCAATCAAGCCGTCGGCTAGAGCGGGAGGCGCAACGAAATATCGAATTGATGTGGCTGCTCGGGAGGCTATCTCCGGATTTCAAGACCATTGCAGACTTCAGGCGAGACAACGGTGAAGGCATCCGCAACGCTTGTCGTCAGTTTGTTGTGCTGTGCCGCCAACTGAATCTCTTTGCACAAGCTGTCGTGGCCATTGATGGCAGCAAGTTCAAAGCGGTCAATGCCCACGATCGCAACTTCACGCGGGGCAAACTTGAAAAGCGGATGCAGGAAATTGACCGGTGCATCGAGCGCTATCTGACTGAGATGGATACCGCCGATCGCCAGCCTGCCGAGATTGCCGAAGCGAGAACGACACGACTCAAAGGGAAGATGGCAACGCTGAAGGCCAGGATGGAGCAACTGAAGGAAATTAAGTCTCAATTGGATCAGTCGCCCACCGGGCAAATCTCGCTCACCGATCCGGATGCCCGCGCCATGGCAACCAGTACCAGTCGAGGATTAGTGGGCTACAACGTTCAAACGGCCGTCGATACCCAATACCATCTCATCGTTGCCCACGAGGTCACCAATATCGGTAGCGACCGGCGCCAACTGGCAAAGATGGCCAGGCAAGCCAAGGAGGCGATGGCTGCGCCCGATCTCCAGGTCATTGCGGACCGCGGCTATTACCACGGCGAGGAAATTCACGCCTGCGAGGACGCGGGCGTCACCCCGTTTGTTTCGAAGCCCATGACTTCCTTGGCCAAAGCAAATGGCCGATTCGACAAGGAGGATTTCGTCTTCGAGCCAGAGACCGGTGAGTATCAGTGCCCGGCCGGCAGCCGACTGATCTGGCGTTTCTCAACCGTTGAACGTGGGGCGCTGATCCATAAATACTGGAGCTCCGATTGCCCACGCTGCGCGATGAAGGAGAAATGTACGCCAAGCCCCTATCGGCGCGTTGCTCGCGGGAAATATGAATCCAGCCTGGAAGCGATGCAGAAACGCCTCGATAAGAAACCCGAAGCCATGCGGACGCGACGACAGACTGTCGAGCATCCATTCGGCACGTTGAAGGATTGGATGGGTGCCACCCATTTCCTGACCCGGACTCTAGATCGGGTCAGTACTGAAATGAGCCTGCATGTCCTTGCCTACAATCTGAAACGAGTCATGAAAATCGTCGGTATTGCAGACCTAAAGGCAGCCATGCAGGCCTAACCAGGCCTTTTTGCACTTCCTGTTCAGAATGCCAACCGGAAAACTCGAAACTGGCGGGCAGAATTTCTCCACCCGACCTGTAGCACCCAAAATTTCAGAGCGTTTCCACACAGCCTC
>NZ_JBYEXN010000052.1:0-1305 GCF_057621855.1 Parazoarcus sp. PS-13 R2A
TGACCCGTCCTAAATAGCGTTGACACCAATTTAGGACGATCAACAGTCTATCGACTGGTTTTAGACGACGCCCGATGAACCTCATCGGGCGTTTTCAATTGTAGCGAGCAGTGCGGGCGCTCGGCGTTGTAGATGGCGACGGACTGGTCCACCATCTGACGAGCTTGGTGCAAATCCAGCGGCACCTGGAGTAGCAGTTCGTTCTTGAGAATGCCATTGACGCGTTCAGCCAAGGCATTCTGGTAGCAGTCGTAGCCATCGGTCATTGAACACCTCAGTCCATGCTTGCGGTGAATGCGCTGGTACTCGTTTGAGCAATACTGAATGCCGCGATCAGAATGGTGCACAAGCGGCCCGCTCGTGAGTCGCCTCCTGAGCGCCATCTTCAGCGCCTTGGCGACGTGCTCGGCGTGCAGGCTGTCATGGACGTGGTAGCCGACGATCTTGCGCGAGTACGCATCGGTGACCAAGCTAAGATAAGCGCAGCGCTCCCGTGTGGGCAGGTAAGTGATGTCGGCAACCCAAACCTGCTCGCTACCTTGGGGTCGGACTTGCTCGGGACCAGCTTTGAGCAGGTTCGGATGGCGCCTGAAGCGATGGTGGCTGTCTGTCGTCTTGTGATAGGCGCGCCGGGTCGGCACCAGCAGGCGACGGGCGCGTAGCAGATCGAACAGTGCATCGCGTCCAATACCGATGCCCTCTGCGCACAACGCCGGGGAAATCAGGTGGTGCAGCTTGCGCGTCCCCATTTTAGGCTGACGCATCCGCCTATGCTTGACCAGCGCCACGATGCGCTCGTGTTTGCGCTCATCGGCCGCTCTTCGGCGCTGCCACTGGTAGTGGGCTTGACGGCTCACGCCCATGTAACGGCAAGCCCTCGAGACGCTCAATCCTTCGACGGACGCTTGCGCGAGGACTTGCCCAAAGGCTTTTTTACGACGCGCACCCCGTAGTCCTTCTCGAGCACGTCGATCACCGCTTCAAAGAACAGGGATTTCTCCTCGGACTCTTTGAGCAGGGTTTCCAGCTCCTTGATCCGTTGCTCCGGCGTCAGGGGCTGGCTTGGCGAGGGGCGAGTTGGCTTGGTCATACCACCGTAGTGTGCCACCGGCCCCCAGTTCTGGCGACCATGCTTGCGCAACCAGACCAGAACGGTCGAGCGACCCTGGATCCCATAGCGCGCCTGCGCCTCTCTGTAGGTCAGCTCGCCTTTTTCCACCTGCTCCACGACGGCCAGCTTAAAAGCCATCGTGTAATCGCGCTGCGTTCTCTTAACCCCTGTGGCCATCTGGCATCTCCTCTTCT
>NZ_JBYEXN010000053.1:0-1276 GCF_057621855.1 Parazoarcus sp. PS-13 R2A
CTTACTGCACGCCGCCCATGCACAGGTATTTGATCTCGAGGTAATCCTCGATGCCGTACTTGGAACCTTCGCGTCCGAGACCGGAGGACTTCACGCCGCCGAAGGGGGCGACCTCGGTGGAGATGATCCCGGTGTTGATGCCGACGATGCCGTACTCAAGGGCACCGGAGACGCGCCACACGCGGTTCATGCCGGCGGCGTAGAAGTAGGCGGCCAGACCGAACTCGGTGTCGTTGGCCATGCGGATGGCCTCGGCCTCATCCTTGAAGCGGAACAGCGGGGCGACGGGGCCGAAGGTCTCTTCCTTCGCCACTTTCATGGCCGGGGTTACGTCGGCAAGGATGGTGGGCTCGAAGAAGGTGTGGCCGAGCGCATGGCGCTTGCCGCCGGTCATCAGGCGTGCGCCCTTGGACAGTGCGTCGGCGATGTGCTCTTCGACTTTCTCGACCGCGTTCATGTCGATCAGCGGGCCCTGGGTGGTGCCGGCCTCCAGCCCGTTGCCAACCTTGAGCTTGGCCACGGCGGCGGCGAGCTTCTCGGCGAAGGCGTCATACACGCCGTCCTGCACCAGCAGGCGGTTAGCGCACACGCAGGTCTGGCCGCTGTTGCGGTACTTGGAGGCGAGCGCCCCTTCGACGGCGGCGTCGAGGTCGGCGTCGTCAAAGACGATGAAGGGCGCGTTGCCGCCGAGCTCGAGCGAGAGCTTCTTGATCGTGGGCGCACACTGGGCGGCGAGCTTGATGCCGATCTCGGTGGAGCCGGTAAAGGTGAGCTTGCGCACGATGGGGTTGGCGGTGAGTTCGCCGCCGATCTCGCCGGCCGAGCCGGTGACCACGCTGAACACGCCCTTCGGAATGCCGGCGCGCTCGGCGAGCACGGCCAGCGCCAGTGCGGACAGCGGGGTCTGGCTGGCGGGCTTGAGCACCATGGTGCAACCGGCGGCCAGCGCCGGTCCGGCCTTGCGGGTGATCATCGCGGAGGGGAAGTTCCACGGCGTGATCGCGGCGCACACACCGATCGGCTCCTTGGTGACGACGATGCGCTTGTCGGGCTGATGACCGGGGATCACGTCACCGTAGATGCGCTTGCCCTCTTCGGCAAACCACTCGATGAAGGAGGCGGCATAGCCGATCTCGCCCTTGGCCTCGGTAAGCGACTTGCCCTGCTCGGAGGTCATCAGCACGGCGAGGTCGTCCTGGTGCTCGAGCAGCAGCTCGAACCAGCGGCGCAGGATCTTGGAGCGCGCGCCAGCGGTGAGGCTGCGCCATGCGGGCCA
>NZ_JBYEXN010000054.1:0-1064 GCF_057621855.1 Parazoarcus sp. PS-13 R2A
ACCACCACCAGGTAGGGCTTGCCCGACATCGGGATGAAGGCCTGGCTCGCCAGCGGATGGCGCTCCATCATCTCGACGCGGAAGGGCAGGGCGCGCGGCTGGCCGCGAAAGATGGATACGATCACCCGGCCGTCTGCGCCGGGTTCGATGTTCGCCAGATCGTGGTAACGCTCGGTGTTACCGGCGTTGATGGTGAAGTGCTTTACCGCATCGCTGGCTTCGATAACCTCGCCGAAAGGCGCGAAGGCCTCGCGGCTCAGCGGCTCGACCCGAAGCGGCTGGATGGAGATGGGTGTGGTCATGGTGTGGTCCCGCGCTTACTTCGCGGCGACCTTGCCCCACAGACGCAGACGCGACACGCCACCGTCGGGAAAGATGTTGAAGCGCACGTGGCTCACCGTGCCGAGCTTCGCCAGCTCCTCGACATAGGTGTGGATCGAATCCGCCGCCAGCTTCTGCTCGGGCAGCAGGGTGTGCCAGAACATGCTCTCGGTGGTGATCGAGCGATCGGTGCCGCCGGTCACGAACGCGGCCTGTACCGAGCAGCGGTCGGGGAAGTTGCCCTTGAAGAAGGCGGTGTCGACCTCGATCTTCTCGATCGTGCCCGGCGCGCCCAGCTCGAGCACGCACCAGTCGTTACCGGGCTCGCGGCGGCGGCGGGTCTCCCAGCCGTCACCCATGTTCTTGCCAGGTCCGGGCAGCATCAGCGCCGCGGCCGACGAACCAAAGCTCGCGTCGTTCCACGACACTGCACGACCGCCGTTCTCCATCGCCACCAGATCGACCAGCGCATCAGGTGCAGCATTTTCCAGACCGCCCACCGGGCGCCCATACACCCGCAGACGGGCAATGCCGCCATCGGGGAAGATGTTGACGCGCAGATGCGTCCACGCCGCGTCGCTCGCGCATTCGAGCAGGTGGTGTGCGTTCGGGCCGAGCGGCGTCGCCGGCAGGATCTCGGTCCAGTTTGCCGCCTTGAGTGCCTCGACCTCGTCGGACTCGGACACGCAGGCCTCGATCGAGACCGCCGGCGGATAGTTGCCGGTGAAGTGGCTGGTATCGAC
>NZ_JBYEXN010000055.1:0-959 GCF_057621855.1 Parazoarcus sp. PS-13 R2A
GACCTTCGCCTCCAAGCTGACGCTGGCCGACGGCAAGGGCAGCGTGATGCGTGAAATCGACGGCGGTCTGGAGACCCTGTCGATCTCGCTGCCGGCGGTGGTGACCACCGACCTGCGCCTGAACGAACCGCGCTACGCCACGCTGCCCAACATCATGAAGGCGAAGAAGAAGCCGCTCGAGACGGTGAAGCCCGACGCGCTCGGCGTCGACGTCGCGCCGCGCCTGACCACGCTCAAGGTCTCCGAGCCGCCCAAGCGCAGCGCCGGTGTGCGCGTGGCCGACGTGGCCCAGTTGGTCGAGAAACTCAAGAACGAAGCGAAGGTGATCTGACATGTCCATTCTCGTAATTGCCGAACACGACAATCAGGCCATCAAGGCAGCCACCCTCAACACCGTCACTGCCGCCGCAGCGCTCGGCAGCGACGTGCATGTGCTGGTCGCCGGCAGTGCCTGCGGCGCAGCGGCCGACGCCGCGGCGAAGATCGCCGGTGTGGCCAAGGTGCTGGTGGCCGATGCTGCCCACCTCGAAGCGCAGACCGCCGAGAACGTCGCCGAACTGGTGAAGGGTCTGGCTTCGGGTTACAGCCACATCCTGGTACCGGCCAGCAGCGCGGGCAAGAACATGCTGCCGCGCGTGGCAGCGCAGCTGGACGTGGCCCAGATCAGCGACATCGTTGCCATCGAAGACGCCGACACCTTCGTGCGCCCGATCTATGCCGGCAACGCGCTGGCCACGGTCAAGAGCGCGGACGCGATCAAGCTCATCACCGTGCGCACCACCGCGTTTGAAGCGGCGGGCGAGGGCGGTGCAGCCGCCATCGAAGCCGTCACCGCGCCGGCTGATCTCGGACTGGCCACGCTGGTGAGCCGCGAGATCGTCAAGAGCGCCCGTCCCGAACTGGGCGCGGCCAAGGTCATCGTCTCCGGTGGTCGCGGTGTGGGCAGCGGCGAGAACTAC
>NZ_JBYEXN010000056.1:0-959 GCF_057621855.1 Parazoarcus sp. PS-13 R2A
ATAGTTCTCGCCGCTGCCCACACCGCGACCACCGGAGACGATGACCTTGGCCGCGCCCAGTTCGGGACGGGCGCTCTTGACGATCTCGCGGCTCACCAGCGTGGCCAGTCCGAGATCGGCCGGCGCAGTGACGGCTTCGATGGCGGCCGCACCGCCCTCGCCCGCCGCTTCAAACGCGGTGGTGCGCACGGTGATGAGCTTGATCGCGTCCGCACTCTTGACCGTGGCCAGCGCGTTGCCGGCATAGATCGGGCGCACGAAGGTGTCGGCGTCTTCGATGGCGACGATGTCGCTGATCTGGGCCACGTCCAGCTGTGCTGCCACGCGCGGCAGCATGTTCTTGCCCGCGCTGCTGGCCGGTACCAGGATGTGGCTGTAACCCGAAGCCAGCCCCTTCACCAGTTCGGCAACGTTCTCGGCGGTCTGCGCTTCAAGGTGGGCTGCATCGGCCACCAGCACCTTGGCCACACCGGCGATCTTCGCCGCGGCTGCGGCCGCTGCGCCGCAGGCACTGCCGGCGATCAGTACATGCACGTCGCTGCCGAGCGCTGCGGCGGCAGTGACGGTGTTGAGGGTGGCTGCCTTGATGGCCTGATTGTCGTGTTCGGCAATTACAAGAATGGACATGTCAGATCACCTTCGCTTCGTTCTTGAGTTTCTCGACCAGCTGGGCCACGTCGGCCACGCGCACACCGGCGCTGCGCTTGGGCGGCTCGGAGACCTTGAGCGTGGTCAGGCGCGGGGCGACGTCGACGCCGAGCGCGTCGGGCTTCACCGTCTCGAGCGGCTTCTTCTTCGCCTTCATGATGTTGGGCAGCGTGGCGTAGCGCGGTTCGTTCAGGCGCAGGTCGGTGGTGACCACCGCCGGCAGCGAGATCGACAGGGTCTCGAGACCCCCGTCGATTTCACGCATCACGCTGGCCTTGCCGTCGCCCAGGGTCAGCTTGGAGGCAAAGGTG
>NZ_JBYEXN010000057.1:0-833 GCF_057621855.1 Parazoarcus sp. PS-13 R2A
TTGGAGGCCGAGAACGCGCGGCTCAAGAAGATGCTGGCCGAGCGGGATCTGGAGATCGACGTGATGAAGGAGATCACGGCAAAAAAATGGTGAGCACCTGCGCGCGCCGAGCGCAGGTGCTTTACGCAGTGAAGCGAGGCGTTTCGCAGCGTCGAGCGTGCGTCTTGTTGTGCGTGTCGCGCTCGGCGCTTGGCTATGTGTCGCGGCTCGATGAGCGTGATCGTCCGCTGATCGGTGAGATGCGGCGATTGGCAGCGCAGTACCCGCGCTACGGCTACCGACGCATCCGCATCTTTCTTCGTCGCGCGGGCCACCTGCTGAGCATCGGCCGCACCTGGCGGCTGTGGCACAAAGCGGCCTTGCAGGTGCCGCGCAAGCGACCGCGCCGTCGGGTTGCCAGTCAGCGCGACCAGGTCGAGCGCGCATCAGAGGCGAACGGGATTTGGGCTTACGACTTCGTGTTCGATACCTGCGCGAACGGCCAGCAACTTAAATGCCTAACGGTCATCGACGAGCACACCCGCGAGGCGCTGGCGATCGACGTCGCGGGCAGCATCCGCTCGGAGCGCGTCATCGAGGTCTTGAGCCGCTTGATCAGCGAGCGCGGAGCACCGAAAGCCTTGCGCTCGGACAACGGCCCGGAGTTCGTCTCGACGCGGTTGCTCCAGTGGGCGACCGATGAGGGATTGCAGATGGCGCTGTCGCAACCGGGCAAGCCATGGCAAAACGGCACCGACGAAAGCTTCAACGGCAAGTTCCGCGACGAGTGCCTATCCATGGAATACTTTCGCAACCGCCTTGAGGCGCGCGTCGTCATCGAGCAGTGGCGCCGT
>NZ_JBYEXN010000058.1:0-698 GCF_057621855.1 Parazoarcus sp. PS-13 R2A
AGCGAGTGCTCGCCACCGGCGCCACGGTCCAGACGGGCGGGCTTCGGAATCTCGCAGGTAATGTCGCCGTAGAAATAGTCACGCGGAATGTTCAGCTGGGTCGGGCCCATCTCGCTCATGGCGCGATCGAAACAGCGGCCGGTGTACTCGGCCATGCGGGCCGGGTGGGTCACGTGGCCCTGGTACTTGGTGAACTCCTGGAACATCGGCAGCTGGTTGCACTCCTGGAAACCACCCAGCCCCATGCCCATGGTGCCCGTCTCCGGGGTCACGATCACCACCGGGCTGTGGGCCCAGAAGGCGGCGCCGATCGCGGTCACGCAGTTGGAGATGCCGGGGCCGTTCTGGCCGATCACCACGCCGTGGCGACCCGAGACGCGGGAGAAGCCATCGGCCATGTGGCCGGCGCCCTGCTCATGCACCACCGGGATCAGGCGGATGCCGGCCGGCGCGAAGATATCCATCGCATCCATGAAGGCCGAGCCCATGATGCCGAACATGTCGGTCACGCCGTTCGAGACCAGGGTCTCGACGAAGGCCTCGGAAGGGGTCATGCGGGTGGGACCGACGGGCACGGACCGGTTGGCTTGGCTGTTCTGATCGCTCATGATGCGCTGTCTCCTGTTAGGGATGGTTTTATATCGAAACCGGTACGAAGAGTTCCGATAAGTGAGATTGAAACGAACTTTAGGCTGGCG
>NZ_JBYEXN010000059.1:0-632 GCF_057621855.1 Parazoarcus sp. PS-13 R2A
TCCGGATTGGCCAGCGCCTCCTGATTCTTGACCGGGCGTCCGTGCACCACATGACGCACCGCGAGTTCCACGATCTTGCCGCTCTTGGTGCGCGGGATGTCGGTCACCTGCAGCACCTTGGCCGGCACATGGCGCGGCGTGGTGTTGTCACGAATGGTCTGCTTGATGCGCTTGATCAAGTCGTCGTCCAGAGCCATCCCCTCGCGCAGCTTGACGAAGAGCACCACGCGCACGTCGCTCGGGTTCTGCGGTGGCCAGTCCTGCCCGATCACCAGCGACTCGACGACTTCGTGCAGCTTCTCGACCTGACGATAGATCTCCGCCGTGCCGATGCGCACCCCGCCCGGGTTGAGCGTGGCGTCGGAACGGCCGTAGATCACCAGTCCGCCGTGCGCGGTGATCTCGCAGAAGTCGCCATGACACCAGACGTTGGGGAAACGGTCGAAGTAGGCTGCGTGGTACTTGCTGCCATCATCGTCACCCCAGAAGCCAAGCGGCATCACCGGGAAGGGTTTGGCGCACACCAGCTCGCCCTTCTCGCCGCGTACCGGATTGCCGTCGTCGTCCCACACATCCACCGCCATGCCCAGACCACGACACTGGATCTCGCCGCGCCACACCGGCAGCACCGG
>NZ_JBYEXN010000060.1:0-617 GCF_057621855.1 Parazoarcus sp. PS-13 R2A
CTGGAGGCCGAGAACGCGCGACTCAAGAAGATGCTGGCCGAGCGGGATCTGGAGATCGACGTGATGAAGGAGATCACGGCAAAAAAATGGTGAGCACCTGCGCGCGCCGAGCGCAGGTGCTTTACGCAGTGAAGCGAGGCATTTCGCAGCGTCGAGCGTGCGCATTGTTGTGCGTGTCGCGCTCGGCACTTGGCTATGCGTCGCGGCTCGATGAGCGTGATCGTCCGCTGATCGGCGAGATGCGGCGATTGGCAGCGCAGTACCCGCGCTACGGCTACCGACGCATCCGCATCTTTCTTCGTCGCGCCGGGCACCGGCTGAGCATCGGCCGCACCTGGCGGCTGTGGCACAAAGCGGGCTTGCAGGTACCGCGCAAGCGACCGCGCCGCCGGGTGGCCAGTCAGCGCGATCAGGTCGAGCGCGCATCGGAGGCGAACGGGATTTGGGCTTACGACTTCGTGTTCGATACCTGCGCCAACGGCCAGCAGCTCAAGTGCCTAACGGTCATCGACGAGCACACCCGCGAGGCGCTGGCGATCGACGTCGCGGGCAGCATCCGCTCGGAGCGCGTCATCGAGGTCTTGAGCCGCTTGATCAGCGAGCGAGGAGCGCCGAAG
>NZ_JBYEXN010000061.1:0-521 GCF_057621855.1 Parazoarcus sp. PS-13 R2A
TCCTCGGGCATCGCCTTCTCGAGCTCACGCAGCACCTGACGCGGATGCAGATAGTCGCCACCCTGGAAGGTCTTCTCCTTCGCGTTCTCCTCGATCATGTCGAGGCTGAAGGCATCCTTCTCGTGCGTCCACTCGTCGAGCTCCTTCTCCCACGCCGCCTTCTCGTCGGCGATCTTCTGCGCGCGGGCAGCCTTGTCGGCATCGCACGCCAGGGTCTTGCCTTCCAGACGACGGGTCAGCGCCACGGCGGCCGCCTTCGCATCGCCGCAGATCCCGACCGAGATCTTCTTCACCAGGCCGAGCATCTTGTTGTCGGCGTCGATCTGGATGATCTTCGCGTTCTTGGGCCAGTAGTCCATGCCGTGCTGGGGCAGGGTACCGAAGGGGCCCAGACGCGAACCCAGCGCCACCACCACGTCGGCCTGCGCAATCAGCTTCATCGCCGCCTTCGAACCCTGGTAGCCCAGCGGGCCGCACCACAGCGGATGGCTCGCGGGGAAGGAATCGTTGTGCAGGTAGCT
>NZ_JBYEXN010000062.1:0-496 GCF_057621855.1 Parazoarcus sp. PS-13 R2A
GTTCACCCCCATCGCTTCGGCCATCACCATGCCGCCCTTCAAGGCGCGGATCGCACGGCCTTCGCGCGAGTCGAGCAGGTTCTGCGTGGTGAGCACGGCTGACAGCAGGAAGGCCCAGATCAGGTAGAAGATCTCCTCACCCTGATCGAGCTCCCAGCCGAAGATCGAGATCGGCGGGATGCCGGTGAGACCAGTGTGGCCACCGAGGGTCTCCATGGTGCCGAAGAGGAAATACAGCGAGATGCCCCACGCGATCGTGCCCAGCGGCAGGAAGTGGCCGGAGAGTTTCAGCGTGAGCGAGCCGAGCACGATGGCCACGGTCGCGGTGAACACCAGTCCGACCACGAGCGCCAGCCACGGCGAACCACCCAGCCACGACAGCCAGCCCGGCAGTTCGGTCGCGGTGGTGAGCACCCCGGTGGTGTAGGCCCCGAGGCCGACGAAGGCTGCCTGACCGAAGCTGGTGAGTCCGCCCACGCCGGTGAGCAGCACCAGC
>NZ_JBYEXN010000063.1:0-496 GCF_057621855.1 Parazoarcus sp. PS-13 R2A
ATTCACCCCCATCGCCTCGGCCATCACCATGCCGCCCTTCAAGGCGCGGATCGCACGGCCTTCGCGCGAGTCGAGCAGGTTCTGCGTGGTGAGCACGGCCGACAGCAGGAAGGCCCAGATCAGGTAGAAGATCTCCTCACCCTGATCGAGCTCCCAGCCAAAGATCGAGATCGGCGGAATGCCGGTGAGACCGGTGTGCCCACCGAGGGTCTCCATGGTGCCAAACAGGAAATACAGCGAGATACCCCACGCGATCGTGCCCAGCGGCAGGAAGTGGCCGGAGAGCTTGAGCGTGAGCGAGCCGAGCACGATGGCCACGGTCGCGGTGAACACCAACCCGACCACCAGCGCCAGCCACGGCGAGCCACCCAGCCACGACAGCCAGCCCGGCAGCTCGGTGGCAGTGGTGAGCACCCCGGTGGTGTAGGCCCCGAGGCCGACGAAGGCCGCCTGACCGAAGCTGGTGAGTCCGCCCACGCCGGTGAGCAGCACGAGT
>NZ_JBYEXN010000064.1:0-496 GCF_057621855.1 Parazoarcus sp. PS-13 R2A
GAACTTTGCACAGAATCTGCTGCGCAGCCGCGACAGTCACGACGCGCTGGTGTTCTGGGGCGAGGATCAGGTCAAGAACCGCATGTCGCATGG
Source organism: Parazoarcus sp. PS-13 R2A (assembly GCF_057621855.1). NCBI lineage: Bacteria > Pseudomonadati > Pseudomonadota > Betaproteobacteria > Rhodocyclales > Zoogloeaceae > Parazoarcus > Parazoarcus sp. PS-13 R2A. The sequence goes on from NZ_JBYEXN010000064.1 coordinate 94, forward strand.
CGAGCTGTACCGCGCCGTGGCTCAGTTTGCCGCGGCACTGCGCGAGCAGGGCGTGACGAAGGGCGACCGCGTCGCGGCCTTCATGCCCAACATGCCGGAAACCATCGTGGCCATGCTCGCTGCGGCCAGCATTGGCGCGATTTTCACCTCGGCCTCACCCGATTTCGGCGTGCAGGGCGTGCTCGACCGCTTCGGTCAGAGCGAGCCCAAGGTGCTGATTGCCTGCGACGGTTACTTCTATGGCGGCAAGACCATCGGTTGCCTCGACAAGCTGGGCGACATCGCCCGCCAGCTGCCGTCGGTGCTCCGCGTGGTGGTCGTGCCCTATGTGCACATGGCGCACGATCTGGGCAAGGTGCCGCATGCGCGCATGTATGCAGACTTCGTCAAGCCACACCACCAC
>NZ_JBYEXN010000065.1:0-496 GCF_057621855.1 Parazoarcus sp. PS-13 R2A
CAACTTTGCACAGAATCTGCTGCGCAGCCGCGACAGTCACGATGCGCTGGTGTTCTGGGGCGAGGATCAGGTCAAGAACCGCATGTCGCATGGCGAGCTGTACCGCGCCGTGGCGCAGTTTGCCGCGGCACTGCGCGAGCAGGGCGTGACAAAGGGCGACCGTGTCGCGGCCTTCATGCCCAACATGCCGGAAACCATCGTGGCCATGCTCGCTGCGGCCAGCATTGGCGCGATCTTCACCTCGGCCTCACCCGATTTCGGCGTGCAGGGCGTGCTCGACCGCTTCGGCCAGAGCGAGCCCAAGGTGCTGATTGCCTGCGACGGTTACTTCTATGGCGGCAAGACCATCGATTGCCTCGACAAGCTGGGCGACATTGCGCGCCAGCTGCCTTCGGTGCATCGCGTGGTGGTCGTGCCCTATGTGCACATGGCGCACGATCTGGGCAAGGTGCCGCATGCGCGCATGTATGCTGACTTCGTCAAGCCACACCACCAT
>NZ_JBYEXN010000066.1:0-466 GCF_057621855.1 Parazoarcus sp. PS-13 R2A
GGATCGAAGAACGTTGGAACCGAATAACGGTGCCGTTCGGGATTGAGGTTGAGGACGCGGTGCATGTTGGAGCGATAGATCCCGCGGGTGAGCACCGGCACCATGTCGCCCAAGTTGATGATGAAGGTGTTGGGGATATGGGGCGCACGAATCCATTCGCCGTCCGCATTGCGCACCTCTAGGCCACCGACATCATCCTGCAGGAGCATGGTGATCATGCCCCAGTCGGTATGGGCTCCTGCACCGATCTGGTTGCCATCGCCAACGCGGGGCTGCGGCGGATAGTGCAGCAACCGGTTAGTGATCATTGGCCGTTCAACTCCTTCAGCGAAGTAGTTTTCAGGCAGCTCCAGCGAAAGAGCCAACATGCCCAGCAGATGCTTGCCCAAGCCGGTCATCGCCTGAATATAGGCCTCTACTTGCACCCGCATCTCCGGATAGCTTTTTGGCCATTGATTGAGGCTGT
>NZ_JBYEXN010000067.1:0-462 GCF_057621855.1 Parazoarcus sp. PS-13 R2A
CGTTGACCGGGGTGACCGTAATCACGCCCGTGGCCGGGGTGCCGTCTTCCAGACCCTGGTCATCGACCGAGGCGTAGGTGAAGTTCGTCTCGCCATTCCAGTTCGCGTTCGGCACGAAGGTGACCGTGGCACCGTTGCCGGTGGCCGGGATCTCGGTGCCCACGGCGACCGGGTTGCCGTTGAGCAGCAGCGTGCCGTTGAGCGGCAGCGTGCCGTTGAGCGGCAGCGTCTTGATCACGAAGTGATCCACCGTGCCGTCAACGTCACTACCGGACAGGCTGACCGGGATCGAGGCGGCGTCTTCTGCGCCGCTCGCGCTGGTCGCGGCGGTTTCGGGGGCATCGTTGACCGGGCTCACCGTCACCGTGGCGGTGGCCGGGGTGCTGTCTTCCAGACCAAGGTCATCGACCGAGGCGTAGGTGAAGTTCGTCTCGCCGTTCCAGTTCGCGTTCGGCACGAAGG
>NZ_JBYEXN010000068.1:0-440 GCF_057621855.1 Parazoarcus sp. PS-13 R2A
ATCATGAAGGCCTACGACGTGGCCTTCAGCCTCGGCGACGGCCTGCGTCCGGGCTCGATCTACGACGCCAACGACGAAGCCCAGCTCGGCGAGCTCAAGACCCTGGGCGAACTCACCCAGATCGCGTGGAAGCACGACGTGCAGGTGATGATCGAGGGCCCCGGCCACGTGCCGATGCACATGATCAAGGAAAACATGGACCTGCAACTCGAGCAGTGCCATGAAGCGCCCTTCTACACCCTCGGACCGCTCACCACCGACATCGCCCCCGGCTACGACCACATCACCAGCGGCATCGGTGCGGCCACCATCGGCTGGTACGGCACCGCGATGCTGTGCTACGTGACGCCCAAGGAGCACCTCGGCCTGCCCAACAAGCAGGACGTGAAGGAAGGCATCATCACCTACAAGCTCGCCGCCCACGCCGCCGACCTCGCCAA
>NZ_JBYEXN010000069.1:0-428 GCF_057621855.1 Parazoarcus sp. PS-13 R2A
CTCAACGCCTTCACCGGTCTGGCCGTGGGCTTCGAAGGCTTCGTGCTCGGCAACCCCGCGCTGATCGTGGCCGGTATCGTGGTCGGTGCCTCGGGTACGCTGCTCACGCAGTTGATGGCCAAGGCGATGAACCGCCCGATCAAGAACATCATCTTCGCACCGCTCACCGGCGCGGCGGCAGAGGGTGAGGGCGAGGCCATCGAAGGCACGATGAAGGAGTTCTCCGCGCTCGATGCCGCGTCGGTGATGCGTTACGCGAGCAAGGTCGTCATCGTGCCCGGTTACGGCATGGCGGTGGCCGGGGCGCAGCACAAGGTGTGGGAGATGGCGCAGCTGCTCGAAGAGGGCGGGGTGGAGGTGGTGTTTGCCATTCACCCGGTGGCGGGGCGGATGCCAGGGCACATGAACGTGCTGCTGGCCGAGGCCGG
>NZ_JBYEXN010000070.1:0-427 GCF_057621855.1 Parazoarcus sp. PS-13 R2A
GGCGAGAAGATCGCCGAAGGCCTGCCCGAAGACGTGCAGAAAGACCCCGCGGTGCTGGAAGCCTATCTCGGTGGGGTGGAGTGATGGAAACCAACATGGCAAACACACCGAACGACGCGGCAAGCGCCGCCAACACCCCGAAGAACAAGGTGCTCGAGATCCAGGACCTGTGCGTGTCCTACGGCAAGGTCGAGGCGCTCTCCAACGCCAACCTGGTGGTGGGCGAAGGCCAGATCGTGACCGTGATCGGCCCCAACGGCGCGGGCAAGACCACGATGCTGTCGGCCATCATGGGCGTGCTCGGCTCCAGGGGGCAGGTGCAGTTCGACGGCAGCATCGAGTCGGTGCCCGAAGTCGAGCGCATGGTCGCGCGCGGCATGAACCTGGTGCCCGAGAAGCGCGAGCTCTTCGGCGAGATGACGGTGGA
>NZ_JBYEXN010000071.1:0-356 GCF_057621855.1 Parazoarcus sp. PS-13 R2A
CACGTTGACCATGGCAAGACCACGCTGACGGCGGCAATCACGACGATTCTGTCGAAGAAGTTCGGTGGCGAGGCCAAGGACTATGCGTCGATCGACAGCGCGCCTGAAGAAAAGGCACGCGGTATCACGATCAACACCGCACACGTCGAGTACGAAACCGAGAATCGTCACTACGCTCACGTTGACTGCCCGGGTCACGCTGACTACGTGAAGAACATGATTACCGGTGCTGCGCAGATGGACGGCGCGATCCTGGTGTGTTCGGCCGCTGACGGCCCGATGCCCCAGACTCGCGAGCACATTCTGCTGGCGCGTCAGGTTGGTGTTCCGTACATCATCGTGTTCCTGAACAAGTG
>NZ_JBYEXN010000072.1:0-335 GCF_057621855.1 Parazoarcus sp. PS-13 R2A
AACTCCATCACCACCACCCGGTCGACCAGGCCCATGACGAAGTCCATGTCGTGCTCGACCAGCAGCGTGGCCATGCCTTCGGCCTTGAGTTTCTTCAGCAGCTCACCGAGCGCCTGCTTCTCCTTGAAGCGCAGCCCGGCCGCGGGCTCGTCGAGCAGCAGCAGGCAGGGGTCGGAGCACAGCGCGCGGGCGATCTCCATGATGCGCTGCTGACCGAGGGCGAGGCTGCCGGCTTCGTCGAACATGTGGTCCGCAAGGCCCACGCGCTCGATCTGACGGGCGGCTTCGGCCAAGAGGCGCGCTTCTTCCTCGCGGTCCATGCGCCAGGCCGAGCT
>NZ_JBYEXN010000073.1:0-317 GCF_057621855.1 Parazoarcus sp. PS-13 R2A
GAACACCGTCTGCACAGCGACGTCAAGCCGAAGGACAGGGTGTTCTACTTCACCACCTGCGGCTGGATGATGTGGAACTGGCTGGTGTCCGGCCTCGCCGCCGAGGCGACCCTGCTGCTGTACGACGGCTCGCCCTTCGCCAGCGACAACACCATTCTGTTCGACTACGCCGACGCCGAAGGCATGACCCACTTCGGCACCTCGGCCAAGTTCATCGACGCCGCGGCCAAGTTCGGCCTCAAGCCACGTGAAACGCACAGCCTCGCCAGCGTGAGGGCGCTGATGAGCACCGGCAGTCCGCTGGTGGCCGAAGGCTT
>NZ_JBYEXN010000074.1:0-312 GCF_057621855.1 Parazoarcus sp. PS-13 R2A
CGGCGCGCTCGCGCTCGACTGGGAAGACGAAGTCATGGCCGGATGCTGTCTCACCCACGCGGGCGAAGTGCGCCACGCGGGCGTGAAGCAGATCCTCGGTCTGTAAGGAGAGACATCATGGAAGGCTTTGCCGCACTCTACATTTTCATGCTGGCCGCGTTTGCCGGCTACGAAGTCATCTCGCGCGTGCCGGTGATCCTGCACACGCCGCTGATGTCGGGCTCGAACTTCGTGCACGGCGTGGTGCTGATCGGCGCCATGGTCGCCCTCGGCCACGCCGACCCGGAAGATCCGGTGCAACTGGTGATCGGT
>NZ_JBYEXN010000075.1:0-312 GCF_057621855.1 Parazoarcus sp. PS-13 R2A
TGGCGCGCTCGCGCTCGACTGGGAAGACGAAGTCATGGCCGGATGCTGTCTCACCCACGCGGGCGAAGTGCGCCACGCGGGTGTGAAGCAGATCCTCGGTCTGTAAGGAGAGACATCATGGAAGGCTTTGCCGCACTCTACATTTTCATGCTGGCCGCGTTTGCCGGCTACGAAGTCATCTCGCGCGTGCCGGTGATTCTGCACACGCCGCTGATGTCGGGCTCGAACTTCGTGCACGGCGTGGTGCTGATCGGCGCCATGGTCGCCCTCGGCCACGCCGACCCGGAAGATCCGGTGCAACTGGTGATCGGC
>NZ_JBYEXN010000076.1:0-310 GCF_057621855.1 Parazoarcus sp. PS-13 R2A
TGTGGTCGGCGGTGCCGGTCACGTGTGGGGCGCGCTCGTCGGTGCGGGCGTAATCACCATCCTCAAGCAGTGGCTGCAGGATCTGCTGCCGCGCATCCTCGGCACCAGCGGCAACTTCGAAGTGATCGTGTTCGGCCTGATGATGGTGCTGGTGCTGCAGCGTGCCCGCGACGGCCTGTGGCCCATCCTCACCCGCTTCGTACCGGTGAAGGCGAAGCAGAAGACCATCGACCCGAGTGCGGTCGCCCTGCCACGGCGCACCCTGCCCAAGGTGGGCGAGCGCATTCTCGAAGCCAAGGCGGTGACGCGC
>NZ_JBYEXN010000077.1:0-310 GCF_057621855.1 Parazoarcus sp. PS-13 R2A
CGTGGTCGGCGGTGCCGGTCACGTGTGGGGTGCGCTCGTCGGTGCGGGCGTAATCACCATCCTCAAGCAGTGGCTGCAGGATCTGCTGCCGCGCATCCTCGGCACCAGCGGCAACTTCGAGGTGATTGTGTTCGGCCTGATGATGGTGCTGGTGCTGCAGCGTGCCCGCGACGGCCTGTGGCCCATCCTCACCCGCTTCGTGCCGGTGAAGGCGAAGCAGAAGACCATCGACCCGAGTGCGGTCGCCCTGCCACGGCGCACCCTGCCCAAGGTGGGCGAGCGCATCCTCGAAGCCAAGGCGGTGACGCGA
>NZ_JBYEXN010000078.1:0-310 GCF_057621855.1 Parazoarcus sp. PS-13 R2A
TAGCGAGATCACCACCGGCATGTCGGCGCCGCCGATCGGCATCACCAGCACCGTGCCGAGCGCGAGCGCAAGCACGAAGAAGATGAACACCTCAAAGCCGCTGGCCTGGGTCGAGTAGCTCACCGTCAGGCCCACGCCGAAGGTGGCCAGCGCGAGGAAGAAGTTGACGTTGTTCTGCGCCGGCAGCCGGATCGCCTTCTTCATGATCCCCTGCAGCTTGGCAAAGGCCACGCAGGAGCCGGAGAAGGCCACCGCACCGATGATCGCGCCCAGCGCCATCAGGGTGGAGGTGATGCCGTCGTGCGCTGCG
>NZ_JBYEXN010000079.1:0-310 GCF_057621855.1 Parazoarcus sp. PS-13 R2A
TGCAGCGCACGACGGCATCACCTCCACCCTGATGGCGCTGGGCGCGATCATCGGTGCGGTGGCCTTCTCCGGCTCCTGCGTGGCCTTTGCCAAGCTGCAGGGGATCATGAAGAAAGCGATCCGGCTGCCGGCGCAGAACAACGTCAACTTCTTCCTCGCGCTGGCCACCTTCGGCGTGGGCCTGACGGTGAGCTACTCGGCGCAACCGAGCGGCTTTGAAGTGTTCATCTTCTTCGTGCTCGCGCTCGCGCTCGGCACGGTGCTGGTGATGCCGATCGGCGGCGCCGACATGCCGGTGGTGATCTCGCTG